>JANYFA010000035.1 GCA_025362895.1 Sphingomonadaceae bacterium | reverse complement strand
CATGCGCGTCCCAGCGCGTAGAAGCCGCTGACCGCCGCCACTGGGGCGTCGCCAAGTGGTAAGGCACCGGTTTTTGGTACCGGCATCCGCAGGTTCGAATCCTGCCGCCCCAGCCAGCGTTTATCAGCCGAGCATCGCTTCGTTGATCGTGCCGTACCCGCGCTCAGTCCCGTAGGCATTGGTCCTATTTCGGTCCGTCGCGGCCGGTCCTGGTTCCGCCCGCCGAGTCGTTCGTCTGGGTACCGGAGCCGAGGGCGCCAACGCCGCCGAAGATGTCCTCAAGAAGGCCGGTGTTGCGGCCCAGCGTCGGCGTCTTGTCACGCACCGGATGGATACTGGCGACCTGTTCGAGGCCGCGTGTGTCGATCTTGGTCACATTGCCCTTGGCGTCGAAACTGATCTTGGTAATCGACTGGCTGATCGCCTTGGGCTGGAGAAAGGCGATCTGGCGCGTGTTGCGCGAGACGTAATACCAATCATTGCTGTTGAACTGCCCGGCAAAGGTCGGGCGGCCCAGCGTCTTTTCGACCGAATTCTTGTTGTCGACGCCCGGCTGGACCGACGCGAGCAGCGGCCCGTCGATAATATAGCCCTGGTTCTGGCGAATCGTCGAACAACCGCCAGCAACGAGGAGAGCGGTGATCGCGAAGAGGGGAAAAGGACGCATCGGCACTCCTGCACCCGGGCGTTGCGCCGACGGGCCATCGTCTCAATATGCGATAACCGACCATTCCGACAAGGCTGCCATGTCTCTCCTCGCCCGACTCTTCCGCCCGACGCCGGCTTTGCCCGGTGATGCCCTCTACCGCGCCATCGTTGTCGAGGCGCGCCAGCCCGATTGGTATATGGCCGGGAGCGTCCCCGACACCGTCGATGGCCGGTTCGATGCCGTCGCCTTGGTCCTCGCCCTGGTCCTCCTCCGACTCGAATCGGAGGGCGACGCCGGGGGGGCGCGACAGTTCTCGGCCGACCTGACCGAACGCTTCATCGCCGACATGGACGGTAGTTTGCGCGAACTTGGTATCGGCGATCCGACGGTCGGCAAGCAGGTCGGGAAGATGGTGTCGGCGCTCGGGGGGCGGTTGGGCGCCTATCGCGACGCACTGGGCGGCGGCGAAGACCTTGGCGACGCCCTCGCCCGCAATCTGTATCGGGGGGTCGCTGTCGATCCGGCTGCGGTCGATTGGGCGGCGCGTCGGGTCCGATCGCTCGCGGCGCGCATCGCGTCGCTACCCCGTGCCGACCTCGACGCAGGCAGCTTGTGACGCCCGAACTATCGCGCATCGCCCGGGCCAGTGAAATCGGCATCATCCCGCGGCGCGAGGTTGTCATCGCGACCGCGGATGAATGCGCGGCGCTGGCAAAGCGGTTCGATATTCTTGCGCTCGCCGATCTGGCGGCAAATCTGAGCGTGGTTCGTGACGCGGCGGGCATCCGGGTGACGGGAACGCTGACGGCGCACGGCGCGCAGGCCTGCGTCTTTTCGTCAGAGCCGGTCGCGTTTGCGCTGGCGGAGGAGATCGACCTGCGCTTCAGCGATGCCGCCACCTCGGGCGCTACGCCTGCCGACGCCGATATCGAGCTGACGGGAACCGACCTCGACGTTCTGCCGCTCGACGGCGATGCCCTCGACCTGGGCGAGGCGATGGCGCAATCGCTCGGTCTCGCCCTCGATCCGTATCCGCGTGCGCCCGCCGATGGTCGGGCCGCCGCCGCACGCTTCGTCATCTCCGAGGCCGACGCCGCCGCGATGGCGGCTGCCGACAAGGCGCGCGCCAATCCGTTTGCCGCACTGCGCCGCGACCGCTAGACCACACCCATGCCGATACTCAATTTCGCTGAAATTCTGACGCCGGGGGGGCTATCCGCCCTTGGTCAGGTGTTGATGATCGACCTCATGTTGGCCGGCGACAACGTAATCATTCTCGGCACCCTCGCCGCTGGCCTGCCGCCCGCCCAGCGCAAGCGGGTGCTGTCGATCGGCGTGGCGATGGCGCTGGTGTTTCTGATTGGCTTTGCGCTGCTGGCGACGCGGCTGCTGCAAATCGTCGGGCTGACGCTTGCCGGGGGATTGCTTCTGCTGTGGGTCGCGTGGAAGCTGTTCCGCGAGCTGCGGCGCGGCCGGGTCGGCCATGCGGCGGTCGACGCGCCGCCGAAACCGGCGAAAACTATGATGCAGGCGATCGTGCAGGTGGCTATTGCCGACCTGTCGATGAGCCTCGACAACGTCCTTGCCGTCGCCGGCGCGGCGCGTGACCATCCGACCGTTCTGTTGATCGGGTTGGCGCTGTCGGTGACGCTGATGGCGGTCGCCGCGAGTTACATCGCCAAGATCATCGAACGTCACCACTGGATCGCGTACATCGGCCTGATCGTGATTGTCTATGTGGCGGGATCGATGATCGTGGCGGGCACGCATCAGGTGATGCCGCACGTCGGGCGGCTGATCGGCTAGCTCTTTTTCGATCCGACCAGTCGAAAATGCTCTACGCACCAGTCTCGCGGCGAAGCGGAGGCGGCGATGACGCGGTGGACGATCGGAATTATCGGCGGGTCGGGGCTGTACGCGATCGAGGCGCTGGCCGATGCCGAGTGGCGGACGGTGGCGACGCCGTGGGGGGAACCATCGGACGCGATCCTCCACGGGCGCATCGGCGCCATCGACGTGCGCTTTCTGCCGCGTCACGGGCGGGGCCACCGCATCCCGCCCCGCGAGGTCAACGCCCGCGCCAATATCGATGCCTTGAAGCGGTCGGGATGCACCGACATTCTTGCTATCTCGTCGATCGGCAGCCTGCGCGAGGAACTCGAGCCGGGGCGTTTTGTCGTCGTCGACCAATTCATCGACCGCACCGTCGCGCGCCCGGCGAGCTTCTTCGGGACGGGCATGGTCGCCCATGTGTCAATGGCCGAGCCCGTCTGTTCCCGCCTGTCGGCGTTCGCTGGCGCCGCCGTGACGGCCGCCGGAGGACGGCTGGCCGAAGGGGCGACGTATCTTGCGATGGAAGGGCCACAATTCTCGACCCGTGCCGAAAGCCGGTTGTTCCAGCAATGGGGGGCCGATGTTATCGGCATGACGGCGATGCCCGAGGCGCGCCTCGCGCGCGAGGCGGAGCTGCCTTATGCTCTCGTCGGCATGGTCACCGACTATGACTGCTGGCGCGAGACGGCGGCGTTTGTCGAGGTCAGCGCGATCCTTGCCCAGATGGCGGCGAACGGGGCGATTGCCCGCGCGCTGATCGAACACTTCATAGCCGCGCTGCCGCCCGAACGGACGCCGTCACCGCTCGACACTGTGCTCGACCATGCCCTGATTACCGCCCCCGCAGCGCGCGATCCCGTCGCACTCGCGCGGCTCGACGCCGTGGCGCGGCGAGTTTTCGCGGCGGAAAAAGCGTCGCCCGGCGATCAGGCCGGATAAGCGCGGACGACTGTCGGTACGAGCGTGATCGCCGCCCCCGCGTCGACCGCGACCGTCGCCGTCGCAATGTCGACGACGCGCCCGTCGGCCAGCACCGCCTCGACGTTTGCCATGGCGGCGGTATGGGTGACGCGGCGAACGGTGGCGGCGAGCCCCGGCGTGCCGGCGGAGGCGATTGCAAACTCGTGCGGGCGGACAAAGGCGACGCCGGGGCCATCGGGTGCAGGCGGAGCGGTGTTCGGCAGGCGAACCCCGGCAAGCTCGACGGCGCCGTCGCTCAGGCGGCAATCGAAGCGCGTCGCATTGCCGATAAAGTCGGCAACAAAGGCGGTCGCCGGGCGGTTATAAACGGCATCAGGGGTGTCGACCTGCTCGATCCGGCCATTGTTCATCACCGCGACGCGGTCGGCGAGGTCGAGCGCCTCGTCCTGGTCGTGGGTCACGAAGATCGACGTCAGCCCCATCTGGGCGTGGACCCCGCGTAACCAGCGGCGGAGGTCGTTCCGCACCTTCGCGTCGAGGGCGCCGAACGGCTCGTCGAGGAGGAGGACGGCGGGATCGACGGCCAGCGCGCGGGCAAGGGCGACGCGCTGGCGCTGCCCACCCGACAGTTGCGCGGGATAGCGGCGACCGAGGCCGGGGAGCTGGACCAACGCGAGGAGTTCATCGACACGCGCGGCAATGGCCATGGCACCCGGGCGCTGACTGCGCGGCTTGACGGTCAGGCCGAAGGCGATGTTGTCGGCGACGCGCATATGCCGGAACAAGGCGTAATTCTGAAAGACGAAGCCGACGCGGCGGTCGCGCGCGGGGCGGCCGGCGACATCCTCGCCCGCGAAGCTGACCGTGCCAGCGTCGGGAAAGTCGAGCCCGCCGATGATGCGGAGCAGCGTCGTCTTGCCCGACCCCGACGGCCCGAGGAGCGCGAGAAACTCCCCCGGGCGGACGTCGAGCGTAACGCTGTCGAGCGCGAGGTGATCGCGGAACCGCTTCGTCAGGTCGGCGACCGCGACGGTCATGGCTCCACCACGGCGATCAATGGCCGCCGCCCGCAATCTGGTCACCGAAACGCCATTCGAGCGCCGACTTGGCGACGAGGGTCACCAGCGCGAGACCGGCGAGAAGTGAAGCGACGGCGAAGGCGGCGACATAATTATATTCGTTATATAGAATCTCGATATGGAGCGGCAGGGTGTTGGTCAGCCCGCGAATATGCCCGCTGACGACGGAGACCGCGCCGAATTCGCCCATCGCGCGGGCGTTGCATAGGAGCACACCGTACAGCAGGCCCCAGCGGATGTTGGGCAAGGTCACGCGCGCGAAAGTCTGCCAGCCGCTTGCACCCAATGACCGCGCCGCCTCCTCGTCGGTCCGGCCCTGTTCGAGCATCAGCGGGATCAACTCGCGCGCGACGAACGGGAAGGTGACGAACATGGTGGCCAAAACGATGCCGGGCACGGCGAAGATCAGCTTGATATCGTGGTCGCGCAGCCACTCGCCGCCCCACCCCTGCAGCCCGAACAGCAGGACGTAGATCAGCCCCGATACGACTGGCGACACCGACAGCGGCAGGTCGATCAGGCTGATGAGGATGCTCTTGCCCGGAAAATCGAACTTCGCGACCGCCCACGATGCGGCGACGCCGAAAACGATGTTGAGGGGCACGGCGATCGCGGCGACGGTCAGCGTCAGCTTCATCGCGGCGACCGCGTCGTGCTCGACGATCGCGGTGCGATAGGCGGCGAGGCCCTTGGCGAACGCCCCGGCGAAGACCGCCGCGAGGGGCAGGGCAAGATTGACGATCAGGAACGCGAGAGCGACCACGATCAGGGTCCATCGCAGCCACCGCGGTTCTCGAGTGCTCATAGCGCCGCCATCCGGCGACGGTCCCACGCCTGGAGCAGGTTGATCGCCAGCAGCACGGCGAACGACGCCGTCAACATCGTTGCCGCGATTGCCGTCGCTCCGGCGTAATTATATTGTTCGAGCTGTTGAACGATCAGCAGCGGCGCGATCTCCGACCGGTACGGCAGGTTGCCCGCGATGAAGATCACCGAGCCATATTCCCCGACGCCGCGCGCAAAGGCGAGAGCGAAGCCGGTGACGAGCGCGGGCGCGACGGCGGGCAGAATGACACGGGTGAAGGTCTGGCGGCGGCCCGCGCCCAGGCTCGCGGCGGCTTCCTCGACATCGTGGCCGAGGTCGGCGAGGACGGGTTCGACGGTGCGGACGACGAACGGCAGGCCAATGAAGGTCAGCGCGACAACGACGCCGAGCGGTTCGAAGGCGACCTTGACCGGGAGCAGGCCGCCGATCCACCCGGTCGGGGCGTAGAGCGCAGTCAGGGCGATACCCGCGACCGCCGTCGGCAGGGCGAACGGCAGGTCGACGAGCGCCGACACGATGCGCTTGCCCGCGAAATCGTAGCGGACGAGGACCCACGCCACCAGCAAACCGAAGACGCTGTTGATCGCCGCTGCGACGGCGGCAGCGCCGAAGCTGAGACGGTAGGCGAGCAACGCGCGCCGCGACAGGGCAACGGCGATGAACTGGTCGAAGCCGAGCCCCGCCGTCTTGATGAAGATCGCCGATAGCGGAATCAGGACGACGACACACAAATAGAAAACGGTGAAGCCCAACGTCAGCCCGAACCCCGGAATGATCGAACGTGGGCGCCAGCCGAAAGAGATTGCACTACGGCTCGCTGTCGCGACGGAGGCCCGCCGGTCGGTCAGTTCTTGGCCGATGCGAAAATCTGGTCGAAGATGCCGCCGTCGGCGAAGTGCGCCTTTTGGGCGCGCTGCCACCCACCGAAGTTGCGGTCGATCGTGAACATTTGCAGCGGCTTGAACTGCGCGGCGTATTTCGCGGCGACGACGGGGTCGCGCGGGCGGTAGAAGTCCTTGGCGACGATCTCCTGCCCTTGCGGCGTGTAGAGGAAGCGAAGATACGCCTCGGCCACCGTGGCGGTGCCGTGCTTGGCGACGTTTTTGTCGACGATGGCGACCGGCGGTTCGGCGAGGATGCTGACCGACGGGGTGATGATTTCAAAGGCGTCACCGCCCGCTTCGTGGGTCGCGAGATACGCCTCGTTTTCCCACGCGAGCAGCACGTCGCCCTGACCGCGTTGGACAAAGGTTGTCGTCGATCCGCGCGCCCCGGAATCGAGGACGGGGACATTGTGGTAGAGCTTGGTCACAAAATCCTGCGCCTTGGCCGCGCCATAGGTCTTGGTCGCATAGCCCCACGCCGCGAGATAGTTCCATCGGGCGCCGCCGCTCGACTTGGGGTTCGGCGTGATGACCGCGACGCCCGGCTTCACGAGGTCGTTCCAGTCGTGGATACCCTTCGGATTGCCCTTGCGGACGAGGAACACGATCGTCGAATAATAAGGCGTCGAATTGTTCGGCAGGCGCTTTTGCCACGTCGCTGGGAGCAGCTTCGCCTTGTCGGCGATCTCGTCGATATCATAGGCGAGGGCGAGGGTGACGACGTCGGCCTCAAGGCCGTCGATAACGCTGCGCGCCTGCTTGCCCGAGCCGCCGTGGGATTGGTTGATGACGATACTGCCGGCGGTCTGCGCCTTCCACTGCGCGGCAAAGGCGGCGTCGATGTCCTTGTACAGCTCGCGTGTCGGATCGTAGCTGACGTTGAGGATCGTCGTCGAACTCGCACCGCTGGCAGCGTGGAGCGGGGCCGTCATCGCGAAGATGCTCAGCAACAACCCGAGTCCGATGATTGCGCGCACGCCAGCCCTCCTTGTTGTTACGGTGATAACGTATCCCGACCGCATATGTAGGCAATCGCCCAAATTTTTGGTCGCGGTAAAGTTACGCTACGCCGCGTTTGGTCTTGCCGCCGTGCCCGTGCTCAGTTGTCATGGTGACCGACGCAGATTTCACGTCGGCGGCTGACAATAGCCGCCGTCCGTTCGGGTTCTGGACGGCGACCGCGCTCGTCGTCGGCGGAATGATCGGGTCGGGGGTGTTCCTCGTCCCGTCGGCGCTCGCGCCGTACGGTTGGACCGGGGTCGTGGCGTGGGTGGTCAGCATCGCGGGGACGCTGGCGATCGGCTGGACGCTGTCGCGGCTGGCGGCGACGATGCCCGACGTCAGCGGTGCGATCGCGGTCACCGCCGCTGTCATCGGACCGCTGCCCGGCGTTCTCGTCGGCTGGAGTTATTGGGTGGCCGTGTGGTCGGCGAATGCCGCCATCGCCATCGCCGCGACGAGCTATCTTGCGGCGCTTTACCCGCCAGTCGCCGCGACGCCGGTGACCGGCGCGCTGGTCGCGGTCGGGCTGATCTGGGTGCTGACCGCGCTAAATCTCGCCGGTGCGCGGCGGGCAGGTGAGTTTCAGGTGGTGACGACGGTCCTCAAGCTGTTGCCGCTGCTTGCCGTCGTGGCGATTGCCGCTGGCGTCGGACGGAGCGTGCCGGTGACGCTGTCGCCACTCCCGTCGCCACGCGGTCTGGTCACCGGGCTGGCGAGCGCGGTGACGCTCACGCTGTTCGCCCTCGTCGGCTTCGAAGCGGCGGGCATTGTCGCGGGCCGCGTGCGCGATGCGGCGCGAACCGTGCTCCGCGCGACGATGGCGGGGACGGTGGTAACGGGGGTGCTGTACCTCATCGTTTGTTCGGCCATCGTACTGTTGCTGCCGCCGCGCGCCGTCGCCGCCTCGCCCGCGCCGTTTGCGCTGTTCGTCGCGACCTTCTGGGGGGAGGCGGCCGCGTTTGGGGTGGCGCTCTTCGCCGCAATCGCCGCGATCGGGGCGTTGAACGGGTGGGTGCTGATCCAAGGCGAGCTGCCGCTCGGAATGGCGCGCGCCGGGTTGCTGCCCCGGTGGTTCGCCCGCACGTCGGCGCGCGACGTTCCGGTCCGCGTCCTGCTGCTGTCATCGGCACTGGCGAGTGCGCTGGTCCTCGTCAACGCCAGCCGCTCGCTGGGCGGGATGTTCACCGCTGCGATGCTGCTATCGACGTGCGCGACGCTGTGGCTGTACGTCGCGATCCTCGTTGCCGCGCTCGCCCGGCGCGTCGCGGTGGTGACGGCGAGGGGGGGGCTTGCGTTCACGGCCGTCGCCTTCTGGGGGGCCGGGGCGGAGGCGGCAGGCCTCAGCGTCGTCCTGATGCTAACCGCGCCGCCGGTCTATGCGCTACGCGGCGCGGCGCGGAAACAGGCGGCCTAGCACGCTGCGGTCGCGCAGGATTTCGTGCGCCGCGTTGTGGCCCGGCGCGCCGGTAACGCCGCCGCCGGGATGGCTTCCCGATCCGCACAGATACAGGCCCGCGACCGGCATCCGGTGGTCGCCGTGGCCGAGCACGGGGCGCGCCGCCCATAGCTGGTCGAGGCCCATCTGTCCGTGGAAGATGTCGCCGCCGATCAACCCGAATTTGCGTTCGAGATCGAGCGGCGAGTGGATCTGCCGGGCGATCACCGCCGCCTTGAAATTGGGTGCGTGCGCGGTGACGGTGTCGATGATGTGGTCGGCGACGCCTTCGCGAACATCGTCCCACGACTGGCCGTCGGGTAAGACCGGCGCGAACTGCTGGCAGAACAGGCTGGCGATATGCCGTCCCGGCGGGGCGAGGCTGTCGTCGACCGTGGTCGGCAGTTTCATTTCGACGATCGGCGCTTTCGACCAGCCGAACGCCTTCGCGTCGGTATAGGCGCGGTCCATATAGTCGAGCGTCGGCGCGATGATGATCCCGGCGGTATGGTGTTCGGCGCGTTCCTTGCCGCGAAGGACGGCGAAATCGGGTAGTTCGCTCAGTGCGACGTTCATCCGGAAGGTGCCCGACCCGGTCTTGAAGCCGTCGATCGCCCGCGCGAAATCGGGCGGCTGATCGCTGCGATCGACGAGCTGGCGGAACAACAGCGCCGGGCCGACATTGGTGGCGACGATCGGCGCGGCGATCTCCTCGCCGCTTTCGAGCCGGACGCCGCCGACTTTGCCGCCGTCCACCAGCACTTTGGCCACCGGCGCTTCGAGGCTGATCTCGACGCCCAGTTCGACGCAGGCCTCGGCCATATATTGGGTGATCGAGCCCATGCCGCCGACGCTATGGCCCCACGCGCCTTTCTTGCCGTTGATCTCGCCGAAGACGTGATGGAGCAGGACATACGCCGACCCCGGCGTGTCGGGGCTGGCGTAATTGCCGACGACGGCGTCGAAGCCGAACGCTGCCTTGACGAAATCATTCTCATACCAGCCGTCGAGGAAGTCGCGCGCCGACTTGACGAACAGGGCGAGGACATCGCGCTGCGCCGCTACCCCCATGCCCGCGACGCGGCGACCTTGCGCGGCGGCGGCGAGGAGTGCGCGGATACCGCCATCGGCGTTCGGCGGCGTCTTGAGCGACAAGTCACGCAGCACCTCGGCGACGCGCTCGAGGGCGACTTCATAGGCCGGGAACGTCGCTGCATCGCGTGCCGAGAAACGCGCGAATTCGGCCTGCGTCCGCGCCGTGCCGCCGCCGAGTTTGAGGTAGCCGTCGGGGTGCGGGAAGAAGTTCGAAATCGTCCGCTCGACGATCCGCCAGCCGCGTTCGTGGAGGCGCATGTCCGTGATCACCCGCGGCCGCAGGAGGCTAACCGTGTAGCTCGCGGTCGAATTACGAAAACCCGGCGCGAATTCCTCGGTCACCGCCGCCCCGCCAACCACGCCACGGCGCTCGAGAATGCGGACCTTCATCCCTGCTCGGGCAAGGTAAAAGGCGCACACCAGCCCGTTGTGACCGCCGCCGATGATGAGCGCGTCATAGGCCTTGGTCATCGTAAATTCCTCGGTGCGCGCTGGTTCCACCCGGACGGCGGGGCGCGGTGGCGTCGCGCTTCGGGTACTGCCGCGCGGATCTTGCGGGCGAAGCTGCGGAGGCAAACCTCGCTCGCCGCGAGCGGCCCGACGGAATAGCTGCGCGACGCCATCCCCGCCTGGACCCGCTCGATCAGGAAGGTATCCTCGGCGTTCACGACGCGGTTGATCCGCGAATTGGCGTAGCGGACAAGCTTCATCTCGCGCCGGCCGTCGGGCAGGGCGAACGCCATTTCACGCAGAACGCTGGTCGTCGGCGTCAACGGCAGCCACTGCATGAAATCGATCTGGTCGGGGTACAGGTCGAACGCCATGTTCGGCCATAATTTGAAATACAGCCACCGCCGCTGGTTCGTCGCCGGCAGGTGGGGGGCAGGGGGCAGGTGCGCCTGATAGAAACGCTCCCATCGGTTGGTAGACGGCGCGTCGGCCAGTTCGCCCGACATTCTGTCGACCCACGGCTCGGCGGCGATCGCATATGATTTGCCGAACAGCCGCGTCAGCCCGTCGTGCGCGACGGGAATGTGGAGATTGTCCGAATAATTATCGCCGACGTTCTTCCAGTTCACCGCGCGCTCGCGCAGCCGTGCCGGGCTGATCGTCCGCACGTCGTCGAGAGCATAAGGCGCGACCTCGGCGTCATAGGGGGCCATCATCGTCGCAACCGACGGCCCGTCGCCGCTCAGCCGGACGAAGACGAAACCCCGCCAGATGTCGACATCGACCGGTGCGAGGCCGTTGTCTTCCAGCCGCAGTGCCGGATAGTCGCCGCGCATCGGCACCCCGCTCAGCCGTCCGTCGGTCTCATACGTCCAGGCGTGATACGGGCAGACGATCTTGCGCGCGCAGCCACGCAGCCCCGCGACGAGACGCATCGCGCGGTGGCGGCAAACATTGGCGAAGGCGCGGACCTTGCCGTCGTCGCCGCGCACGACGACGATGCTTTCACCCAGATAGTCGATCGTGTGGAAGTCGCCGGGCCGCGCGACGTCGCTGACGTGGCAGACGATCTGCCACGATGGGCGGATGACGGCATCCATCTCGGCGGCGAAGAAGTCCGCATCGGTGTATGTCCAACCCGGCAAGCTCCAGTCGGCATCGGGGTCGTGCCCCGTTCCGGCGCCGGGGTCGTGCCCCGTTCCGGCGCCTCGGTCCCAATCAGGGGCAGGGCCGGGCGCGCTGCTCACCGCGACAGGTCGCGGAAAACCGACAGGTAATAGATGATCGCCGGCGCGATGTTGGCAACCGGCTCGCGCTCGTTGAGACCGTGGGCGAAGTCGTCCGACCCCTTGATGAACATTGGGCTCGCGCCATAGCTCGGGACGTGATGGTAGCGAAACCACATCGAATCGCTCGCTCCCGACGCTTGCGACGGAAAGACGGGGACGCCGGGATACACAGTGCCGAGCGCCGACGTTACCGCCGCGACGAAGTCGGGACGCAGCGGGGAGGCGTCGTTTGGCACCGCGCCTTCGGTGACATCGGTGGACGCGACCGCCGGCTCGGCGGCAACGCTTTTCAACTCCGCCATGATCGCCGCCGGTTGATGGCCGGGGAAGATCCGGCAGTTGATGTTCGCCGTCGCGCGCTGCGGCAGGGCGTTGATCGCGTGGCCGCCACTGACCATCGTGGCGACACATGTCGTCCCGATCGCGCCGACCGTTTCGTAATTCGCGGTGAGCGTCGCAATTGCTGCCGCGTCGGCGGGGTTGGCGGCGAAGGCGCGCATCGCGGCTCCGGTCTGCGGGTCCTCGTACTTTGCCGCTTGGACAAAATAGGCGCGGGTCAGGTCGTTGACCTCGGGCGTGAAGTGATACGCCCCGATCCGGGCAAGCGCGCGCGACAGCTGGACAATGGCGTTGTCATTTCGCGGCGCGGACGAATGGCCGCCCGGGTTGGTGACCGTCATCTCAAAATCGGCGTAGGTCTTTTCCGCCCCCTGCCACGTCCAGTACAGCGGTTTGCCGGTCTTCTCGTCGAGCGTTCCGCCGCCACCGTCGATGTTGAGGACGAGGTCGGCGTTGGACAGCTTTTCGGCGATCAGGCCCGAGGTTTTCATCACCGTCTCTTCGTCGCCCGAAAATTCGATGACGATCGACCGGCGCGGGCGATAGCCTTCGCGGCGCAGTTCGACGAGCGCGGCGATGGCGACTGTGCCGTCGAGCTTCATGTCGGTCGCGCCGCGCCCGTAGAGGTAGCCGTTCTCGACGACGGGCACGAACGGGTCGCGGGTCCAGTCGGCCGCTTTTGCCTCGACGACGTCCATATGGCCCGAGATGACGAGCGGCTTGAGCGTGGCATCGGACCCGCGCCAGGTGGCGATCAGATAGGCGGTGTCATCGACCGGGGTGATCGTCACGTCGCCATCGGCAAAGCCGCCCGCGACAAGCGCCGCTTTGTACAGTGCGGCTACCTGCGGTGTCGCATTCCCCGGCCCGCGTACCGAGCGCAGGGCGATGGCTCGGGTCGCCAGGTCGAGCGCCGACGCTTCGGCCTGCGGGTGCGGTGCGGCGGACACTGCCATGGGAAGCAGCGCGGCAAGGCCGATGGTAAGCGCGCGGCGCATCATTGTTCCCCGGTTGATGGTGCGAACGTAGCGTGTCGGGAGGGGGAGTGGCAACGGCGGCGACCGCGCAAGAAAACGCGCTGTCCTACAGAGTTCGGTTCGTGGCATAATCCGGGTGCGATTGGGGAGATGAAATGAGCGTGCTGGTACCGACGATATGTTCAGGCATTCGCCGCCGCGACCCGCGATCCGCGCTTAAGGTCAACGATCCAGCCTGTTCCGCGACAATTCCGTGACCTTAAGCCGCTTGCCCACGTCGTGATCCCGCTCCCGCCGCTGTCTCCGGACGGTCCCGGTCCACGGCTGTCTTCCGCCAAATGGCAGGCGCGCGGCGACAGGCTGATCGCGGCGGGTGATCGCGTCGGCGGCGACGCGGCGCACTGTGCGGCGGTCGCGGCAGGGGTGGGCGATGCCGACCTGATGGCGGCGGCGGCGGCGTTGTCCGACGGACGGATCGCGGTCGCCGAGCGGCTGCTGCGCCCCCGGCTGAAGGCGCACCCGACCGATGTGGCGGCGATGCGGATGCTCGCCGAACTCGCCGGGCGGCTGGGACGCTACGCCGATGCCGAGACGTTGCTGCGCCGCGCGCTCGATCTGGCACCGTCGTTCCCCGAGGCCCGGTTCAACCTTGCGACCATTCTCCACCGTCGCTCGCGCTCGACCGATGCGCTGGCCGAGGTCGAGCGGCTACTCGTCGACGACGCCGCCAACCCGAGCTATCGCAACCTGCGCGCCGCCGCGCTCGCCCGGTTGGGGGACTTCGCTGCCAGCCTCGAGGCGTATCGGACGCTCCTCGCCGATTTCCCCGCCCAGCCGAAGGGGTGGATGAGCTATGGCCATGCGCTCAAGACGGTCGGGCGGACGGCGGAAGCGATCACCGCGTACCGCAAGGCGATCACGCAGGCGCCGACACTCGGCGAGGCGTGGTGGAGCCTCGCCAACCTGAAGACCACGCGCTTTGCCGCGGGCGATGTTGCGGCGATGACCGCGGCGCTGAACGAGCCGATCGCCGCCGACGACCGCCTTCACCTCGAGTTCGCCATCGGCAAGGCGCGCGCCGATACCGGCGCCGCCGCCGCCGCGTTCGGCCATTATGCCGAGGGTAACCGCCTTCGCGCCGCCCAGCTTCGCTACGACCCCGCCGAAACCACCCGTGCCGTCGATCGCGCCCGCGCCTTTTTTTCCGCCGGTCGCCTCGCGACACCGGGCGGCGACCCCGCTCCCGATCCGATCTTCATCGTTGGGATGCCGCGCTCGGGATCGACCCTCATCGAGCAAATTCTCAGCAGCCACCCGCAGGTCGAGGGGACGACCGAGTTGCCCGACCTGCCCGCGATCGCGTGGGGCGTCGGCGCGCGGACGTCGGCGAAGGGGGCAACGGCGTATCCGGAGGTGCTGGCCGACCTTTCGCCGTCCGACCTTGCGGCGCTGGGCCGCGATTACCTCGATCGCACCGCCCCGCAGCGCAAGACGGGGCGCCCGCGCTTCATCGACAAATTGCCGAACAATTGGCTCCACGTCGGGCTGATCCGGTTGATCTTGCCGAACGCGACGATCATCGACGCGCGGCGGCATCCGCTCGCGTGCGGCTGGTCCAACTTCACCCAGCATTTCGCGCGCGGGCAGGGGTTCAGCTACGGCCTCGCCGACTTCGGGCACTATTACCGCGACTATGCCGCGCTGATGGCGCACTTCGATGCGGTCGCGCCCGGAGCGGTCCACCGCGTCGATCACGAGGCGATGGTGGCCGAAACCGAGGCGACGATCCGCGCTCTTCTCGCCCACTGCGGCCTGCCGTTCGATCCCGCGTGCCTGCGCTTCTGGGAAACCGACCGCGCTGTCCGGACGCCGAGTTCGGAACAGGTCCGCCGGCCGATTTTCACCGATGGGACCGATGCGTGGCGCGCTTACGATGCGTGGCTCGGCCCGCTGCGCGACGCCCTCGGCCCCGCGTTCGGGCGCGACTGACACCCAAATGCCACAGAGATGCCGAGCAATGGCAGCAATGCCGCCACGCTTCTTGACAGTTGGGTGATACCGACCGAGCGTGCAATGCTTTCAGGAAATGAAACGATGCAGTACGGGCTCGGGTCGAAGATTATCGTGGCATTGCTCGCGTCGAGCGTGCTGCCTGTTGCGGCGATGGCACAGGTCGTTGCCGACGCCAGCCCCGCGCCTGCCCTCGACGAAATCGTCGTTACCGCTCAAAAGCGGTCGGAGAATCTTCAGAACGTCCCGATCAGCATTCAGGTTCTGGGAACGAAGAAGCTCGATCAACTCAACGTCGGCAATTTCAACGATTTCTCCAAATTCCTTCCCAGCGTCGCATTCCAGACGACACAGCCCGGCCAGACCGAAGTCTATATCCGCGGCGTCGTCAGCGGCGGCGACGGCAACCATTCGGGACCGCTGCCGTCGGTCGGCGTCTATCTCGACGAACAGCCGGTCACGACGATCGGCGGCACCCTCGACGTCCATATTTACGACATCGCCCGCATCGAGGCGCTCGCCGGACCGCAGGGGACGCTGTACGGGGCGTCGTCGGAAGCGGGCACGATCCGGATCATCACCAACAAGCCGGTAATCGGCCAGTTGTCGGGGGCGGTGAACGCGGAGCTCAACACCGTCGCGCACGGCGGCGTCGGCGGCAAGATCGAGGGCTTCGTCAACGTGCCGGTCAGCGACCGGGTCGCCGCGCGCGCGGTCGGCTGGTACCAGAAGAACGCGGGCTATATCGATAATATCGCCGGTAGCCGGACGTTTCTGCCCGACAGCAACGGCGTCGCCGTTACTAGAAATAACAAGGCTTTCGTCAAGAACAACTATAACGACGTCGACCTTATCGGTGGGCGTGCCGCGCTCAAGATCGACCTCGACGACAACTGGACCGTCGAGCCTGCGGTATTCGGTCAAAGCCAGGTCAACCACGGCGGCTTCGGCTTCGACCCGCGCCTCGGTGACCTGAAGGTTCAGCACTTTGCGCCGGAATATTACCGCGACCGCTTCGTCCAAGCGGCGCTGACGGTGACGGGCAAGGTCGGCAACTTCGACCTGACGTATGCCGGGGCGTACCTCGACCGCGTCATCCACAGCTCTGCCGACTATACCGATTATGCCGAGCAATATGATTCGCTTTACGCCGGGGCCGGGGGCATCGCCCAGTATTTCTATTTTCAGGACAATGCCGGCAAGCACATCGACCCGTCGCAGACGATCGTCGGCAACGATCACTTCACCAAGCTCAGTCAGGAGCTGCGCTTCGCGTCGCCGGTCAACAACCGTTTTCGCGTTGTCGGCGGACTGTTTTATCAGCTTCAGACTCACCTGATCCATCAGGATTATCAGGTCGCCAACCTTGCCGCGAACCTGTCGGTCAACGGGCGCCCGGGGACGCTGTGGCTGACGCAGCAGGATCGCACCGACCGCGACTACGCCGTGTTCGGCGAGGCGAGCTACGACATCCTGCCGACCGTCACCTTCACCGGCGGCGGGCGCTATTTCAAATACGACAACACGTTGATCGGCTTCTTTGGCTTCGGGCGCGATCCGAACGGTCCGCCGTACAATGCCGCCGGCAGCTCGCGGACTGGCGTCGCGGGCTGCTTCACGTCGACGGGCGCGACACTGCGCGACAATCCGACGGGCAAGTTGCTTCCGGCGAATGTGCCGGGCAGTTTCTGCACCAACCTCGGCACGTTCCAGGGGGGCAAGATCGTTCCCAAGGATGCGAGCGACACCGGCTTCACGTACAAGGCCAACCTGACGTGGAAGATCGACGGCGATCACCTGCTCTACGGCACCGTCAGCCGCGGGTATCGCCCCGGGGGCATCAACCGGCGCGCCGGACTGTCGCCCTATGCCAGCGACTTCCTCCAGAATTACGAGATCGGCTTCAAGACGAGCTGGTTCGACCGGAGCCTCAAGGTCAACGGCGCGGTGTTCCAGCAGGAGTGGGAGAAGTTCCAGTTCGCCTTCCTCGGCCAGAACAGTTTCACCGAAATCCACAACGGTCCCAGCGCGCGGATCAAGGGCGTCGAGGTCGACGTCAACTGGACCACTGCGCCGGGCCTGACCTTTGTCGCGGCGGGGGCGTATACCGACGCTAAGACCCGCCGGGTCCTGTGCGCCTATGAGGACACCAGTGCGACCTGCGCCAACGCCGGGCCGCAGGGTCAGGCGAACTATATCCAGTCGGCGTCGGGCACCCGCCTGCCGATCACGCCGCAGTTCAAGATCAACGGCACCGCACGGTACGAAGCGTCGCTGACCGACACCGCCAAGGGACATATCCAAGCGGTCGTCGTCCATTCGAGCTCGGCGTCGTCGGATATTCGCACGCTGTCGTTCGCGCCGGGAACCGGGAATCCCTACAACCCGGCGGCAGGTCTCGGGCGGCTGGCGGCGTACACGACCTTTGACTTCGCGTTCGGCGTCAACTGGCCGTTCCTGTCGGCGGAGATCGTCGTCGAAAACGCCTTCGACAAGCGTGCACAGCTCTCGCGTTACCAGGAATGCGGGACGTGTTTTCAGCGGCCCTATGTCGTCGCCAACACGCCGCGCACGATCGGCCTGCGGTTGGGGCATAATTTCTAGACGGGCGTGACCATCGTCTGTGCCGTGCGCTTGTGTTGCAGATATGTGACATCAGGTGACTTTATTGCGCTGCAACATAGCGTGTTAATTGTCTCCTAGCTGCAAAGTCGTAACACTCTCATCGTGTTGACGATCAGCGGGAATTAAGATGACAACCAAGGCTTTGCTTCTGGGCGGCGCGATGGGCGCGATGGTGGTGCTCGCCCCCGCTACGGTCGCGGCGCAGGCAGTGACCACCCCGGCTGCGGCCAGCATCGCCGAGACGCCCGGTGTCGAAGAAATCATCGTTACCGGCAGCCGCATCCGCCGCGATCCGCTCGCGCAGGAAAGTCCGGTCGTCGTCATCGATGCCGAGGCGATCCAGCGTACCGGCCTGTCGGCGGTCGCCGATATTCTCCAACGCCTCCCGAGTGCGAGCGGCGGTTTGAATTCGAAGGTCAACAACAGCGGCAACATCGGCAACCCGCTCGATGGCGGCGGCGTCGGGGCCGGGTCGGCTGAAATCGACTTGCGCTACCTGACTGCCAAGCGGACGCTGGTGCTGGTCGACGGCATCCGCTTCGTCAACGGCACGAGCGCGAGCGGCATCCCGTCGACGGTCGACCTCAACACCATCCCGACCAGCTCGATCGAGCGTATCGAGGTCCTGCAGTCGGGCCAGTCGCCGCTGTACGGCTCCGACGCGCTCGCCGGCGTCGTCAACATCATCACCAAGACAGCGCAACAGGGCCTCGTTGCCTCGGCGCAGTTCGGCACCTTCCGCCAGGGCGACGGTCACACTCAGGATTATAACGCCAGCTACGGCGTAAAGCTGCCGACGACGTCGATCGTGTTCGGCGGCAGTTACGTGAAGCAGGAGGCGGTGCGGACCCGCAACCGGTCGACGTCGCAATTCCCCAACCCGTTCCAGACAAGCTGCACCGACCCGATCGGCGGGTGCAGCAGCGCGCCGCCACTCGGGCGTTATGACGTTAACGGTCAGTCCCTGACGCTGCGCGCGCCGGTCATCGGGCGCACCCCGGTCTACGACCCAACCCTCGTTGCGGGTGACTTCACCCGCTTCACGTCGGCAGCGCGGTTCAACTTCGCGCCGTTCAACTATTTCCTGACCCCATCGGAGCGGTACGGGGCGTTCATCAGCGCCAAGCAGGAAGTCACATCGACGATCAATCTGCGCGTGAAGGCCGAATATAACCGCCGTAATTCGCAGAATCAGGCGGCGTTCCTGCCGCTGTTCATCGGCCCCGACGCCGGGAACGGCAATCTGCTCGACACGATCACGATCGATGGGTCGAACCCGTATAACCCGTTCGGGACGCTGTCGGCGGGCAACCCCGGCGATGCCCCGGCGAACTACAGCACCGTCCGCCGTCGCCTCGTCGAAGCCGGTCAGCGGACCTACACGCAGCAGGTCGACACGATGAGCGCGACCGCGACGCTCGACGGGTCGTTCCTGCTCGGCACGCACAAGTTCTACTGGGATGCCAACGCCAGCCTCGGCTACAACGATGCCCATCAGCAATTCACCGGCAATATCAACGCCGCGCGGCTGAAGCAGGCGCTCGGCCCGGTCGCCCTGTGCACCGGGGCGTGCGTGCCGTTCAACATCTTTGGCGGCGTCGGGTCGATCCCCCCGGCGATGCTGGCCTATGTCGGCTTCACCGAGCAGGATCGCAGCCGCCAGGAACTGTTCGACTATACGGCGAACGTCAACGGCGACCTGTTCGACCTGCCCGCGGGCCCGGTCGGCGTCGCGGTCGGTTACGAGCATCGCTATCAGTACGGCAGCTATAATCCCGATCCGGTCATCGCCGCCGGGCTGGGGGCGGATATCCCGTCGCAGCCGGCATCGGGCCATTACAGCACCAACGAGGTCTATGGCGAGTTGAGCGTCCCGCTGCTCAAGGACACCCCGTTCTTCTACTCGCTCGCGCTCGACGGGACGGTGCGGTACGCCGACTACTCGACCGGGTTCAACAGCACGACGTACACCGGCTCGGTCCTGTGGAAGCCCGTCGCCGATATCCTGCTGCGCGGCAGCTATGCCACCGGCTTCCGCGCGCCGGCGATCGGCGAACTGTTCGGGGCCGCGTCACGCGCCGACGCACCGATCGACGATCCGTGCACCAACGTCGCCGGGTCGCCGTATCGCACCTCCGCAACCGTGCGCGCCAACTGCACCGCAAACGGTGTTCCCGCGAACGGCAGCTATGCCGAGCCAAATGGTGGCCAGCTCGGCGTCCTGACCGGCGGCAATGCCAAGCTCCGCCCGGAGAAGTCGTATACCTTGCTCTTCGGCGCGGTTTATTCGCCGGCGTGGGCACGGACCAGCGGCTTCGCCAGCGCGTTCAGCGTCGAAGGCAATTATTATGACATTCGCATCACCAACGCGATTGCGCCGACCGACGCTCAATTAACGCTGACCCGCTGCGCCAACTCCGGCGATCCGCTGAGCTGCGCGGCGATCATCCGGTCGGGCAGCGGCGCGATCTCGCGGATCAACGCCGTGCTTCAGAACATCGGCGGGATCCGCACGCGCGGCATCGACCTCACGGTCAACTACCGGTCGCCCAAGGCTGGTTTCGGAACGGTCGGTCTGTCGCTCAACGGCAATTATCTGCTCAAGTACACCGAGACGTTCCCCGCGACGGTCGGCTTCACGACAACGAACTATAAGGGTACGACGCGCGGCTTCCCCGATCAGTCATACCCGCGGTTCAAGGGCACGGGCGTCATCGACTGGGCATTCGGTGATATCGATGCGTCGTTCACGGGGCGTTATATCGACCATGTCGTTGAGACGTCGAGCAAGCCGGGCAATCGTCTGGGCGACACCTTTTATGGTGACGTTCGCCTGACCGTCTCGCCGAGCGCGCTGCAGCACCGGGTCGACATCACGGTCGGCGTCAACAACGTGTTCAACAAGAACCCGCCCGCCTGCTACAGCTGCACCGGGCCGAACTACGACCCGACAACCTATGATGTGCCCGGGCAGTTCGGCTATCTCCGCCTCGGCGTGAAGCTTTAAGTCCGCCCTTGCCGCCGTCGCCTTCGGGCGGCGGCGATACGGGGTCGGTCGCTGAGCGCCAATACGACGCAAGGTTTCGATCGGCGGGCCGTCAGCCAATTGTCAGAAAGCGGTTTTAAACCTTCGCTATCCGGGCAACGGTGCCCGGCCCGAGGGGTGCATGCGATGGCAGTGGCAACAGGTCGGCTGACGACGGTGCCGGGAGCGATCCTGGCCACCGTGACGGCGATGCTGCTCCTCGCGCCCTGTCGGGGTCACGCGGCGACGGTCGATGCCAGTGGGGCGCGCGGCAAGTCGGTTCTGTACGTCTTTAACCGGACCAAGCTTGAGAGTGCGCGTGCCGCAACGCCGCTCGACCCCAAGCGCGTCATGACGCTGGAGACCTGGCGGCGCAACGACCTGGCCGTGGTCGACTGGCTCCACGGCCTCGGCTTCCATGTTCGTGAGGCCGACGAACACGCGCCCTCCACCGAAACGGCGGGTCAAGACCTGATCATTGTGTCCGAAACGGTCGACGCGCTCGACGTCGCCAACAAGTACCGCGAGACGCCGATCCCGCTGATCACGTTCGAGAACGATATTCTCGGCGACCTGGCGATGGCCGGACAAAAGAACCACCGCGACTATGGCACCGACGACGACCAAAGGTTCGTCACCATCGTCAACGCGCCGCACCCGCTCGCGGCGGGGTTGGCGGCAGGGGTCCAGAACGTCCTGACCGACGAGCATTTCAAGATGAACTGGGGCAAGCCGGGCCTTGGTGCCGTCACGATCGCGACGTTGCGCGGCGAGCCGGACAAGGCCGCGATCTTCGCGTATGAGCGCGGCGCGACAATGGCCGGCGAGGCCCTCGCCCCGGCTCGGCGCGTCAGCTTCTTCGTCTGGCAGGATACGTTCGAAGCGCTGCGTCCCGAGGGTCGCGCGCTTTTTCGCGCCGCCGTCTTGTGGGCGGTGACCGCACCATGACGAGCCTCGCCGCGACGCGCTATGATGCGCGGACGATCGCCCTCCACTGGACCGTCGCGCTGCTCGTCGTCGCGCAATGGGCGAGCGGGCATACCATCGACTGGTTCGCCAAGGGGCCGCCGCGCGTCGATGCCCGCGCCGTCCATGTCGTCCTCGGTTCGCTGCTCGCCCTCGCCCTCGCGTGGCGCGTGGTGTGGCGGGCGAGTGGTGGAAGGCGGCTAGCGCAGGCGAAGACGCTCGACGCTTTGGTGTCGCAGGCGATGCACCTGACGCTGTACGCGGTGCTCATCGTCGTCGTCGGGCTCGGTGTCTTCAACGAGATGCTGCGCGGTGACGACATGTTCGGCTTTGGCCACCTGCCCAAATGGGGGACTTGGGACAAAGACGCGCGGCACCTTTTGTCGAACCGAGTAACGACGTGGCACGGGCTCGGCGCGACGCTGATCCTGATCCTCGCCGGACTCCATGCGAGCGCCGCGCTGATCCACCATTATTTCCTGCGCGACGGAGTGCTCAAGCGGATGCTGCCGCGCGGTCAGTAGGCCTGAGCGTTTGTCGACGTGTCCGTCATCGGCTAGCCGTATCGGGCGTAGGCGGCGAGGGCGATCGTCACCGTCAGCGCCCCGCCGATCCGTGTCGCGACCTGCGCGAACGGCATCATCTGCATCCGGTCGCACGCCGACAGGATGGCGACGTCGCCGGTTCCGCCCTGGCTCGCCCGACACGCCGCGATGATCCCCGCCTCGACGGGGTAGATGTTGACCAGCCGACCGACAAAGAAGCCGGTTGCAGTCAGCGCGACGACGGTAACGACGATGGTGATGAGCTCGGGCGCGTTGAAGGCACTCATCAATTTGTCCCACGGCGTCTTCGACACGCCGATCGCGAACAGCAACGGATAGGTTAGTAGCGTCGCGGCGAACTGATAGTTGCGGAAGGCTCCCTGCTCGAGACGCGGTGACACGAAGCGCGACAGTTTGAGCGCGACGGTCAGAAACAGCATCGTCACGGGTGCCGGAAAGTTGGTCAGCTTCTGGAGCAGCGCGCCCGCCATGAACAGCGTCATCGCCAGCACCAAGGCGGCACCGATCGTCGACAGGTCGGGAATGAGGCGCAGCTGTCCATGGTCGAGTGGCTCATCGATCTCACCCGGCTGGAGCGCCCCATTTCCCGTCAGCGACGGGCGCCACCTTCCGAGCAGGCTAAGGCCGCCCGCGAGCAGGATGGCGGTCAGACTACCAAACATCACGGCGGGAAGAATCTCGGCCAAGAGAGCGCCCTGATCGCCGCCATGGAGTGCGGCATAGCCGATCGACAGCGGGATCGCCCCTTCGCCGACGCCGCCACCAAGGACAGGAACGACAATCTTGAACGCGACGGTCGGCAGATCGAAGCCCAGCGCCATACCCGTCGCGCAGCCAACGACGACGGCAACGATCGACCCGGTAAAAATCGGTACGAAGATCTTGACGAAGCCGCCGATAAGAACGCGTCGGTCCATGCCAAGAATCGACCCGACGATGATTGCGGCGATGAACAGGTATAGGAAATTGCTCTGATCGGTGAACGTCTTGATCGCCGTTTCAAGCGGCTTGGGGATAGCGTGTATGTAGACAAGGTACGACGGGATGAAGGTCGCGAAGATCGCTGCCGCCCCGATCCGGCGCAGGCCGGGAAGGCGTTTGCCGATCTCCGCACAGGCGAACCCGCCAAGGGCGAGGACCGGGATCGCCGTCGTCAGGTCGGCGGGCACCTTTCCCTGCGCGACATAGGCGGCGATGATGGCGATGATGACGAGCGCCACGGCGATAGGCACGATGCCGATCGACCAGTCGATGAGCTGGCGGCGCGGCGGCACGGCGTCGAGTGTGGCATCCTGAATTGTCACGGTCGAACCCCCCGGTTATTGCGGCGCGTAGGTTAGTAACACGAACGAATCGTCGAGGTAGCGGTTAGGATAAAACGCCCCCGCCTTCAGGTTACGGGGGCGGCTGGGGTCGACGATTCCGCTCGCGGTCATCGTGAAAATGCGTCCCGTGGCGGGGTCCTCAACAAGCGTTCGTGCGATCGGGCGAGTTGTGAAAGCACCGGCGAAGCGGTAATTGTCGGGGCCGCTCTGGTCGATCATGACAATGTTGCCGTCGATCCCGTTTGCGGTGAAAATACGCTTGCGACCGGCATCCCAGACGACGCCGTCATTGCCGCGCCCGATTCCGACGCGGGCGACGACGTAGCCGGATTTGGCATTGACGACGGCAAGGACTGGCGCGGTGCCCTTGCAGCCGACGAACAGCCGCTTGGACGCCCCATCGAAGGCAAGCCCCGTTGGCTGACTGCAACCGGGCAGAGGATAGTCGGCGACGAGGGTCCGCGTCTTAAGGTCGACGTGCGCGATCCGGTCGCGGTCGCGTTCGTTGACCCACAGCCCCCCGTCACCGGTCGCGACTGCGCCTTCGAGCTCTTCGGCGGGTACGGCAATGGACCCCGCAACCGCGTTGGTTTTAGGGTCGAACAGGATCAGGCGCTTGTGGTCGCCATCGGTGAAGACAAGCAGTCCCGTGACGGCGTCGAAGAACACCGCATCGACCGCCTCGCCGACCTTCACCCGCGAAATGGATTTCAGCGTGTCGAGGGCGAAGATCGTCGTCGATCCGTCGCCGTTGGCGGTATAGCCACGTCCCAGCGTCGGGACCGGCAACGCGACGTTGGCGCCGATGCTGTCGGCAATTGTGGCGGAAACACTTCCCGTGGCGGCATCGACTACCGTCACACCGGCAGTGCGGCGCCCAAGGAACAGTCGATTGCGCCCGGCCTCGAAGGCTACATAATCCCAACCCGGCGACCGGCCCTTGAGGGGTTGTTCGGACTGGAGGCGATAGACCGGGCTGGCCGCCGCGCCGACGCCGACCGCAATGATGATGCTGAGCAACCGACGCACACGCTTCTCCCCTGTATCCGCGCGGTCAACGCCGCTTGATCGGGCGTATCGACGCCGATCCTGAAGTCAGCCTAACGGCTTTCTGACAGGATTTTCAGGCATCGCCTGTCGATTGACGGGGTCGATCGACAGGCGGATCATGGCGGCGTCGGCGAAACGACTGCGGGAATGACATTGAAACTATTGGTGGTCGAAGACGAGGAGAAGTTGGGCCGCTTCCTTCAGCAGGGATTGGCGCAGCACGCGCATATCGTTCGCTGGGTGACCAACTGTGCTGCTGCGTCCGACGCGATCGCCGAAACGGCGTATGACCTCGTCATCCTCGACCTTGGCCTGCCCGACGGCGATGGCCTCGACCTCATCCGCGACTGGCGCGCGGCGGGGTTCATCGAG
Organism: Sphingomonadaceae bacterium; assembly: GCA_025362895.1. GTDB lineage: Bacteria > Pseudomonadota > Alphaproteobacteria > Sphingomonadales > Sphingomonadaceae > Polymorphobacter_B. The sequence continues at coordinate 29,721 of JANYFA010000035.1, read as the reverse complement.
CCGGTTCTGATCCTGAGCGCGCGCGACAGTCGTCAGGACCGCGTCGCGGGGCTCGATCTCGGGGCAGACGATTATCTGCCCAAGCCGTTCGGGATGGACGAGCTGCTGGCACGGATGCGCGCCCTGCTGCGGCGACAGGCGGCGCGCAAACAGACCGTCTACGAACATAATGGCATCACCCTCGATCTGCTCGCCCATGTCGTTCGCGTCGACGGCAAGCAACTCGATCTGACGGCGCGTGAATATGCTCTGATGACGATTTTCGTCCAGAACGCCGGGCGGGTGCTGACGCGCTCGCTGATCGCGGAGAAGATCTGGGATTCACACTTCGACGTCGATACCAACCTCCTCGACGTCTACATGAGCCGCCTTCGCGCCAAGATCGCCGTGCTCACGTCGGTGCCCGTGTTCAAGACGGTCCGCGGGATCGGTTACCAGTTGCTGTGAGAAGCATCGGCGCGCGCCTGACATTCTGGTACGCTTTCGCGGCGACCATCACCTTCGCGATCCTCAGCCTGATTGGTGGCGTCCTGCTCGATACCCAGCTGACGCATGGTCTCGATGAGCTCAACGCAGCCGAGTTCCGGCAATTGAAGGCACATATCGGTGACGATTATGCGACGCTGTCGCGCGGTTCGCTGGAGCGGCGCTTGTCCGGAGTCAATCAGTACGAGTCGGTGCTGTTCCTGATCAGCATTCACTATCCGAAGACCGACGAATATCTGTTCAACTCGTCGAACCTCCACGGCCAGCGCATCCCCGACGTCAAGGGCCAGCGTAAGTTCGACGCTTTCACCCCCGACCTAGGGTCGTTGCGGGTCAACGAATTCCTGCTGCCGCCCTATGATGTAACGGTGGCGACGTCGGCGCGCGCGGTTGACAGTTCGATCCGCGCCTATGGCGAGACCAGCGCCGCCCTTATCGCCTCCATGCTGCTGGCGAGCATCGCAATCGGTCTCGGCCTCAGCCGCCTCGTGTTGCGCCCGATGCGGGCAATTCGCGACACCGCCGACCGAATTGGCTCCGACAATCTGAGCGAACGGATTCCGGTCGGCGATGTCCGCGACGAAGTGAGTGACCTTGCCGAATTGTTGAACCGCACGTTTGACCGGCTCGAAAGCGCGTTCGTCCAGATGCGCCGTTTCAGCGAGGAGGTTAGTCACGAGTTGAAGACGCCGCTCTCCCTCATCCGGCTGCACGCGGAGGAGATATTGCGTGATGGCGGCGGACCGCACGCCGACGCGGCAATCGAGCAGGTCGACGAGATCGCCCGGCTCAACCGCTTTATTGACCAGATGCTGTTTCTGTCGCGGGCCGATGCCGACGCGATTGTATTTGATTTGAAGCCCGTCGATCCCAGCGGGTTCCTCGAAAGTTTCGCGCATGACGCCGGCGTTCTGGCCGACGATTCGGGGCATGTATTCACTTTTGTGGCGAGCGACGCGGGGTCGGTGGGTATGGAATTCGGCTGGCTGCGCCAGGTCCTGCTCAACGTCGTGACCAATGCGTTTAAGGCCACGCCGCGCGGCGGCCGGGTCTGTCTAACCGCGCACTTCGCGGGGTCGGTATGGCAAGTCAGGATCGAGGATGACGGCGCTGGCGTGGCGGTAGCGGAACTCGACCGTATGTTCGAACGCTTCGTCCGCCTCGGCGGGGTCGATACGCCGCGCGGGACGGGCCTTGGCCTGACCATCTCGCGCAGCATCGTCCGACTTCACGGCGGTCGGATTTGGGCGGAACCCGCGCGACGGCTGCGCGGCCTGGCGATCATCGTCGAACTGCCGCGCGTCGCAGCCCTAGTCACCGCCAGCGATCTCGAGGCTTAAGTCGCGCGAGCGACCGTATCGGCCTACCTGAAAAGCAATTTAACTTCGCGCAAGGCAGGTGTCAGCTAGTGCCGCCACTGAACAGACATAAGCCGCCAATGCGGCACCGGGAGGTTTTCGATGCGTTATCTTCGGGCGATCGCAGCGGTCGTTGCGGCCTTCGTACCTGGCGCCGCGCTGGCCGACGATGAGACACCGCCGGTGGTCGGTGGGCATACCTATGTTCAGCACCTGATCGTCGCGACCAAGGCTAAATATCCCGCGATTGCGGCAATCACCGTTGAAAGCAAGCGCGAGAAGGGCGACGGCCTGATTGTGCTCGGGTCGACCGCGCGCATCGCCAGCGTGATGACAGCGGTCACGCATCCCGCACCCGATGGTGTCGTCGGCTCGACGGTACGCGAGGCGTTCAATAGTAGTTCCGGGCACCGCCTTGGGACCATCGAGATCAAATTCAAAACCGCGGGTGCCCCCAACGCCGCGACGGCGGCCGCTGTCCAGTCCGACCTCGCGAAGGCGACGCTGAGCGCAAAGAATGCTGCCGACGCCTGGCCGTTCGACAAAGGCTTTGGCCCTGACACCTACGCGCAGACGCTCACGATGAAGACCGTCGCCCGGCACCCTGACCTGCTTGTCATGATGGTCCATGCGACCCCGCCCGGGGCCAAGCGCAATGTCGTCATCGGCTCCAACATCGGGCGGTTCGGCAAGGCGGCGGACGAAGACGACCTCCGCGTTATCGACAAGGGGTCGACCAACCTCGAGCTTGGCGACAACGACCGCTTCGAGACCGAACTACCACTCCTCGACGCTCATGGCGTTCGGATTGGGGCGCTTGGCCTCGTTTTCCCGTTCAAGGCGAGCGACGACAAGGAAGCAATCCACCGCCGTGGCCTGGCCATCCGCGACGAGCTCGCGAGCGCCATTCCTGACAACGCCGCCCTGTTCGCCCGTGCGAAATAAATTTCCGGAGATGACGATGATCGTGCGCCTGCTGTTGACCGGGGTCGCCGTGCTGGCGCTAACTACATCCGCGGCTGCGGCCCCGTTGACGCTGACGGGCAGCACCAATCTGCCGGGCTACACCGGCGACTTCGACCATTTTGCGATCGACGAGAAGGATAAGACGCTGTTCCTCGCCGGCGAGGAAAGTGCCGAACTCGAAGCGCTCGACCTCGTTACCGGCAAAATCAAAACGCGCCTCAAGGGGTTCGGCGTACCGCACTCACTCCACTACATGGCGGGCGCCAACGAACTCCTGGTGATCGACGGCGACAAGCCGTCGCCAGTGCTCGATGCCGCGACGCTCAAGACCAAGCGCAGCTACAAGCTCGCCAAGGGCGCGGATTCGACGGGCTATGACGCCGCCACGGGCCATCTATGGGTCGTGACCGGCGGCAAAGACGTGCCCCAACCCGACAGCAATCTGATCGAGATCTATCCCGCAACCGGCAAGGTGCTCAAGTCGGTCCATTTCGACGCCGACCATGTCGAGGCGATGGCGATCGGTTCGATGTTGTGGATCAACATCACCGACAAAAACAAGATTGCTGTCGTCGACACGAAGACGGGCAAGGTCGCCAAGACATGGCCATTCATCGCCGCCGAGCAGAACGCCTGCGCCGCGTATGATCCAAAGACGCACCGGCTGTTCATCGTCAGCCGCAAGCCGGGCAAACTGGTCGTGATCAATGCCGATACCGGCGCGACGGTCGCGATGTTCGATGCGCCGGCACGGACCGATCAGGTTATATGGGACGCCGCGAACCGTCGCATCTACGCGACCGGCGGCGAGGGATACATCGGCGTCGTCGAGCAGGACAGCGCCGATAAATATCACGAAGCCGCTCGGGTAGCGAGCCTGGTCGGGGCGAAGACGGCGATCCTCGATCCCGCTCGCCACCACCTGTGGGTCGCTGCATCGCCAGGCGAAACGAAGGCGATGGCCAAAGTGCTAAGGTACGATGTGACGCCACGTTGACACCAAATCATGCCGGACGGGGCATAAACTCGCCGGCATCAGGGGAGAGAAATGATGATCACCGTAAACTCGACAATCCGCACGATGCTCATGCTCTCGAGCGCGGCGGTGGCGCTCACCAGTGCGGCCCCGGCATTTTCTCAGCTAGCCCCGGCCCGCACGGCGGCAGCCGCCGACGCCGACGAAGCGGCGGAGATCGTCATTACTGGATCGTCTTTGCCGACTTCGCCCGATCAGGTCGCGGTTCCGGTCAGCATCATCGGCGCCGATGCGATCGAGAAGGGAGGGGTCAACAACAATGTCCTCGAACTCGTTCGCAAGCAGATCCCGTCGTTCGCCGGACGGAGCAACACGGGCAACAGCAATGCCAACAACACCAACCAGAACACCGCCGGTGGCAGCCAGGCGCAGCTCCGCAACCTCGATACGCTTGTCCTGATCAACGGCCGCCGTGCGGCGGTCAACGCGATCGCGGGACTTGGCGGCAAAGTCTTCGTCGATCTGTCGCAGATTCCCGCCGGCGCGATAGAGCGGGTGGAGGTGCTGACCGATGGCGCGTCGGCGATCTACGGCTCGGATGCGGTCGGCGGCGTCATCAACTTCATCCTCAAGCACGACTATGAAGGCGCGCAGATCGACGGTCGCTACGGCTTTGCCAAGGGCGGCTACCGCGAGAACAGCCTGTCGTTCACTCTCGGCCACAACCTCGCCAAGGGGCTGAACGTCACGTTGTCGGGTAGTCTCGTCAACTCCGACCCGTTGTATCAGAACCAGCGCGCGTTCACCTCGCCGTTCTACAGCACATCGACAGCCGTCCCCGGTGCGGTGGTGACGGGCGGTCTGTTCGGCGTGCTCGCACCCGGGCTGACGAGCGCATCGTCGAGCAACCCGACCGGGCTCGCCGCGACCGCGCCGAACTTCGCCGCGCTAGTTGCCAACGGCACGTATATCAACACGCCGACGACGGTTGCCCCGCAGACCGTGCCCCCGACGGCGCAGAGCAATAACGGGGTTGCAGGAACCGGGGTCGGCGGCACTTATGACCTGTCGCGTTTCCAGACCATCCTGCTTCAGCAAAAGCAAAAGGCACTTGCCGGCAGCGTCACGGCCGACATTATCGGCGACGCGGTCGTGTTCTTCGCCGACGCTCAGGTTGCCGAGAACAAGAGCTTCACGCAGTTCCGGCCGGTGGCGACGGGCGTCAGCCTGCCACAGGGATCACCGTTCAACCCCATCACTGGCACACTCGGCGGCGTTACCTTCGGCAGCCCCGCCAACCTGAAGCAATATTATAACCGCAACGACAGTTTCCGCATCACTGCCGGGCTGAAGGGCAAGCTCGAATTCCTCGGGCCGTCGTGGAATTACGAAGCCGCTTACGTCCACAGCGTCAACGTCCTCGATCAGTCGCAGAAGAACGTGATCTATCAGCCGAACGTCGCGCGCTCGATCGCCGGTGGGTTCAACGCTGCCGGGGTCGCGACGCCGGGAGGCGCATTCAGCCAGGTTTATTCGGCCTTTTCGCTCGCCAGCCCGTTGGTCCTCGTGCCCGCGCTCGACCCTCTGTCGCGGACGCCGAACGCAACGACGCTCGGCTATTTATTCGGCACCGAAAATCTCCACGCCACCAGTCAGCTCGATTCGTTCGATGGCAAGGTCACCGGCAGTCTGATCACCTTGCCCGCAGGCAGACTGAGCGTCGCCATCGGAGCGGGGACGCGCAAGGAATCACTGACCGGCCACACCGATACCAATGGCTTCGTCCACGCCGACCCCAATTACTGCAACAGCGGCGGCGCATTCGTCTCGAACCCGTCGACGTGGATCGGTGGTCAGTCGGCCGATCCGTTCCCCGTCGCGTGTTCGACCGCCGCCGCCGGCTCGGCGACGCCCGGCGGACGCCGCATCACTTCGGTCTATGGCGAAGCGCGGGTCCCGATCACCGGCGACGGTTTCGATATTCCCGGCTTCCACGAATTCGACCTGATCGGCGCGATCCGTCACGAACATTATAGCGACGCGGGCAATTCGACCGTGCCGAAGATCGGCTTTTTCTGGCAGCCGATCGACAAGGCGTTCACGCTGCGCGGGACCTATTCGCGCTCGTTCACCGCACCGCCGCTCTATCAGGAGTATGGCCCGATCAATAACCGCCTTGCAGGGCCGGGTATCGTCCCCGCCGCCTTCCCAGGTCTGGCCGCAGGCCTGACGCCCGTCCAGGACGGCGTCAATCCGGGGCTTAAACCGGCCAAGGCGCAAAGCTATTCGATCGGCGGCGTGTTTAAGCCCGCCTTCATCCCGCGTTTGCGGATTGAGGCGGACTACAGCTTCATCAAGGAGGCGGGCTTTCCCGGTGGCATCGGCTTCAGCAACATCTTCCTCGATGTCAACCAAAATGGGGCGGCGTCGATCTTCGCGGGCAACATCGCCAAGGGCAACTTCCCGGGATCGCCGGGAGCGACGCCGTTCGCCAACCCCGGCGATTTGCGCGCCTATCTCGCCGCCGACCCGGCAAACTATAACAATGTCTATGCGATCGACCGGTTCACCAATCTCGGAGGGATCAGGGTCAAGACGGTCAACGCGACGATCGATTATTCGGTCCCGACCCACGGCTGGGGCAGTTTCGCGGTGACCTCAGCGATGGCGTATTTCATCAGTTACAGGTTTCAGGCGATTCCGTCGCAGAAGTTCTACGAATATGCCGGCACCGCGACCAACGGCGGCACCGGGGTTCAAGGCGTGTTGCCGAAGTTCCGCTCATACACGACGCTCGACTGGTCGATGGGCAACTTCGATGTCATTCTCGGCAATACCTATGTTTCGGCGGTCCGTGACCTTGGTGCGGGCGGCATCACCTACGAGACTAATTCGGCGAAGACCCCGGCGACCGCCTTCGCTGGGCGGATCAAGCCGTACACGACGTTCGATCTCCGCGTCGCGTATCAGGTCCGTGATCGCGACGGGCATCCGAATGGCTTCAGCCTCGCGGTCGGCGCGAACGACCTGTTCGACCGGATGCCGCCGGTGTCGACCAACGTGTTCACGCCTAGCGCGGCCTACACCGACAATACTGCCGACGTTTCGACCTATTCGCCGCTCGGGCGCTTGGTCTATGTGCAGGCATCGGTGAAGTTCTGAGAGTCGAGGCCGTCGGTACAATGTCTTTCGTTCCGTCGGCCCGTCATCGTCCCTGCGTCGCCGCCCTGCTGTTGGCCGGGGCGGCGAGCGGGTGCGCGCATTATGCCGCCGATCCGCCGCACGCGCCGGCTACGCTGTTTGCCGTCCCCGACGTCACCGCGCTGTCGGTAGCAGCCACTAAAATCGACCGGCCGTACCTCACCGCGCAGCCGATCGATCTTGGCGCGCCGCTCACACTCAACGCGCTCGCCGTTATCACGGTCATTGAAAGCCCGGAGCTCAAGGCGCTGCGGGCCAAAAGTGGCGTCACCGACGCGCAGGCTTTTTCGGCACGCCTGCTGCCCGATCCGACGCTCCAGTTCGGGTTCGACAAGCGAATTGGCGGCCCCGATCCCTTCAACGGCTTTACCGGCCAGATCGCGTTCGACCTCAACCAGCTTCGCCTGCGCCGGGTAACGCGGCAGGCGCAGGCGGCGACGAAAGATCAGGTCCGCCTCGACCTCGCGTGGGCGGAGTGGCAGGCGGCGGGGCAGGCGCGCCTCCTCGGTGTTCGCATCGCGGCGCTGACCGCGGCGACGGACTTGACCGCTGCCAGTGCAACGCAGGCGGCGAAGGCGCTCGACGCCGTGCTGCGGGCCGCCGGGCGCGGCGACCTCGCCGGGTCCGAGCTCGATCTCCGGCGACAGGCTGCGCTCGATGCCGCCGATAAAGGACGAACGGCCGAAACTGCCCTCATCGCGGCGCGCGGCGACCTCAATAAACAGCTCGGTCTGCCCCCGGCAACGGTCCTGCGGCTGGCGCCACCGCCCGCCACCGCGCCGTTGCCCCCCGCTGCCGCGCTGGTGGCGCTCGCACTCGACCGGCGGCTTGATCTGGCGGCACTCCGCGCGGGGTATCAGGCGCAGGAAGCCGAGACGAACAAGCAGGTGCTAGAGCAATTTCCGACGCTGTCGCTGGCGCTGTCGGGCGTCCGCGACACGGCGAATAACCGAACGCTGGGACCGCAGGTCGGATTCACCCTGCCGCTGTGGAACCGCAATCGTGGCGGCATCGCCATCGCGACTGCGACGCGGGCCCAGCTCAGGGCCGAATATGAGGCACGATTGTTCGCGACGCGCGCCGATATCACCGACGCCGTCATGAACGTCGCGACATCGCAGCGGCAGCGCGCTGCGCTCCTCGCCGCGCTGCCGCCCCTGCGCCATTATGCCGAAGCCATGGTGCGGGCGAGTGCGCGCGGTGACCTGCCCCGGTCGACCGGCGATGCGGCAACGCAGGCGGTCCGCGACCGCGACCTTGCGCTCGTTACGCTCGACCAGACGATCGCCGAGCAGACGATCGCCCTCGAGCTGCTGACCGGCACGTTACGCGAAGGATGGCCCCGATGATCCGCTTGACGCTTTTGTTGGGCGGGACGGCCGTTCTGCTCGCCGCCTGCTCCGCGCCGCCTGCCGAGGACAAAGCCGCCGACCCGGTCGCGAACGTGCGGACGGCGATCGCGACAACCGGCGCGGCGGCCCGGATGGTGGCATTATACGGCGGAGCGGAGGCGGGACCGGGGTCCGAACGCGCGCTGGCAATCGAGGTTGAGGCCCGATTGACGCAGATCCTCGCGCCGACCGGCACCGCGGTTCACGCCGGTCAGGTGGTCGCCATCCTCGCGCCGACGCCGACGACCCGGCTCGATGCGACCAAAGCGGCGACCGAGGCCACTGCCGCCAACCTCGCACTGGCCCGCGCCAAGCGCATGCGCGCCGACGGCCTGATGAGCGATGCCGATGTCGAGACGTCGCGCACGGCGGCATCGGCCGCGGCCGCGACCCAGTCGGCGGCGGCTCAGGGCGCCGCGTCGCTAACGCTGCGCGCGCCTGCTGCGGGGACCGTGCAGGCGCTGACTGCGCGACCCGGCGATATCGTTGCGGCCGGCGTCGCGGTGGCGACCTTGGCGACGCAGGGGCAAACCCGCGCGCGTTTCGGCATCGATCCCGCGCTCGCCAGTCAGATACATGCTGGCCAGCCCCTTCGTGTGACGCTGCCGGGCAGCAATGCCACGATCCCCGCCGTGGTCGCGGGTGTCGATCCCCAGGTCGACGCGACAACGCGGCTGGCGTCTGTGTTCGCCCGCCTGACCGGTGGCAGTCGCGTCGGGCCGGGTGAAGCGTTGCGCGCCGACGTTGCGGTCGGCGGTGGCGCGGTCAATGGGGTCGTCGTGCCCTACGCGGCGCTGCTCGACGACGGTGGTCGCAGCTATGTGTTCGTCGTCAATGGCGGGGTCGCCACATCGCGCGACGTGGTTCCGGGAAATTCGAGCGGCGATAGCGTCGCCATCACGAGTGGCCTTGCCGCGGGCGAACACGTCGTCGTTACGGGCGGTACAGCGCTTACCGATGGGATGAAGGTTCGGGAAGCGGCGAGGTGACGCCAGTGCCCGACGCCGCTAGTCGCCTACCCGCGCTGCGTCGACACGCGCGGTCGATCTGGCTGCTCGTCGCGCTGGTCACGCTGGCGGGGTTGATCGCCGCGTCGAAGTTGCCGGTGACACTGTTCCCGCATATCGATTATCCGCGCGTCGTCGTCGCGATCGACGCGGGTGACCGCGACATCGGCCAGATGGCGGCGGCAGTCACACGTCCGGCGGAGATCGCGCTGCGCCAGATTCCCGGGGTCAGCCAGATCCGGTCGACGACCAGTCGCGGTACCGCCGAGGTCTCGCTGACCTTCGCCTGGGGTGACGACATGGTCGCTGCAACGCAGGCGACGCAGGGCGCGCTGGCGACGATCCTGCCCGATCTGCCGCCGGGAACCCGCTTCAGCGTCCGCCGCTCAGACCCGACGATCTTCCCGGTCTATGGCCTGTCGCTGACGTCGACGCAGCGGAGCGGCACCGAGTTGCAACGCATTGCCCGGCTCAAGCTGCGGCCTTTGTTATCGACGGTGCCCGGTGTTGCGGGAGTCGACGTTCTGGGCGGCGGGACCCCCGAGATCGAGGTCGAGGCCGATCCGGCCCGGCTCCGCGCGCTCGGCCTGACCAGCGCCGATCTTGCTGCCGCACTCGCCGCCTCGAACAGCGTCACCGCCGTCGGGCGGATCGAGGACCGCCACCGCCTCTATCTGTCGCTTGTCGAGAACCGCCTTGTCAGCGAGGCCGATATCGCCGCCGTGCCGATCAAGGCGGGGACCACCGGCGGGGCCGGGGTCGTCACCCTTGGACAGGTGGCAACGGTTCGCCGCGCGTCGGCCCCGGTGTATACCCGAGTAACGGCGAACGGCACTGACGCCGTCCTGATCAACGTCCGCCAGACGCCGACCGCCGACGCGATTGCCCTCGTCGCCGCCGTCCAGGCGAAGTTGCGCGGCGCCGGACTGCCGAGCGACGTCAAGGTCAGCCCGTTCTACGACCAATCGGAACTGGTCAGCGATGCAGCGACGTCGGTGCGCGACGCGATCCTCCTCGGCGCGGTACTGGCCGGGTTGGTTCTGTTCGCCTTTCTCCGCAGCTGGCGATTGATGGTCATCACCGCCAGCCTGCTGCCTGCCGTTCTGGCGGCGACGTGCCTTGCGCTGCTCGCGTTCGGTATGAGCTTCAACATGATGACGCTCGGCGGCATGGCGGCGGCGGTCGGGCTCGTCGTCGACGACGCCGTTGTCATGCTCGAGCATCTTGTCCGACGCCTGCAGGAAGCGCACGGCCCGGAGGGACGAGCGACCGCCGCCGAGCGCCCGTCGATGCTCGCCGCCGCGCGCGAGATGGCGCGGCCCTTGTTCGGCTCGACCCTGGCGACGATCGTCGTATTCTTGCCGCTCGCCTTCATCAGCGGCGTCACGGGCGGCTTCTTCAAGGCGTTGGCGGTGACGATGGTGGCGGCGCTCGGCGTCAGCCTAGTCTACGCCCGCTACGTCCTTCCACTCATTGCCGACGGTTGGCTGACGATCAAAGACGCGGAAGCTGCCGAGCGCGCCGAGCGCTTCACCGGCGGCATCACGCGCCGTTACGCATCGCTCACCGCGCGGTTGCTCGCTCGCCCGGGGTTGTTCGTTGGCGTCGCCGCCCTGATCCTCGCGGGTGTCGGCGCATTTTCATGGTTTCACGTCCAGTCGGGCTTCATGCCGAAGATGGACGAGGGCGGCTTTATCCTCGACTACAAGGCGAAGCCCGGCGCGGCGCTGGGCGACACCGATCGCCTGCTGCGTCAGGTCGAGGCGATCGTTCGCGCAACGCCCGAAGTCAGCAGTTATTCGCGGCGCACCGGCGTCCAGCTCGGCGGTGGCCTGACCGAGCCGGACGAGGGTGATATGTTCATCCGCCTCAAGACGGGCAGCCGTCGCAACATCGAAGAGGTGATGAGCGAGGTTGCCGCCAAGGTCGCCGCGCAGGTGCCCGGGCTCCGTATCGAGACCGCGCAACTGATGGAGGATTTGATCGGCGACCTGACGGCGGTGCCGCAGCCGATCGAGGTGAAGCTATTCGGCGACGACGCCGAGCAACTGGTCGCCGCCGCGCGCCAGGTTGCCAGCGGCATCGCCACGATCCCCGGCGTCGTCGAGGTCAACAACGGCCTTCGGGTCGCCGGCGATGCCGTGACGATCGATGTCGATCGTGGCGCGGCGTCGCTCGCGGGCCTCGACCCCGATGCGGTCGCCAAGCAGGTGACGGCTGAAATCGAGGGCAGTATCGCCACGCAGGTTCGCGCCGGCGAGGATGTGATCGACGTTCGTGTCCGTCTCCCGCGCGATCAGCGGCAGCGGACCGATGTGCTGGCGGCCCTCCCGCTGCGTGCCGCCGACGGCCGGACGGTCGCGCTGGGGCAGGTTGCGCGGATCGGCATCGCCGCCGGTCAGCGCCAGATCACGCGGGAGAACCTGGCCCCGTTCCTGCCCGTCACGGCGCGGCTCGAAAACCGCGACCTCGGCAGCGCGGTTAAGGCGGTTCAGGCCAAGGTGGCGGCGCTCCACCTCCCTGTCGGCGTCCGGGTCGAATATGGCGGCCTGTACGAGCAACAACAGAAGTCGTTCTCCGACCTCGCCGGGGTGTTTGCGGCGGCATTGCTGCTCGCGGCGCTGTTGCTGACGTTCCTTTTCGAACGCTGGGTTTTTACCCTTGCTGTCATCGCGACGGTCCTGCTGTCGGCGTGCGCGGTCCTTGGCGGCCTGTGGCTGACCGGTATCGAACTCGACATCTCGGCCCTCATGGGGCTGACAATGGTCGTCGGGATGCTCACTGAGTTGGCGATCTTCTTCCTCGCCGAGTTCGAGGCCGATGCCGCGATTACGGTTCCATCGCTGCTTGCCGCTGGTCGCGCCCGGCTCCGCCCGATCCTGATGTCGGCGCTGATTGCAATCCTGACGCTGCTGCCGTTGGCGCTCGGCCTCGGTCGTGGTTCAGGGCTGCAAAAACCGCTGGCGACCGCGATCATCTTCGGCCTTGGCGTCGGTGCGGTGTTGATTGTCATGTTGCTGCCCGCGCTTCTGCTCGTTCTCGGCAAGCGCCCCCGCCGGTAGCTCGGCGGCAGCGTCCGAAAACCGCCAGACGACGGGGTCACAGCGGCGTAGGGTGGCACCATGACGATGCCCGACCATGCCACCTGTTACGCTGCGATTGCCGTTCGCGATCCCGCCGCCGATGGCCGCTTCTTCGTCTGCGTCCGCACGTCCGGCATCTACTGCCGCCCGGTGTGCCCGGCGCGGACGTCGTTCGCGAAAAATGTCACCTTCGTCGCGACGGCGGCTGAGGCGGTCGCCGCCGGCTATCGCGCGTGCAAGCGGTGCCGCCCCGACGCGGCACCGGGCAGTGCAGCGTGGGCCGGAACGGCGGCGAGTGTCCGCCGCGCGCTCGCCCTCATCGACGCCGGGGGGCTCGACGCGACGAAGGTCGATGCGCTCGGCGACAGGCTCGGGTTGGGTGAGCGGCAGGTTCGGCGATTGTTCGGCAAGCACCTCGGCGCACCGCCGGTCGCCGTCGCGCAGGCCAGACGGCTCGCTGCCGCGAACGTCCTGATCGATGAGGACCGCCTGCCGATGAGCGAGGTCGCGCTCGCCAGCGGCTTCGGCAGCGTCCGCCGCTTCAACGAACTCTACCGCGCCGTCCACGGCGAAGCGCCCGCCACCCGGCGCGCCCGTGTTTCCAAAGGATACTCGATGCACCTGACCTTGTCACGTTACGCCGCGCCGGAAGCCGAACTGCTCGTCGTCACCGAAGGCGATACTCTCCGCGCGCTCGATTTCGCCGATTTTGACGAACGGATGCGGACCCTCCTCGCGCGTCGCTACGGCGTGGTGACCTTGACCGAAGGTCCACTGCCGCCGAGTATCGCTGCTGCTCTCGACGCCTATTTCAACGGCGACCTGACCGCGCTCGATACCGTTCCGGTCGCCACGGGCGGGAGCGATTTCCAGCGGGCGGTCTGGGCGGCGTTGCGAGCGATCCCGGTGGGCACGACGACCGGCTACGGTGCCCTCGCCGCAAGTCTCGGCAAACCTGGTGCCGCGCGCGCGGTCGGGCTGGCCAGCGGCGCGAACCCGATCGGCATCGTCGTTCCATGCCACCGGGTGATCGGCGCCAACGGCAAGCTGACGGGCTATGCTGGAGGCGTGGGGCGGAAGGCTTGGTTGTTAAAGCACGAGGGGGCGCTCCAAGGTCGGTAAGGAGACGCTGGCGACCGGGGTGAACGTCACGCCCCGGCGCTTCGACTCACGCGAACTCGACAATCACGGCATCGACCGCGAGGCTGTCGCCAACCTTTGCCCGCACCTCTTTTACGGTCGCACTTTTTTCGGCGCGGAGGATGTTTTCCATCTTCATCGCCTCGATCGTCGCGACCGCTTGCCCCGCTTCGACCGTGTCACCGGGGGCGACCAGGAGCGACACCAACAGCCCCGGCATCGGCGAGACGACAAAGCGCGACAGGTCGGGCGGCACCTTGACGAGCATGTGGCCGGCGAGTTCGGCCGCACGCGGGGTCAGGACGCGGACATCGGCAGCGCGCCCGCCGGTGTTTAGCCGGTAGCCGACGGCCCGCCTGTCGACCGCGACCGCGATGTCGACCACGGCATCCTCGCCAATCGTCTCGACCCGCGCGATGAACAGCGGCTCGCCGACGCGCCAGTCGGTCGTGACGCGGACTTCGGCCGCATCGCCCGCCGATCCGACCAGCAGTTCGAACGCATCGCCGGTCGCCAGCACGTCGACCGGGACCCGGGCGCCGTCCAGCTCGACGACCCATTCGGACCCGAACACCGCGCCGTGGCCGCCAAGCTGACCATCGATCAACTGCGCGCGTTCGACTTCGATCGCGTTCATCACGGCGGCGGCGGCGATCATGGACGTCGTCCCTGCGGTCGAAGGCGGGGCACCCCGGAACCCGTCGGGATATTCCTCGGCGATGAACGCCGTCGTCACCTGCTCCCCCGCGACGAAACGCGGGTGCGCCATCACCGCGCCGAGAAAGTCGATGTTGTGGCCGATGCCGCGGATCAGATAGCGGTCGAGCGCTTCGCTCTGCTTGGCAATTGCTTCTGCGCGCGTCGGCGCGTGGGTGATCAGCTTGGCGATCATCGGATCGTAGAAGCGGCTGATCTCGCTGCCCTCGACGACGCCGGTATCGACGCGGACGCCTAAGGTCTCGGGCGGGCGGTACGTCCGCAGCCGCCCGATGCTTGGCAGGAATCCGCGGTACGGATCCTCGGCGTAAATCCGCGTCTCGATCGCATGGCCGTCGAGGCGAACGTCGGCCTGCGTAAAGCCGAGCGGATCGCCCGCCGCGACGCGGATCATGGCCTCGACGAGGTCGATCCCGGTGATCGCCTCGGTCACCGGATGCTCGACCTGGAGGCGCGTGTTCATCTCGAGGAAGTAGAAGCTGCGGTCGGCCCCGGCGATAAACTCGACCGTCCCCGCGCTGGTATAGCCGACGCCCCGCGCCAGCGCGACCGCCTGCTCGCCCATCGCCCGGCGCATCTCGGGAGTAACGAAGGGGGAGGGGGCCTCCTCGACGATTTTCTGGTGTCGCCGCTGGATCGAGCAGTCGCGCTCGTTCAAATAGACGATGTTGCCGTGCGCGTCGCTGAGCACCTGGATTTCGATGTGGCGCGGCTGCTCGATGAACTTCTCGATGAACACGCGGTCGTCGCCAAAGCTCGCGAGCCCCTCGCGCTTGGTCGCCTCGAAACCGTCGCGGACGTCGGCTTCGGACCACGCCAGCCGCATCCCCTTGCCGCCGCCGCCGGCCGACGCCTTCATCATCACCGGATAGCCGATTTCGCCGGCGATCTGCACCGCGTGGTCGGTATCGTCGATCTCGCCGACGAACCCCGGCACGACCGACACCCCCGCCGCCTTGGCGAGTTTCTTTGATTCGATCTTGTCGCCCATCGCCGCGATCGCGCTCGCCGGGGGGCCGATGAAGGCGATGCCCTTGGCCGCCAGCGCCTCCGGGAACCACGCCCGCTCGCTCAGGAAACCGTATCCGGGATGGACGGCTTGTGCGCCGGTCGCGACACACGCCGCGACGATGGCATCGCCGAGCAGATAGCTTTCCGCCGCCGGGGGTGGCCCCAGCCGCACCGCCTCGTCGGCCATTTGGACATGGAGCGCCCCGGCATCGGCGTCGGAATAGACCGCGACGGTGGCGATCCCCATCTTCCTCGCCGAGCGGATGACCCGGCACGCGATTTCGCCGCGGTTGGCGATGAGTATCTTACTGAACACGCGGCGGCTCTCCTGTTATGTGCTATCAAGCCGCTCGCACCGCGCGCGTCAATCGCGCTGGACTGGCATCACACGAACGTCGACGATCCTATGGCGAAATGGCTGGGGCAACGACCACGAGGCCGGGCGGCTGACGCCGACGGAAATTGTTGCTCGCCTTGTCGCGTTCAACGCCGAACGTTGCGCCGAGGCGGCGGGATTTGTGCGCTGGCTCCGTCGCGATTATCAGTCACCCGGTGCCGCCGTGACTGCGTCTAAGCGGGCTGCGCCGCAGTGCGCGCGCGGTCGAATACGGCGATATGCGTGACCAATGTTGACCATCGGCGGCACAGGCATGCGCTACGTAACCGCGCATAGCCGATACTGCGGGATGGCCACGGCGGGAAGCGAGCCGGTGCACGAGGATTGTTAACGAAGACGTTAACGGAAGGGCGTCGCGGCAAAGCCGCGAGCCTGCCCCGGCACACCGGGGTCGGACGGGTTCGGCAATGAAGGCTCGCCGACCCGCCGGCCGTTCGTCGCGGGAATCCACGCTTAGCAGACGAACGCGAAGGACATTCCTCCGCTAAGCGCCGGCCCCGCTAGAGGGGTATATTATCGTGCTTTTTCCAAGGGTTTTCGAGCTTCTTCGTTTTCAGCTTGCTCAGCCCGAGGGCGATCCGGCGGCGGGTTGAATTTGGCATGATGACTTCGTCGATGAAGCCCATGCTCGCCGCGACGAACGGGTTGGCGAAGCGCGCCTCGTATTCCTTTGTCTTTTCAACGATTTCTGCGGGGCTTTTACCACGGAAGATGATCTCGACCGCGCCCTTGGCCCCCATCACCGCGATCTCGCCGGTCGGCCAGGCGTAGTTGAGGTCGCCGCGCAAATGCTTCGACGCCATGACGTCATACGCCCCGCCATACGCCTTGCGGGTGATGACGGTGATTTTCGGGACGGTCGCTTCGGCATAAGCGAACAGCAGTTTGGCGCCGTTCTTGATGATCCCATTATGCTCCTGCGCGACGCCGGGGAGGAAGCCCGGGACATCAACGAAGGTGACGATCGGAATGCTGAACGCATCGCAGAAGCGGACGAAGCGGGCCGCCTTTTTCGACGCGGCAATATCAAGACAGCCAGCAAGAACAAGCGGTTGATTGGCGACGATGCCGACGGTCGACCCTTCGATGCGGGCGAAGCCGGTGATGATGTTGGCGGCATGGGCGGGTTGCAGTTCGAAAAAATCGCCCTCGTCGGCGACCTTCGCGATGAGTTCATGCATGTCATACGGCTGCGTCGCCGACGCCGGGACGAGGGTGTCGAGGCCCGGCTCGATGCGGTCGGCGGGATCGGCCGACGGGCGGAACGGTACCCCGGCGCGGTTGTCGCAGGGGAGAAAATCGAAGAAGACGCGCGTCCGCAGCAACGCTTCGACATCGTCCTCGAGCGCGAGGTCGGCGACGCCCGAGCGCGTCGTGTGCGTGATCGCGCCGCCGAGCTCTTCCTGCGTAACCACTTCATTCGTTACGGTTTTAACGACGTCGGGACCGGTGACGAACATATAGCTGCTGTCCTTCACCATGAAGATGAAGTCGGTCATCGCCGGGGAATAGACGGCTCCCCCGGCGCACGGCCCCATAATCAATGAAATCTGGGGGATGACGCCGCTGGCTAAGACATTACGTTGAAACACCTCGGCATAGCCGCCCAGCGACGCGACGCCTTCCTGAATACGGGCGCCACCGCTGTCGTTGAGACCGATGACCGGCGCGCCGACCTTCATCGCCATGTCCATGATCTTGCAAATCTTTTGCGCGTGGCGCTCCGACAGTGATCCGCCGAAGACGGTGAAGTCCTGGCTGAACACGAACACCAGCCGCCCGCTGATCGTGCCGCTGCCGGTGACGACGCCGTCGCCGGGAATGCGCGTCTCGGCCATGCCAAATTCGGTTGCATTGTGCTCGACGTACATATCGAGCTCCTCGAAACTGTCCGGATCGAGCAGGATATCGAGCCGTTCGCGCGCGGTCAGTCGCCCCTTGGCGTGCTGCGCCGCGACCCGCTTTGGTCCACCGCCGGCGCGCGCCGCGTCGCGACGGCGTTCGAGTTCAACCAATGCTTCGAGCATGTTATCCCCTTGTCTCGCGCAGTCTAGCAGGCCTGGAGCAGGTCGAGCAACCGCACCGCCGTGTTCAGCGCGGCCTGCCGCTCAGTGGCCGCCGCCGCCGCGAGCGGGTCGGTGCCCCATTGCTCGGCTTGCCATAGTTCGTCGAGCTGCCCCGCCGTCCATGCGCCGGCGGCATCGAGATGCCGTTCAGCGATCGCGAGGCCGATTACCGCCGAGCCGCAGATCGTTACCACCGGGTGCAGCACGGCGAGACGAAAGGCATCGAAGGCGGTGAAGGCGGTCGCCAGCCGGGCCAGCGTCGCGGACGGCTGGGCGGCGTGGACGATGCTCGTGGTGACAACGAAATCAATGTCGTAGCGCCTGCGTGCCCAGGTCAGGAGCGGATCCCATTCGGCAGCTTGCCGCGCGACGAGGGCCGGTGGCCTGTCGGCGCGGTAGCAGAGCAGTTCGGTCTCGGCGAACGCGGCCAGCCCGGCGGCGAAGGCGGGGACGTCGGGGATGACCCGGTCGATCGCGGCGTAGGCGAATCCCGTCAGCGGCATCGTTGCAGGCTTGAGCGTCTCGGTCTGAGCGTCCCATTCGGCCGCGACGGCGTCGGCGAACGCTGCGGCCGGCAAGGCGAGGGAGACACGCGCGGGCGAGCGAACGGGCTTGCCGTCGAGGGTGACGTGCCACGCATCAGCGACGCGCGCCGTGGCCACATCGCGATAGAAGCGCTTCATGCGATCAGCTTCAGGAGCGCGCCGGTATCGCCGACCACGGCTTCGGCACCTGTGTTAAGGAGTGTTGACGTATCATGGTAACCCCAGTCGACACCGATCGCCCGCACCCCCGCCGCAACACCCATCGCCATGTCGTAGGCGGTGTCGCCGATCATCACAGTGTCGGTCGGGGCGGCCCCCGCATCGGCCATGGCGCGCTCGAGCATTGCCGGGTGCGGCTTTGACGGGTGGCGATCGGCTGTCTGGAGCGTGACGAAATGATGGGTAAGCTCGTGGTGCGCGAGGATTAGCGCGAGGCCACGATCAGACTTGCCGGTGGCGACGCCGAGTGCCCAACCAGCGGTCTCCAGCGCGACGATCGTCTCGCGGATGCCGGGGTAAAGCGGCTCGACCACAAGGGCCCCGGCCGCGCGCAGCCGGTGGTACGCGCCGCGATATTCGTCGGCGAGCGCGGCGTGAAGGTCGGCGTCGGCGTCGGGCAACAATGTCACCATCGTCTCGACAAGGTTGAGACCGACAACGTGGCGGATCGCGTGGTCGTTGGGGGCAGGGATCCCGACGCGGGCAAAGGCATCGCGCATCGCACGGATGATGTTGACCTGGCTATCGACCAGCGTCCCATCGCAATCGAACACGGCGAGCTTCACTCGCGCGCCGACTGCATCGCACCCGCCATCGCCGTCGCGCCGACGCGGGTCATCCCGGCGATCAGTCGCTCGGCTTCGGCGGCGGGTTTGTTCTGACTGAGTTTGGCGGTGCCGCGCCATGTTTTCGGCATCAATTCGAAGGCGGTGATCGCGCGCGTGCTCGCGTCGAAGCGCGGCGGCTCCATCTTGGCGCGGGTCCAGTCCTCACCGACGCGGGGTTCGAGCGTTGCCGCCGAGCGATCGAGAAGATCGACGAGCGCCGTGTGGTCGAGGCGGCGCACCACGCCTTCGCACTCGACCGCGACGTAGTTCCAAGTCGGCACGGTCGCGCTGACGTCAGTGTACCAGTTGGCGCTGATATAAGCATTGGGCCCCTCGGAGAGGAGCAGGGCGGTCGCGCCGTCTACGTGCGAGACCAAAGCATTGCCATTGGCGAGGTGGAAGCGGATCGCATCGCCAATGACGATTGCCAAGGCGTGGGCAACGCGCGGCCCGTCGGAGGTCGTCAGGAAGATACGAGCGAAGCCGACGGCGCCGACAAAGGCGAGCATGGCGGCGGGCTCGGTCCAGCGGAAAGCCGCCGCAGGGTGCACCTCAGCCCCCCCGCGAGCGGCGTTCGCCACGGTGGGCCTTACGGCGGGACTTGGCAGCAGCAGATTCGGCCTTGGCCTGGCCCTCAGGCGTGTCGCTGAAACGGATTTCATCAAGGGGGACGTTGCCGAGGGACAGGTCGAAGCCCAGCATCGCAAAGCTGTCGGTCATATGCGTCGGCAGATCGGCGGCGATGTCGAGGGTACCGCCATCGGGGTGTTCGACGATCAGTCGCCGGGCGTGAAGGTGCATCTTGCGGCTGATCCCGCCGGTCAGGAAAGCGTCGCGCCCGCCGTATTTGGCGTCGCCGACGATCGGGTGGCCGAGGGCATTGGCATGAACCCGGATCTGATGCGTCCGCCCGGTCAGCGGCTGGAACTCAATCCAGCTAGCCTGCGTCGCAGCGTGGTCGAGCACGCGGTAAAGTGTCTTCGCGTTGAGTCCGGCCGCCGGATCGACGTGCATCTTCTCGCCGCCGCTGCCCGGTTGCTTGGCGAGCGCGGCGTCGATCTCGCCCTCGGTTGGCTCGGGCATCCCGATGTTGAGCGCCCAATACACCTTACGCGCGGTCCGTCCGGCGAACGCCTTGGAGAAAAACGCGGCAGCTCGCGCGGTGCGGGCGAGGAGAAGGACACCGCTCGTGTCCTTGTCGAGGCGGTGAACAAGCTTGGGGCGTTGGGGGAAACCGAAGGCCAGCGCGTCGAGCAAGCCGTCGACGTGGGTCGTCGTGCCGGTGCCACCCTGAGTCGCCAGCCCGGCGGGCTTGTTGATGACGATGGCCGCCTTGTCGCGGTGGATAACCAGGCTCTGCGCGTATTCGATCTCAGCCGCGCTGAGCGGGCGGCGCGGCGCATCCCCAGGCACGGTCGATACCGGCGTCGCTTCTGCCGGCGGCACGGTGATCGTCTGGCCCGGCACCAGTCGGTCACCGGGGTCGGTCTTCCGCCCGTCGAGTTTGAGCATTCCCGTCCGCGCCCAACGCGACACGACGTTGAAGCTCACATCGGGCAGATGACGCTTGAACCAGCGATCGAGGCGAATGTCTGCGTCGTCGGGCTCGACGGTGAACGTTCGCGTCATGGCCGCACCAGAAGGATGCCGACGTACAACGCAACCGCGCTGCCTGCTACTGAAGACACCGCATATGCGGCGGCGAGGACGGCGTCGCCCCGCACGATCATCGTCACCAGTTCAAGACTAAACGCGGAAAAGGTCGTGAAGCCACCGAGAACGCCAACTGCCAGCAGCAGGCGCAACGCCTCGCCGCCAGCCCCCGATCGTGCAACAATGCCGGTAACCAGCCCCATGGCCAGGCCACCAAAAATGTTGACCGTCCATGTCCCGAACGGCAGGCCCGGACCGGCGACCATCAGCGTCCATTCGCCGACGAGGTAGCGCAAGCCCGCGCCGACTGCGCCCCCGAGCATGACAAGGAGAAGCGGAGGCAACGGTGACAGAGTGGGATCAGGGACGTTCATCAGAGGCGACTGTCTAGCCGAGGCGGGCCGTTCACGCCACGCCGAAAGTCCAGCCTTCGGTCGTCCGCACCGCGTCGAGCCCGGCGGGCGTCCATGTCGTGCGATCGGCAGCCGCGATGCGCATTCCAGCGGCGGAGATCAGCGCGTCGCCGATGTGGTCGGCGAACGCGTCGGGGACTGCGGCAGGCGCACTGCCCAGGCGAGCGAGAGCAGCGTCGAGCGTTACCCGGTCGCGGATCTTGCCCCGTACCCCGGCGTCGGCGGCGAAGGTGCGGCAATAGATTTCGACGATTACTGGCCCCGTCGTCGGAACAGGAGCGAACGGCCACACGGGTATGTGCGTCCGCGCGAGCAGTCGCATTCCGGACAGGCTCGCCTTGCCGCACTGAGCGGCCCCAACGAGGGCGAAGACTGACGATGCCGTCCCCCGCCGCTTGGACGCCCACACCTGCTCGACGGCACGTAGCCGCGCGCGGGGTGCCTTCGGCCCGTCCGCCGCCCCAAGCCAGAAATGCTGGCGGCGGTGCGCGATATAGGTGTGGGCAGCGTCGTGCGGGTCAGCAGCCGCAATCTGATCGACCTCCACCCACAGCGTAGCGGCGTCAGCCGGGCTGGCGTCGCCGGGAAAGAAGCCGTCGGCGTCGCTGAACGGCAGGCTGAACGAGAAGTCGAAGCCGATCAGTGCCCGCTCACCGCGCGCAGCAATTGCTTCGACCCACGCAAACACCTCGCTGCGTGACCAGCGGTGGCCCGGGCGAACGAGCGCAGGCGCGCCGTCGCCAGCGTCGCATTCGGCGACGGCGATCGCGCGATGGCGTTCACCTACAGCTCCGGTCCAATCGACGGCAATGAAGCGATCGAAGGTCAATGGACGCCGACCAGGAAAAGGTAGCGGACGGTCAGGCGGTTGAACTGCACGATGCGATCGATCCGGCCGCGAAAATGGATGCCTGCGGCCCGCAGCGCATCGGCGATGACCTTGCCGACGTCGACCCGTCCACTGAGGCTGCGACGCGGTCCGGTGGTCGGTTTGTCATCCGGTGGTGACGGCGTCGCTGATTGTTGCGGTCTAACGACGCTCTCCGCAATGCCCCAGAAGGCAATGATACGCGCGCTCGACCCGATACCGACGTCGAGCATAAACGGCGCCGGCGTACCGCCGTTGCGGCTGTCGATCGGGGTGCCGTGACCCATGCCCTCGACCTCGACGAATTCGACGACAGCGACGCCCGCAGCGTTGCGCCAGACCGTATGATCTTCGCCGGATACTGCCACGGCACCGTGGACGTCGGCCCATTGCTCGGCGGTGGCGATACCATTGCCGGGGTTGACGGTCCGATCGGCGCTGCCGTGCCACACAGTGACGACCGGCCATGGCCCGTCGAAGGTCGATGCCGCGCGCACCCTGTCACCGAGTGCGCTGCTGCTCAGCGCGGTGGGGTTTGACATCGCCGCGAAGGCTTCGCCCATCCCTGACGCTGCACCGGCTGGCAGCCCGGCGATCACCGCCCCCCCGGCGAAAACGTCCGGATAGGCGGCGAGGCAGGAATTGGCCATCGCCCCACCCGCCGACAGGCCGGTCACGAACACCCGGTTGGGGTCGAGTTTGTGGTGGCCGACCACTGCCTTCACGGCCGCCGCGATCGACGCGACCTCGCCGACGCCGCGCCGCGTATCGCCCACCTCGAACCAGTTGAAGCAGCCGTTGGCGTTGTTGGCACGCATTTGCTCGGGATAGAGCAAAGCGAAGCCGTGCGTAGTAGCCAACGCCGACCAACCGGCAGCGAGGTCGTAACCGCCGGCGGTCTGCGTGCAGCCGTGAAGGACAACGACGAGCGGCGCCCCGGGAGCCAATCGGTCGGGGACGAATGTCAACATCCGCAACCCGCCAGGGTTAGCGAATGGCACCGTCGTCTCGACGAGGGGATCAGCGATGACGGGGCGCCGTACAGGGCGCCGCAAGGTCGCGGCAGAGGGGCGAGACATGGCAGTCCAATCTATGTTGCGATGCAACATAATGCGCGAACCCGACTTTGGTGACCTCAGCGATCAAATTATCTGACGCCTTGCGATGCTGGAAGGGCATCAATGCCAGCCGGGCCACATCGCTCGGGCGACGTTGACGGCCGGCAATTGGCCATCGGCGTGGAGAGCGTCGGCGATGCCCTGCTGCGCGGCGATGATCGTCGGGTTGAGCCTGATGAGGCCAAGATCCTGGCGCGCCGCGATCCGGGCGGCAACGGCGGGGGACAGGCTCCCTACGCGGGCGATGAGCGGCCCCAGCGCGTCGCGGTGCGCCGCTGCCCAATCTGCGGTCGCGGCGAGCGTATCAAGCGCTGCGACGACCAGATCGGGGTGCGCCGTGACGGTGCCCGCGTTCGCCAGGATGAACGATGTGCTGCGCGCCAGACCGAGCCCTCCCACGATCGCACGCGCTCCGAGCTCCACCTCCGCGTGCGCTAAAAACGGGTCCCAGATCGCCCACGCATCGACCGCCCCCGCGGCAAACGCGGTTGCGGCTTGGGTCGGTGTCAGATTAACGGGCGCGATGTCTGCCGTATCAAGCCCGGCCGTCGCCAATGCCGCACGGACAAACAGCTCTGCCGACGATGCGCGAGTGTAGGCGAGCTTTGCCCCCTTTAGATCGGCGGCGGTGCGCCGCGACGATCCCTTGGGTACGATGATCGCGGCCGCGCTGCCGCTGACTGGCTGTGCGGCAACATAAACGACGCGTGCACCTGCCGCCTGCGCGGCGATCGGCGGGGTGTCGCCCGCGCCGCCGAGATCGATGTCACCGAGGCTCATCGCTTCGAGCAGCGGCGGCCCGGAGGGAAAGTCGCGCCATGTCACCGTGGCGCGTCCGACGAGCGCCGCCTCGACCGAGCCGCGCCCCTTGGCGGCGAGGAGAAGTCCGTTGGTTTGGTAGCCGATCCGCAGCTCTGGCTGGCGCTCGCAGCCGGCGAACGGGAGCGCAGCGGCGGCGACGAGCAAGGAGCGGCGTGTGACCATATATGATCCTAACCTACCCGCGTGCGTCCGCGAACCCCCGCCCGATTGACCGCCTGCCGCGCCGCCGCCACTGTCATCGCGAATTGGGGGACAGGATATGGACGCTGCACGGCGCCGCTCGCTGCTGATCGCGCTGTTATTCGTCGCGATTGCGCTGAACTATGTCGATCGTCAGGTGCTGGCACTGCTCAAGCCGACGCTGGAGGCGCGGTTCGGGTGGAGCGATACCGATTTCGCGAAGATTGGCACCGCGTTCCAGGTCACGGCGGCGGTCACCTATGCCTTCATCGGCTGGTTCGTCGACCGCGTCGGGGTGCGCCGCGCGCTCGGTTGGGGAGTCGGCGTGTGGAGCGCGGCGGGCATCGCCCACGCCTTCGCCGCGACGGTCAGCCAGTTCATCGCCGCGCGTGTCGTTCTCGCCGCCGCCGAAACGGTAGGCACGCCGGCGGCGGTGAAATCAGCGGCGACGTATTTACCCGTCGAGCAGCGATCGTTTGCTCTGGGGCTGGGCAACACCGCGCCCAATATCGGCGCTATCGTCACGCCGTTGCTGATCCCGCCGTTCGCGCTCGCTTTTGGCTGGCGGGCGGCGTTCATCGTCACCGGGGGGTTGGGGTTCATCTGGGTAATCGCCTGGATCGCCGGGACGCGCGGGCTGGTTCCGATCGACGGACCTGAGCCTGACGCGCGCGCGCCAACAGATTGGACCGCGCTCTTCGCCGACCGGCGGACATGGGCGATCGTTGGGGCGAAGCTGTTCAGCGATCTCGGCTGGTTCTTCCTGTTATTCTTCCTCCCCGACTTCTTCGCAAAAGTGTTTCACATGACGCAGAGCACCCTCGGCGGCCCGACCGCGCTGGCGTACAGTTTTGCCGCTGCGGGGGCGCTATCCTCTGGGCTTGTCTTTCCCGCACTTCTTGCGCGCGGCTGGAACATGAATCGCGCACGCAAGACGTCGATGCTGTTCTACGCGCTGTTGATCTTGCCGCTACCGTTGGCGATTGTCGCGCCGGGGCCGTGGATGGCGGCGGTTATCATCGGCATCGGGCTGTTCGCGCATCAGGGCTTTTCGACCAACGTCTTCGGCCTAGCGGCGGATGCGGTGCCGGTCGCGCGGGTTGCGACGGTCGTCGGTGTCGGCGCGGTCGCGGGCAATCTGTCGGGGGCGGCAATGATCGCCTTTGCCGGCTGGAGCTTAGCTCATGGACATGGTTATTGGCCGATGCTGGGTATCGTTGCCGGTGCGTACCTGGTCGCGCTGGCGTGGATCCAGCTGTGCGTGCCGGTGATTAGGGCGGAGCACGCCTGAATCCATCCCCCCCTTTCGGGGGGAGGGAAAGCGTATCGGATTAGAAGTTGAATTTGCCCGTGATGCCGTAATAGCGATCGGCATCACGCGGGATTTGGTAGCGATACGATCCCAGCGGGCCGCCGTTGGCAATCGCGGCCGCGAAGTGCTGGTTGGCGACGTTGCGGACGGTGCCGGTAATAGTGAAACGGTCCTTCACATCGACGACTGCGGCGGTCAGGTTGATCAGGCCATAGGCACCGATCGTGCCGGCCGAGCGCAGGATCGGACTGGGATCGAAGATCGAAAGTTCGCTCGACTGATACGATCCCTGTGCCCCGACGCGGATATCGACCGACCCGCCTGTGCGGATACGATAGTCTATACCGAGGTCACCCTTCCATTTCGGTGCGAAGCCAAGCGAAGTCCCCGACGGGATGAACGCCGGCAACGGCTGCCCCGGCAGGACGGGCGGCGCGCGGAACTGATCGACATGGGCATCGGTGTACGCGATGCCACCCGAGAAGCTGAGGTCGCGCACCGGCCGGTAAAGCACGTCGATCTCGGCACCGCGGGTCGAGATTTCACCGGCGTTGGTGAAGCGGCTGACGACGACGCCACCGGCAACATCGGGATTGTTCGCCTGGAAGTTGTGATACTTGGCGTAATAAGCCGCCAGGTTGAGGGTCAGCTTGTTGTCGAAGAACGTGTTCTTCAGGCCCGCTTCATAAGCGTCGCTCGTTTCCGGCGCGATGACGTTCGTCCCGCTCGCGGTCAGATTGAAGAAGGTGTTGAACGCCGGTCCCTTATAGCCTCGCGAGTAGGTGGCATAAGCGACGCTCGTATCGGCGAGATCGAACTGTACGCCCGCCTTGCCGGAGAAGTTCGTGTTCTTTGCTCGCCCGCGGAACGGGACACCGTTCGACGGACCGGGGATGAACACCGTGACGCCTGCGCCGTTCGGCCCCGTCAGACCGTTATTGTAAACGCCCGAATCGAAATTCGGGTTGATGCCCGGACCCGCGAGGGTTGTGACGCGGCTGTGGAACACATCCAGTTGGTCGACCGAGAAGCGGAGGCCGCCGATCAGCCGGAAGCGCGGCGTCAGATGCATGGTACCCTGGCCGAACAGCGCAATGTTACGAAAGTTCGACCCGAAGTCGGCGGTACCGGTCGGGAACGTCGAGGGGTTCGCCAGCGGGCTGGTGCACGGCGTGAAGACGCCCGTTGGCAGCACCGCACCGGCGGCGAGCGTGCAGACCTGGTCGGCGCGCGTAAAGATGCGCTCCGACTTGGCGTTCGAGAAGTAGAAGCCGGCAACGTATGTAAAGAACCCCTTCGAAGGCGACGTCAGACGGAGTTCCTGACTATAAGTCTCACCCGTTTGCGGGCCAAAATCGTGGAGCTGATTGAAGCCGATATATGCCTGCGGCAGGAAATCGCCGTCGCGGATTTCGGTGTTCTTGTAGTTACGATACGCCGTAATCGACGTGAACGTCACCGGTCCGGCATCGACGTCGGCCTGAAGCGAAAAGCCATAGCCCGTTTCGTTCGTGTGGGTGACGCGGTTCTGATTGACCGACCGCGTGTCCTTGCCGAGCAACGGCGGCAGCACCGTCTGCAGGGTCGCAAGGTTGGTCGTGTTGACGACACCGACACCGAGCAACGGGACGCCGGCGATCACTTCGGCACAGCAATCGTCGTTGTTCTTGTGGTAATCGGCGATGAAGGTCAGCTTGACCGCCTCGTTGACGTCGCCCTCGACGATGCCGCGGAAGCCGTAGTGCTTGAAGCCGTTGACGCGATGGTTGACCGTCGGCGCGACGTTGAAGATGTTGCCGTCATATTTGTCGTAAAAGCCGGTCAGACGGCTGCGAATCTTGTCACCGAGTGGCAGGTCGATCGCGGCGCGGGCACGATATTCGTTGCCTTTGCCGCCGAAGAAACCGCCTTCGACCGTCCCGCCAAGGGTGTTGCCGGGCTTCTTCGAGACGATGTTGATGACGCCGGCGCTGGCGTTTTTACCGAACAGCGTTCCCTGCGGACCACGCAGGACTTCGAGGCGCTCGATATCGACGAGGTCGCTGAACGCCTCACCGGCACGGCTGAAGACGACGCCGTCGAGAACGGTCGATACCGACGGCTCACCGGCGATCGAGAAGGTCGCGGTGCCGACGCCGCGCAGGAACAGCGACTGGTTGAGCGTCGTCCCTGACTTCAAAAAGTTAAGCGAGGGAACAAGATATTGTGCGCCTTCGAGGCTGACCTTGCCCTGCGCCGCGAGAGTGTCGCCGCTGACAACCGAAACCGCGAGCGGCACGTCCTGCAGCCTCTCCGACCGCTTCTGCGCGGTGACGACGATGTCGGCGGGGGCGTCGTCGGCAGTCGCCAGCACGACGGGCGGGGTCTGGGCAAACGTCGGCGTGGCGAACAGCATCGTTCCGGCAAGCAGCAGCGGGCGTAGCGACATTGGTGATCCTCCCCATGATCGGCGGCTGGGCGAGCGCCTTGCCAAACTGACCGTTCGTGGGGCGCAATGGCCCGAAGCCGCCGCGAAAGCAATTCGCTGTGGCGGGAAAGCCAATCTTCAGGGCGAGCGTGTCGCTAAAGTGTCACACCCAAGTTTGGGACGTCATGCCGACCTGCCCCAGCATGACTTAGAGAGGGTTGTTACAACCCCAATTCGCTCATCGCCACGACCCGCTGCTCGCGCGCGCTCGTTTCCGCTGCCAGCCCCATCGCCACCGCGCGCAGGCCGTCGTCGGCGGTGACCACCACCGGCCCGTCACCACGAACGGCGGCGGCGAAGGCGGCGTGTTGGTAGAACGTCGCGCCATGATGCTGTCCGGCGGCGAGGGCGGCGGGGTCGACCGCGACGTGGGTGCGCTCGACCTGCTTGGGGTTGCGGAAGCCGACACGCGGATGGAACACGAGGTCGCCCGCCGGGATCAGCACGTCGAGCCGCGCCTTGTCGCCGACCGCGACGATCTCCTCCTGGTTCTCCGCACCGTCGGCGAACATCGACAGGTCCAGGAGCGCGCGAACGCCGTTGGCGAAATCGACGGTGGTAAAGCTATTGTCGATAATATCGGGCGCGCGCCCGCCGTAACGTTCGTCGGCGTGGTTGACGTCGACGCCGCCGCTGCAGAACACTCGGACCGGTTCACTATCGACGATGACGCGCATCAAATCGAAGAAGTGGCAGCATTTCTCGACCATAGTGCCGCCGGTATTGGCGTTGAACCGGTTCCAGTCGCCGACCTTGACGAGGAACGGGAAGCGATGCTCGCGGATCGATAGCATCTTGATCTGCCCGACCTTGCCGCCATGAACCTGCGTGATGAACGCCGCTGCCGGGGGCATGAAACGATATTCCATGCCGGTCCAGAACACCTTGTCGTAGCCCGCGACGCGCGCTGCGATGTCGCGAGCGTCGGCCAGCGTCGTCGCGAGGGGCTTTTCGCACAGGATGTTGAGGCGCGCATCGAGAAGCGGCTGAAGCACATCGTGATGGGTGAAGTTCGGCGACGCGACGAGGACGGCATCGACGGTGCCGCTCGAGGCGAGGGCGGCGGGCGACTCGAAGACCCGGACATCACCACGGACTGCGGCCCGGGCGCGGGCGATCGAGGCCGGCTCAGGGTCGACGAGAGCGGTGATGACGCTGCCGGGCGTCAGCATAAGGTTGGCGATGTGTTCGATCGCCATCATGCCGGTGCCGACGACGCCCCAGCGGATCATATCTCCCAAAGTCTCTATCCTTGTGCCAAAGATGCGCGATGACCGAAATCATCCTCTCGCCTGAACCCCGCCTACTCGGCAAGTCCGGGATGCTCATCTCACCCCTGGCATGGGGAATGTGGCGCTTCGCCGGTGACGATGTTCGGGCCGCCCGCGACCGCGTCGAGGCGGCGTTTGCGGCGGGCATCACCCTGTTCGATACTGCCGACATATACGGCCCCGACAATGACGAGCCGTTCGGCGCGAGCGAGGTTCTGCTTGGCCGGGTATTCGCCGACGCCCCCGAATTGCGCGACCGGATGGTGCTCGCATCGAAGGGCGGTATCCGCATGGGGGTGCCCTACGATTCGTCGCCGGGCTACATCGCCCAGGCGGTCGACGCCTCGCTCAAGCGCCTCGGCACCGAGCGAATCGACTTGTGGCAGATCCACCGCCCCGATCTCCTCGCGCATCCGGCGGAGACAGCTTCGGCGCTCGAAGAGTTG
>JANYFA010000140.1 GCA_025362895.1 Sphingomonadaceae bacterium | reverse complement strand
GACCCACGCCGCTTCAGCGCCGCATTATACTCAGGCCAGTTCGTCGTACGATACACAGGTGCGGCAGGTTTGGGCATCACGCCCATCTATCCCACTCGATTCCCTACGTGAATCCCCAACGTCAGTTTTGCAACAAAGCCGCTCCGACTCGTTCGTTCGCACGCGTGCGGATGAAATCTCACACCGGAGGAACACCCTCCCTTCCCGCCCTTCGGCAAATCGGCCATGATCGTCGCCTGCCGTCCTGGGGAGGACATGATATGCGCTATTCGCTTTGTCGCTCGTGACACCGCCGCCTCCTGTGGCGCTGACGCTCGCCGCCCCCTCCGCCCGCCTCGACCGCGCGGCGTGGAGCTGGGCGTGGTTTCAGGGGACGCGCGATCCGTATGTCGTCCTGATCATGATCTACGTCTTCGCACCGTACTTCGTCCGCGATATCGTCGGCGATCCTGTCAACGGGCAGATCCTCGTCGCGGCGGCGCAGAAATATGCGGGGTGGCTGGTGCTGCTGACGGTGCCGCTGATCGGCGCGGCGATCGACCGGACGGGGCCGCGCAAGCCGTGGCTCGCGGGGACGGTCGCGATCATGGTCCCCGCGATCACTGCATTGTGGTGGGTAACGCCGACGGGACCGCTCGGCATCGATGCGGCGGTGGTGGTCTTTGCCGTCGTGTCGTTGTCACTTGCGTGGTCCGACATGCTGCACAATGCGCTGCTTCTTCCCGCCGCCGGGATGGCGCGCGCGGGGGCGGCGTCGGGGGCGGCGCTGGCGCTGGTCAACGCCACGTCGGTCGCGACGCTGGCGTTCGTCGTCTGGGCGTTCGCGCTACCGGGCAAGGTGACGTGGGGCTTCATTCCGGCGCACCCGTTATTCGGGCTGGACCCGGCGACGCACCAAACCGACCGCATCGTCGCGCCGATCGCCGCCGGGCTGATGCTGCTTGGCTCGATCCCGTTGTTCGCCTTCGTCCCCGATGTCGCGGCGACCGGGACGCGGCTGGGGGCGGCGATCCGCGCCGGGGCGGCTGACCTCGTCGCCCTGTTTCGCGAAGCGCGCGGCCATCGTAACGCGCTGTTATATCTCGGCAGCGTTCTGCTGTTCACTGACGGGTTGACCGGCATTCTCATCTTCACCGGGGTTTATGCCGCCGGGGCGATGGGGTGGGGCAGCCTCGCATTGCTCGCTTATGGGCTGATCCTGTCGAGTTTTTCGGTCGTTGGCGGTATCCTTGCCGGGGTGCTCGACCAGACGATCGGGCCGAAGCGCGCGCTGATGCTCGAATTGACCGGCGTCGTCGCATCGCAGTGGCTGTCGCTCGGCCAGACGAAGACCCTGTTGTTCTTCCAGCCGTTCGACGCGAGCGCCCACGCGCCGCTCTGGGCCGGGCCGATCTTCCGTACCGCTCCCGACCTTGCCCTGCTGGCGTGCGGTTTTCTCGGCGCGGTGAGCGTAACGGCCGCATATGCATCACGGCGAACGATGCTAACCCGCGTCGTGCCGCCCGACCGGATCGGCGTGTTCTTCGGCCTGTTCGCGATCGCCGGGAGCGCGACGAGCTGGCTCGCGCCGATGTTGGTCGAGATCGCGACGAGCATGACGCATTCGCAGCGCGCCGGGCTGCTGCCGGTGTCCGGGCTGGTACTGGTGGGGCTGGTATTGCTGGCGTTCGTGAAGGGGGGCGGGAAGTTGGCCCGTTGAGGGGTAAAAAAACTTCCCCCTACCCGATCGCCTCGGTCGCCCTCACGCCCCATAATTGCGCGCGCAGGACATACCCCGATTTGCCGCCGCGATCGACGCGGCACCAGGCGTCGCTGCACAGGATGACGCGGACAATGGTCCCCGGCGCGATACGCCACACCGCGCGCCCCGCGACATCGGGAGTGCCGAACATGGTGCGGACCGTGCCGGTGACAACGGCGGTGCGGTTGCCGGAAATAAGCTGCTTGTTCATCCAGCCGATCGACCCGCCGATGTCGCGGACCTGCCGCCAGATGCCGTATTCGCGGACGATCTCGACGGGCAAACCCTTGCGGACATAGACCCATTCGATCGGATAACGGTCGCCGGGACCGGTGCGGAGGAACGCCTTGTCGGACTTTAGGCTGACGAAGCGCGGCACCGGCAACCCCGACAGCCCCTCGGTCGCGTCCTTGTCGATGACCGGCGCGCGAACGGCGGCGGTCGCGGCAGTAAGAGCGAGAAACAAGCCAAACATCTGGGCACGTGTAGCCATCATCGGCTATCGCGTCACCCCGTGAGGGTGAGTGCGGGTCGTTAGAGTGTTGACGCCCTCCCCGCCCCCATCTAGCCGTGACGTCATGTCGACCAAGCGCCCCAAGGTCATCGTTACCCGCCGCCTGCCGCAAGCGGTCGAGACGCGCATGGCCGAGCTATTCGATGTCGAGCTCAACTTTACCGACGTGGCCATGGACGCCGCTGCGCTGTCCGATGCGCTGGCCCGCGCCGATGTCGTCGTGCCGACGGTCACCGATAACCTGACCGCCGACGTCATCGCCGCCGCCGGGCCGCGGCTTAAGCTACTCGCCAATTTCGGCACCGGCGTCGATCATATCGACCTCGCCGCCGCGCGGGCGAAGGACCTGGTCGTTACCAATACGCCCGGTGTGTTGACCGACGACACCGCCGACATGGTCATGGCGCTCATCCTCGGTGTCGCGCGGCGGATCGGCGAGGGCGAGAAGTTGCTTCGCGCCGGGGACTGGCGCGGTTGGTCGCCGACGGGGATGCTCGGCCACCGCGTCACCGGCAAGCGCCTCGGCATCGTCGGCATGGGGCGGATCGGTCAGGCGGTCGCGGTGCGCGCGCGCGCGTTCGGCTGTTCGATCCATTACCACAACCGTCACCGCCTGCCCGCCGCCGCCGAGGCCGCGCTCGAGGCGACCTATTGGCCGACGCTCGAGGCGATGCTCGCGCGGGTCGACCTCGTGTCTCTGAACTGCCCGCTGACGCCCGAGACGCATCATTTGATCGACGATGCCGCGCTGCGGCTGATGCAGCGACATGTCTACCTGGTGAACGTCGCGCGCGGCGGTGTCGTCGACGAAGCGTCACTTGTCGCCTGCCTCGCGCGCGGCGGCATCGCCGGGGCCGGGCTCGACGTGTTCGAGCGCGAACCGACGATCGACGCCGCGCTACTCGCGATGCCCAACGTCGCCTTGGTCCCCCACCTCGGCTCGGCGACGTTCGAGGGACGGCTCGACATGGGCGAGAAGGTCATCGCCAACATCCGATCCTGGGCCGACGGCCATCGACCACCCGATCAGGTTCTCGAAGGCTGGGCCTGACGCCTTTCGTCTTCCTCCCGCCAGCGGGTGAGGGAATAGGCAAGGAACGTCGCCGCCGGTCAGCGGTTGTAACGTCACCGAAACCTCAGAAGGGATACCGTATGACCCGCCTGCCGCTTATCCTCGCCGCCGCTGCCGCGCTCGGCACGTCGGCGTGTTCGACCGACCAATATGGTGATCGCCATCTGAACGGGGTCGGCAAGGGTGCCGCGATCGGTGCCGCCGGTGGTGCGATCATCGGTGCGCTCAGCGGCAACGCGCTCGCCGGGGCCGCAATCGGTGCCGCCGCCGGTGCCGTGGTTGGCGTCGTCGCCGACGACCACAATCGTTACGAAGATCGCAACGGTCGGCGCTATTATTACGAGAGCGATAATCGCCGCTACCACTACAATAACAACACCCGCGTCTACGATCCCTATTGATTGGTACGCTCCCTCGACCGGCGCAGGCAGCGCCGGGCGAGGGAGTTAGTGCGCGTCGGCCATCGCCATCGTTGTGGGGGCAGCGGCGTGGCAACGGACGGCCATGACGGGTGCATCGGCTTCGGCGAGGCGAATCAGGAAGTCTTCGGCAGCGGCATTGCACGCGGCGACCGTGAGGTAGCGCGCCGGTAGTACGCGGACGGTTTGACACTGGTCACCGGTGTCGCTGCAGCCGAGCAGGGTCATCGCGATCAACACGGGTGCCATCTAACTTCTCCCACAAAAGCGCTTCATCGACGATAAACGTCGCTTGGCCGCTATCGTTCCGCATTGGTACTGAAACGAATTACGATGCGCGAAGCGATTTCGATGCACGAGATTGAGCGTTCGCCCCTATCTGCTACGGAGAGCGCGATCACGGTGGGGCCGGAGACAAACCAATGACGCGCACGACTATCCTCCTGTTTCTCGCGCTTGCCGCGACCGTATCGTCGTCGGTGGGGGCGCAGTCGATGCTTAAGGCCCCGCCGACCGACACCAGCCTGCCCCGCCAGAAAATCGTCACAGTGTTCGGCACCGATCCCTGCCCGAAGCAGACCGATCCCGACGAGATTATCATCTGCGTCCACAAGAAGGACGAGGAGCGTTTCCGCATCCCGCCATCGGTCCGCGTCGACACCAAGCCCGACGGGGCGTTCGAGGGATCGAACCGCAAAGCACTACTCGGCGATGCGAGCGGCGGAGCGGGCGGCGGCATCGGGTCGTGTTCGGCGGTCGGCGCGGGCGGTGGCACTGGGTGCAACCAGGCGATGCAGGACCAGTACCGCGCCGCGCGCAAGGCGGGCGAGTTGCAGTCGCTGTTACCGCAGATCACCAAACCCTAGCGGCTTGCACATAACAAGCATGCACATTATGTCCTGTGTGTGGCAACCGACTCCTTCGCATTCCTCCTCGGCGACGCCAGCCGTCTGCTCCGCCGCCGTTTCGATGCGCGGGCGCGGACGCTCGGCGTTAGCCGCGCGCAGTGGCAGGTGTTGTTCGCGCTGTCGCGGAACGAGGGCATCAACCAGACCGGCCTCGCCGATTGGCTTGAGGTCGAGACGATCACGCTATGCCGAATGGTCGACCGCCTCGCCGACGCCGGGCTGGTCGAGCGGCGGCCCGATCCGTCCGACCGGCGCGCATGGCGGCTCCATCTGATCGACGCCGCTCACCCCCTGCTCGACAAGCTCAAGACGCTCGGCGACGCGGTCGTTGCCGATGCGGTCGTTGACATCAGCGCCGAAGACCTCGCGACGACGCTCGCGGTGTTGACGGCGGTCAGGACGAACCTGTCGAGCCGGGAACCGGCGCGAAAGAAGGGAACCGCGTGATGCACGATATGGTTGGCCGCGACCTCGAAACCGCTGCACCGCGTCGCTCGCTATGGGTGCGCGCCCGCCGCCCGCTGCTGATGCTGGTGGTTCCACTGCTGCTCGTTGCGGCGGCAGCGTATTATCTGCTCACCGCCGGACGCTCGGTGTCGACCGACAATGCTTATGTCGCTCAGGACAAGGTGTCGATCAGCAGCGACGTCACCGGGCGCGTCGTCACGGTCGATGTCCGTGAAAGCGAAAGCGTCAAGCGCGGGCAGGTGCTGTTCACCATCGATCCCGAACCGTACCGCATCGCGCTCGAGCAGGCCGATGCCAACCTTGCGAACGCCCGCGCGCAGGTATCGGGGATGCGCTCGACCTTTTCGGGCAAGGGCGCCGATGTCGCCGGCAAGCGCGAGGCGGTCAGCTATGCCGCGATCGACCTCAAGCGCCAGCAAGACCTGATGAAGGACGGCTTCACAACGCGCGCGCGACTGCAGCAGGCCGAACACACGTTGAGCGAGGCCCGGACCGAACTGGGCTCGGCGCAGTCGAGCGAGGCGAATGCGGCCGCGATGCTCGGTGGCGCCCCCGCCGGGCCGATCAACCGCCACCCGCTTGTCCTTGCGGCGCTGGCGGCACACGACAAGGCGGCGCTCGACCTGCGACGGACGACCGTGCGCGCCCCCGCCGACGGCCTCGCCAGCCAGACGACGAAGGTCCAGCCGGGCCAGATCGTCGCGCTGGGCATTCCGACGATGAGCCTGTTGATCAGCAACCACGACTGGGTCGACGCCAATTTCAAGGAAACCGACCTCGATCATATGCGCGTCGGCCAACCCGCGACGGTCACGCTCGACGCCTACCCCGGCAAGCCGCTGACCGGCCATGTCGCAAGCGTCGGCGGCGGCACGGGCAGCGAATTTTCGGTCCTGCCGGCCCAAAACGCGACCGGCAACTGGGTTAAGGTCGTCCAGCGCGTGCCGGTGCGGATCGCGATCGACGATCACCGGGGCTTGCCGCCGATCGCCGGGCTGAGCGCAAGCGTGACCGTCGACGTGCGGGGCGGGTCTTGATCCTCCCCGCTCGCGGGGAGGACGACCGCGCGACTTCTCCAGTCGCGTGGTGGCGGGGTGCAGGCGCGAGAGACTATCGCTACCTGATCGCACGCCCCTCCATCGCGCAAGGGCGCGCCACCTCCCCGCGAGCAAGAAGGATATAGATGGCATCCGCCGCATTCCCGACCGCGCCCGCCAAACCCGTCAACCCGGCGCTCGTGACGTGGGTCGTCATGCTCGCGTCGTTCATTACCGTGCTCGATTCGACGATCGCCAATGTCGCGCTGCCGCACATGGCCGCGAGCCTCGGTGCGGCGTCGGACACGGTGACATGGGTGTTGACGTCGTACATCGTTGCGGCCGCCATCGCGACGCCGCTGACCGCGTGGCTTGGCGGCAAGGTGGGGCGGAAGCAGTTGTTTGCCCTTGCCGTCGGCGGCTTTACCGGCGCGTCGGTACTGTGCGGCCTCGCCCAGTCGCTGGATCAGATGGTCTTCTTTCGGCTCCTTCAAGGCGCATCGGGAGCGTTCCTTATTCCCCTCGGCCAAGCGTTCCTGCTCGATGCCTATCCAAAGGAAAAACACGGGCAGGCGATGGCGTTGTGGGGCGTCGGCATCATGGTCGGTCCGGTCATGGGGCCGGTACTCGGCGGGTGGTTGACCGATAATTTCGAATGGCGCTGGGTGTTTTTCGTCAACCTGCCGTTCGGGCTGCTCGCATTGTTCGGCGCCCTCGCCGTGCTGCCGTCCACGGTCGACGTCCGGCGGCGGTTCGATGCGTTCGGCTTTGTCGCGCTCGGCGTCGCCCTTGGCGCGTTTCAGCTGATGCTCGATCGCGGCCAGCAGCTCGACTGGTTCGCCTCGCGTGAGGTCGTTTTGGAAGCGGCGACGGCGATCGGCGGCTTCTGGATATTCGGCGTCCATATCGCAACCGCGCGCGAACCGATCCTGCCGCTCGCGCTGCTCCGCGACCGCAATATCGTCACTGGGTTCGCTTTTATCTTCCTCGTCGGGATGCTTCAAGTGGCGACGAGCGCGCTGCTCCCGCCCATGCTCGAACAACTATACGGCTATCCGGTCGTCACCGCCGGGCTGACGATGGCCCCACGCGGGGTCGGGACGATGGCCGGGATGCTCATCGTCGGGCGGCTGATCGGCAAGGTCGATGCGCGCGTGATGATGCTGTTCGGGATGATTCTCGTTTCCGGCTCTATGGCGGCGATGACCGGCTTTTCGCCGGTGATGGGCAGCGGCCCGTTCCTGTGGACCGGACTGATCCAGGGGTTCGGCATCGGCTTTCTGTTCGTGCCGCTTAACACGCTCGCCTTTGCGACCGTGTCGCCGATGCTGCGGACCGAGGCGTCGAGCTTCTACAGCCTGTTGCGGAACCTCGGCGGCGCGGTCGGGGTCAGCCTGTCGGTCGGCATCCTCGCCCGGCAGTCGCAGATTGCTCACGCCGACCTCGGCAGCGCGGTCAGCCCGTTTTCCGTGCCGGGGGCGGGCCCGAACGTTGCCCGCGCGCTCGGGGCTACCGGCGACACCGTCCTTGCGCTGCTCGACCGCGTGGTGAACGGTCAGGCAGCGATGATCGCCTATCTCGACGACTTCACGCTGATGATGTGGCTGTCGATCATCGCGACGCCTTTGATCGTCCTCCTCCGCCCGCTTAAACAGATCGTCGTCGACCCCGCCCACGCGGTGATGGAATAAAGCGGATCGTTTCGTACCCGGTGGGCGTTGGGCTGCTGTGATCTTTCGTCACGAGGAGTTTTCGATGAACCGGTTCGTTCTTGCCGCCACCGCTGCCGTAATCGCCGTCGCTATCGCAATGCCGGCCGTCGCGGCGATCAACGCGCGCCAGATCGACCAGCGCCGCTCGATCGACGCCGGTGTTCGCAGCGGCAAGCTGACCGCGCACGAGGCGCGTGTGTTGCGGCAGGAGCAGGACCTCATCACCCGCGCAAAGCTGCACACCAAGGCGCGCAAGGGTGGCCATCTCAACGCGATGGACCAGAAGCGCGTCCACGACATGCAGGATGCCGCTGCGCTCCACATCGACCGGTTGAAGCACAACCACCGCCGTGGTCACAACCAGCGCGTTCTCGGCGCGAAAGTGTTCTAAAACCCGCTCAGGAAGGCGGCGACGTTGACCCCGAGTTCGGCGGTGGCGTAGCCGCCTTCCATGACGATCAGCGTCGGGCAGCCCAGCTCGGCGATCCGCGCGGCGACGGTGGGATAATCCGCCGTCGCCAGCGCAAACCCCGAAATCGGGTCGGCCGCGAAGGTATCCGCGCCGAACGAAACGATCAGCATATCCGGCGCGAACCCGCGCAATGCCGCCAGGGCAATGTCGAGTGCGGCAAGGTACGGCCCGATAGTAGTCCTCTGCGACAACGGCAGGTTGAGCGTGGTCCCCGCCGCGCCGACGCCGCCGATTTCGTCCGCATGGCCCCAGTAGAACGGGTAATCCGTCGCCGGGTCGGCGTGGAGCGAGGCGTAAAACACGCTGGCATCGTCCCAGAAAATATCCTGCGTTCCGTTGCCGTGGTGATAATCGACGTCGAGGATCGCGACCTTCGCGCGACCGGCAGCTCGGGCGGCGCGCGCGGCAATCGCGGCGTGGTTGAGGTAGCAGTAGCCGCCGAAATAGTCGGCTCCGGCATGGTGCCCCGGTGGGCGGCACAGCGCGAATGCGTGGTCGCCCGCGAGAGCGGCATCGAGCGCGGTCAGCGCCGTTTGCGCCCCCCAATACGCTGCGTCCCACGTGCCGACAGCGATCGGCGTCGCGGCGTCGAAGCTAAAGCGCCCGAGAAGCGCGTCGATCCGGTTTAGTGTGACCGGGCGGCGTCCGACCACCGGCCAGACATAGGGGATCGCATCGCCGTCGCGCCCCGCGTTGCGCCACAGGCGGTAGGCGTCGCGCAGGAAATCGAGATAGTCGGGCGTGTGGACGGCGAGCAGCGGGGCAAGGCCGTGGTCGACCGCCGGGAGCACAGCGGGGAGCGCAGCGACGATCGACTCCGCCCGCGCCGGGGTTTCGGCGTGCGCGATCCAGCCGCCGTTATGGAGTTCGCGCGTCGGCGCGTGACCCAGTTCGCGGGCGGAGAAAAAGGCGTGCATACTTCACTATACCCTATTCTAGGCGTAGCGTGGTTCTATCGCGATGCAGCCGGCAGGATTGGCGCGTCGAGATCGAGCTTGTCCAGCGGAATGACTTCCGCCTTGACCCCCGCTGCCGTCAGCGCCGGGACGAACAGCGCCGCGTCGCCAACGATGATGGTACTCGCCGCCGCCGGATCGAACAGCGTCGCCGCGACCCGCGCAACTGCATCAGGGGTGGCGGCGTTGACCTTTCCCGACCATGCCGCGAGTTCGGTCAGCGGAATATGATCGACCGCGAGCGCCGCCAGCCGTCCCGCCAGCCCGGCGACGGTTTCGACCGATTGGCCGAAGCCGCCGGTCAGGATCGCCTTGCTGACGGCGAGCTCGGTGCCCGCGACGGGAGCGGTTGCGAGCCGCTTCAGCTGGGCGGCGATCAACGCGGCAGCTTCGGGAGCGGTCGCGTTCTTGGTCGCCGTTGCCGCCGTCAGCGAGCCGACGCCGAGCCGCGCATCGAGGCCGCTGTTCGCGCCATAAGCAAGGCCGCGCTTGACCCGGATTTCACGGTTGAGCCGCGAGCTGAAGCCGCCGCCGAGCGCGGCATTGGCGACGATCGCCGGGTAATATGCGGGATCATTCCGCGCGAGCCCGGGCCGCGCGACGACGACCGACGCCTGTGCCGCACCGGGCTGGTCGACAACGATCGTCCGGGGGGGGGGATAGCTCGCGGTAACGGGGATGGGCGGCAGAAATAATGGAACATCGCGCCAGCCGCCGAATGCCTGGGTCGCGAGCGCGACGGCCGCGTCGAGATCGATGTCGCCGGCGAAGATCAACGTCGACCCCGCAGGCGACGCGCCCCTGCGAAAAGCACGGTCGATATCGACGCGGGTGATCGCTTTCAATGACTTGACCGTTCCGCCTGCGACGTGGCCGTAGGTGGTCTTGCCGAATACCGCCTTGGTCGCGGTCATTCGCGCGATCGCGCGCGGGTCGGTCATCGCAATGCCGGCATCGTCGATCGCCTGGGTCCGGGCCCGCTCGATCTCGTCCGCCGCGAACGCGGGATTGCGGGCGACGTCGGCAAGCACGGCGAGGGCCGGAGCGATACGGTCGGTCTTGACCGTGGTCGCGATGGTCGTCCCGTCCCAGCCTGCGCCCGCGCCGATGCTGCCGCCGAGCGCCTCGATCTCATGGGCGATCCGGGTCGCCGAGCGCGTCGCGGTGCCCTTGGTCAACAGGGTCGCCATTAATTCGGCAGTCCCGCCCCTGCCCTCCGTGTCGCTGCTCGCGCCGCTGCCTGTGACGAGCACGGCGGCAACCAGCGGCACGTCGTGACGACTGGCGACGGCGACGCGGAGGCCGTTGGGCAGCGTCGCCTCGCGAATGACCGGCACGGGCACTGGCTGTAGCGGTCCCGGCGGCGGCGGCGCGACGCGCGCATCGAGGGCGGCGGCGGTGACTACCCGCACGCCGGGGGGAACAGCGAGGGGCGTAACCTGCACTGTCGCCGCAACGGTGAGCGCGGGATCGGGCTTCGCGTTCGCGGCGACGGGAAGGTAGCGGATTGTCGCGCTGGCGTCGTCGCGCAGATACTGGCGCGCGACGCGCTGGATATCGGCGGGGGTGACGGCAACCAGATCGGCGACGTCGCGATCTGGCGCGGCGGCGTCGCCTTCGACGACGATTGCCTCGGCCACGCTGTTAGCCCGCCCGAGCGGCGTCTCGCGGCCCTTGATGACCGCGGTCAGAACGCGATTCTTGGCGATATCGAGTTCGGCGGCGGTAACGGGGGCATCGCGCAACCGCCCGACCTCGCGCCGCAGCGCCGTTTCGCCGTCGGCGACCGATTTGCCGCCCGCAAGGATCGCGTAGACGACGAAGGTGCCGGTATCGCGGTGGTCGCCAAGGTTGCTCCCCGCCGCCGACGCCAGCTGATCGCGATAGACCATCGTCTCGTACAGACGCGACGATTCTCCGCCCGACAGCACGGCGTCAAGCACGGTGAGCGCCGCGTCGTTGGGTGAGCGCGCCGAGGGGATATGCCAGCTGATCGCCAGCGCCGGGAGCGGGGTGTTGGCGGCATGGACGGTGACGCTGGTCGCCGTCGTGCGCGGCGGCTCGACGGCGGCGACGCGCGGAATCGGACGGGCGGGGGTCGTGATCGGGGCGAAATACTGATCGACCCAGCGGTCGAGCTGCGCCGGATCGAAATTGCCGGCCACCACCAGCACGGCGTTATCGGGACGGTAATAAGTCGCGTGGAAAGCGCGAATGTCACCGAGCGTCGCGGCGTCGAGATCGGCCACCGACCCGATCGGCGAGCGGGCATACGGATGAACAGCGTAACCGATGGCGGGCAGATAGACCTGGAATAGCTTGCCATAGGGGCGCGCCTCGCCCTGGCGAAGCTCTTCCTCGACGACGTGGCGCTCGTCGTCGAAGACTTTTTGATCGACGACGAGCGATCCCATGCGCTCGGCCTCAGCGAACAACAGCGGCTCGAGATGGTTGGCGGGAACGACCTCGTGATACTCGGTGAAGTCGTCGTGGGTCGAAGCGTTGTTGTTGCCGCCGACATCCTCAGTCAACCGGTCGAACTGTTCGGGGACAAGGTTGCGCGTCGATTTGAACATCAGATGTTCGAACATGTGCGCGAAGCCGGAGCGACCGGCGGGGTCGTTCTTGCCGCCAACGTCGTAGATCACCTCAATCGCGACATTGGCCGTCGTGCGGTCAGGCATCGCGACGACGCGCAGGCCGTTGGCGAGCGTCCGCTGGGTAAACGCCAGCGGTTTGA
Organism: Sphingomonadaceae bacterium; assembly: GCA_025362895.1. GTDB lineage: Bacteria > Pseudomonadota > Alphaproteobacteria > Sphingomonadales > Sphingomonadaceae > Polymorphobacter_B. Next base: position 18,661 of record JANYFA010000140.1, on the reverse strand, counting down.
CGGCGGGCGGCGGCGTTGGCGCGGCGTAGGCATCGGGGGCGGTTCCCGACAGCAGCGTGGCAATCAGGGGAACAAGCGCGGCAATCCGCATGGGGAACGGTCCTTGGCGTCTGGAGAAGTGTAACGACATTAGCGCGGGATAACGCCCGACCGAAACAGGCAATTTGTCATCACCGCCCCTGCCCCTCCGCGTCGCTGCAGCGCTCCGGCGACAGGAGCGATGCTCAGTCGAAAAGGCTCGACACGGAGCTTTCTTCGCTGGTCCGGCGCATCGCCTCGGCAAGCAGCGGGGCGATGGTGATGAGCCTGATCTTCTTCGCGTCGCGGACTACACCGAGCGGCGCGATCGAGTCGGTGATGACAAGTTCGGTCAGCTCCGAAGCCTCGACGCGCGCGACGGCACCGCCCGATAGCACGCCGTGGGTGATGTACGCGGTCACGCTCGTTGCCCCCGATTGCATCAGCGCGGCGGCGGCGTTGCACAGGGTGCCGCCCGAATCGATGATGTCGTCGACCAGAACGCAAGCACGGCCCCTGACGTCGCCGATGATGTTCATCACCTCGGATTCGCCGGGGTTCTCGCGGCGCTTGTCAACGATCGCGAGCGGTGCATTGCCCAGCCGCTTGGCGAGGGCGCGCGCGCGCAACACGCCACCGACGTCGGGGGAGACGACGGTCAGATTGGTCTTCGGCAGGCGCGCGACGATGTCGGCGTGCATCACCGGCGCGGCGAACAGATTGTCGGTCGGGATGTCGAAGAAGCCTTGGATCTGTCCCGCGTGGAGATCGACCGACAGGACGCGGTCGGCCCCCGCCTTGGTAATCAGATTGGCGACGAGTTTGGCGGAGATCGGCGTTCGCGGGCCTGCCTTGCGGTCCTGCCGAGCGTAGCCGAAATAGGGAATGACCGCCGTGATCCGCTTCGCCGACGCGCGGCGCAGTGCATCGATGCAGATCAGCAACTCCATCAGATTGTCGTTTGCCGGGGCGCTCGTCGATTGGACGACGAAGACATCTTCGCCGCGGACGTTTTCGTGGATTTCGACGAAGACCTCCTCGTCGGCGAATCGGCGGACGCTTGCAGCGGTCAGAGTGAGGTCGAGATACGACGCAATCGCGGCGGCGAGTTCGGGATTGCTGTTCCCCGACAGGATCTTCATGGCGCGGCGTCCCTCGGTGGAGCGGGGGTCTTAGCGGGACGGCGGGGCGGCGGCAACATGGCGTGCGGGCAGCGCGATGAGCGACAGGTTGCGGCCATAGTCGGGTTCGCCCGCGTGGACGCTGCGGCGATAGCTGAAATAGTCGCCGGTATACGTATCGCGCCCAAGGCATTCGACGCGGGTGACCCCGGCGGCGGCGAGTTGGGCCGCGACGAAGCCTTCGAGGTCGAAGTGCGCGTGTCCCGCCCGTCCGGCGCGGAAGAAGCGTGCAAAGCATGGATCGACGGCAACGAACGGGGCGATGTAATCGACCTGCACCTCATAGCTCGTCTGCGCGATGCACGGGCCGATCGCAGCGACGATGCGATCGCGTCGCGCGCCGAGGGTTTCCATCGCGGCAACCGTCGCCGGGAGGACACCGTAGAGCGCCCCCTTCCACCCGGCGTGCGCCGCGCCGACGACGCCGCCGACGACATCGGCGAACAGGACTGGCGCACAATCGGCGGCAAGGACGCCGAGGACGATATCGCGGCGGTTGGTGACGACCCCGTCGGCGCGCGGGCGGTCGGCCCCCGCTGTGGGCGGCTCGGCGACGATGACGGTCGCGCTGTGGATCTGGTGGAGGGTGCAGAGATCCGCGCCCGGTGCCACCGCCGCCGCGGCGCGCGCGCGGTTCTCGGCGACGGCGGCGGGGTTGTCGCTCGACCCCAGTCCGGTGTTGAGCGACGCGAAGATGCCGTCCGACGCGCCGCCGCTCCGCCCGCAAAAACCGTGCCGCGTGCCGATCAAGGCGGCGGCCATTGCGAAGGGAACGGTCATGCGTCGAGCGCCAGCCGGCAGATGATGTCGTCGTCGGCGTGGCCGCCGACCCAGAACGTGTATGGCATGACCTCGACGAACCCGGCGCGGGCATAGAACCGCCGCGCGCGCGGATTGTCGACGTACACCGACAGCCACAGGTCGAGCGCGCCGTGTGCGCGCGCCGTGGCGATCGCCCAGTCGCGCAGGATCACGGCGACGCCGGCCCCGTGCCACGGCGCATCGACGTAAAGCTGGTAGAGTTGGATTCCGGCGCGACCGTGACGTTCGACGTCGAAGGTCAGCGGGCCAATGCGGGCATAGCCGACCGCTTCGCCGTCGACCTCGGCGAGGTGCACCGTCGCGTCGGTGGCGATCGCCTTGGCCCAGCGTTCGGGAGTGTGATGTTCGAGGAAGATCGCGAGGTTCGCCGGTGAATAGAGGTGACCGAACGTCGCCGTGAAGGTGCGCGCGCCGATCACCGCGAGCGCCCCCGCATCTGCGACGGTCGCGTTGCGATACACGATGCTCATGCGAACCCCGGCGGCGCGGCGCCGCCCGCCGTCAGCGCCATGACCTTGAACAACCGTCCCATCGCGTCGTCTCCCGTAAGCCGCGCCGCCGCCGCGTCGATCTCCGCCGCCTGAGCGTCGGTCGCGCGCGACTTGAGCGCGGCAGCCCGCGCGGTGATGCCGATCGCGCGCAGGAATGACCCTTGCCCGACCGGACCCCACGCCGTCACCCCCGCCGCAACGGCGAGGGCGGTGAAATCGACGTGGGCGGTCAGATCGACCCCGGCGCCGGCGAGCACATCGGCGCGGGCGTGACCCTGCACCGCCTGCAGCGTGTCACGGGCGAGCGGGCCGGCGTGGCCATAATCGACGATCAACGCCGCGCCGCCGTGCCGCTGGACCCGCACGCCGATCTCGGCGGCGATGGCGGTTCCCGTGGGGCAGACCTCGACGACGCTGCCGATCGGCGACGCGGTAAGTGCAGGCGGAACCAGCGGCGTCGCATCGTCCGGCCCAGCGGCGAACGCCAGCCCGGCGTCGGTGGCGACGACCATCCGTTCGCGCCAGCCCGCCGGGGTGTGGTCGAACTGGCGGACGGGGAGCGCGTCGAAGAATTCGTTGGCGACGATGAAGGTGGCCGCGTCGTCGCGAACCAGCGCCAGCGCGTCGTGGTGCACAGCGTCCGGCACTGCGAGAAGCTGCGCCGCGCGGAGGACGGGGCTGGTTTCGACCATGACGACCTCCGGCGCCCACCCGGCTGCAGCAAAGCTGCGCCGCATATCGGCCATCATCGTCCCTCGCCCCGGCCCGAGTTCGACGACGACCGAGCGTGGCGGCGACCCTGCCGCGACCCAGCGATCGGCGAGCCACGCGCCGACAAGTTCACCGAATATCTGGCTTATTTCCGGCGCAGTCATGAAATCGCCCGCCACCCCGAACGGATCGCGCGTCGCGTAATATGCCGCATTCGACCGGGCCATGTACGTCGCGACCGATATCGGCGCGGCGGCGATATCGGCGCGAAGCCGGTCGCCGAACGTCACGCGGTGAGGGCGACGGCGCCGCGTCGCTGGCTCGCCACGATCAGCCACAGCCCGATCACGACCATCGGGACGCAAAGCCACTGCCCCATCGTCAACCCGAAGGTGAGATAGCCGACCTGCACATCGGGTTCGCGGAAGAATTCGATGCCGAAGCGGATCGCCCCGAAGCCCAGCGTCGCGGCCCCGACGAGCAGCCCCGGAAACACCCGCGCGCGCGTTCGCCAGAACATCAGGTTGAGGATGATGAACAGCAGGACGCCTTCACCGACGAATTCGAACAACTGGCTCGGATAACGTGGCTCCACCCCGGCCCCGGGAAAGATCACTCCCCAGTTCGACCCGGTCACGCGCCCCCACAGCTCGCCGTTGACGAAGTTGGCCAGCCGCCCCAGCCCCTGCCCGATCGTGGCGACACAGGCGACATAGTCGCAGACACGCAACCCGTTCAACCGGTTGGCCCGCGCGAACAATAGGATCGCGGCGGTAAAGCCGATCAGGCCGCCGTGAAACGACATCCCGCCCTCCCACAGCCGCAAGATCGCCAGCGGGTCGTGGGCGAAGCGCACGAAATCATAGAACAGGACGTAGCCAATCCGCCCGCCAAGGATGATGCCGACCGTCGCCCAGGTAATGAAGGCGTCTGCATCGACCTTCGTCATCGGTGCACCCCACGACCCGAGCATCCGGACCAGCAGCCACCATCCACCCAGGATGCCACCGATATAGGCGAGACTGTACCAGCGCAGCGCGAAGCCGTGGAATTCAAACAGCGTCGGCGATAGCCCCAGGCTCGTCCAGTCGAGCGCGATCATCGCGTGACCAAGCATGAATTCTCCCCGTGCGACGTGCCGCACACAAATCGCACTTGTCTATCGTGCCGCGCGCGCACCATAGTCAGGCGAAGCGATAAGACAATTGGGAGAGGGCCGATGGCCGACTTGGAAACCTTTCGTATCGAGACCCGCGCATGGCTCGCGGCCAACTGCCCGCCGGAGATGCGGCAGTCGATCGCGAAGGATGGTGATGTCGTGTGGGGCGGACGTCACGCCGACCTGACGCCGCCTCAGCGCGCGTGGCTCGATGCCATGGGCGCGAAGGGTTGGACCGTCCCCGAATGGCCAAAGGAATATGGCGGCGGCGGGTTGAGCAAAGACGAGGCGAAGGTGTTGGTGCAGGAAATGCGGGCGATCCGCGCGCGCTCGCCGCTCGCGTCGTTCGGCATCTGGATGCTCGGCCCAGCGCTGCTCAAATATGGCAACGAGGAACAGAAGAAGGAGCATCTGCCGAAAATCGCGCGCGGCGAAATCCGCTGGTGCCAGGGCTATTCGGAGCCCGGCGCAGGGTCCGACCTCGCCAGCTTGCGGACCAGCGCGGTAGTCGATGGCGACGATTACATCGTCAACGGCCAGAAGGTGTGGACGAGCTATGCCGACAAGGCCGACTGGATCTTCTGCCTCGTCCGCACCGACATGGCCGCGCCCAAGCACCTCGGCATCTCGTTCCTGCTGTTCGACATGGCGTCGCCCGGCGTCTCGACATCGCCGATCAAACTGATCTCGGGCTATTCCCCGTTCTGCCAGACGTTCTTCGACGACGTCCGCGTTCCGCGCGCGAATCTGATGGGCACCGCCGGCAAGGGCTGGGACATCGCCAAGTACCTGCTGACCCACGAGCGCGAGATGATCGGCGATCTCGACGACGGTCGCCGCTCGCTCAGCCAGATCGCGGTCAAGGCGCTCGGTGAGGCGGGTGTCGCGCCGCTGCGGTCCGACATTGTTCGCCACGAGATCAACGCGCTCGCCTTCGGGCTGACGATGGAGCGGGTCAAGGACGAGACGAAGGCCGGTCAGGGCACCGGCGCGCTGTCGTCGATGCTGAAATATTACGGGACCGAGCTCAACAAGCAACGGCAGGAACTGCTGATGAGTGTCGGCGGCAGCGACAGTCTGGCGTGGTCGGGGACGGGCGAGGTCGACACGTCGCGCCACTGGCTCCGAAGCCGCGCCAATTCGATCGAAGGCGGGACGAGCGAGGTCCAGCTCAACATCATCGCGAAGCGGGTGTTGCAGCTACCGGGGGCATAAGGCGCGAGACCGCCACCACGACAAGACTTTGGGGAGTGACGACTTGGCGCTAGTTCTGACCGACGACCAGACGATGGTCCGCGATTCCGCCGATGGCTTTTTTGCTGCCGAAGCCCCCGTGGCCGAACTCCGGCGCTTGCGCGACGCCAACGGCGGCGCGGGCGACGCGACCGGCTTCGACCGCGGCCTGTGGGCCAAGATGGCGGAGATGGGGTTCGCCGGAGTCCTCGTGCCCGAGGCGCACGGCGGGGCGGGGTTCGGTTATGTCGCGGCGGGGCTGGTGCAGGAGGCGATCGGGCGCAACCTGTCGCTGTCCCCGCTCCTGTCGACCGCCATTCTCGCGGCGACCGCGCTTGTTCGCGGCGGGTCGCCGGAGCAGCAGGCGCGCTATCTGCCGCAGATCGCCAGCGGTGAGCGGTTGTTCGCGCTGGCGGCCGACGAAGCCGCGCGCCACGACCCGCACCACGTCACGACGCGCGCCGAAACGTCGGGCAACGGTTTCAAGCTCAATGGCACGAAGGCATTCGTCCTCGACGGTCATGTCGCCGACACGCTGATCGTCGCCGCGCGGACCGGTGGGGCCGACGATGAGGCTGCAGGGATCACGCTGTTTCTGGTCGATGCCAAGGCTCCCGGGGTCGCCGTCGCGCGGCGGTCGATGGTCGACAGCCGCAACGCCGCGCGCGTGACGCTGACCGACGTGCAAGTTGATGGGGCAGACGTGCTCGGTGCGGCCGGCGACGGTGCGGCCATCCTCGACCGCGTCCTCGATGCCGGACGCGCGTGCCTCGCCGCAGAGATGCTCGGCGTCGCGGGGGAAAGCTTCACCCGCACGGTCGATTATCTCAAGCAGCGCGAGCAGTTCGGCGTCAAGATCGGCACCTTTCAGGCGCTTCAGCACCGCGCCGCGCATCTGTTCTGCGAGGTCGAGCTTGCCCGCTCGGCAACGCTCCGCGCGCTCGTAGCGCTCGACGCCGACGAAGACCGCGTCCCGATGTTCGCCAGCCTCGCCAAGGCGAAGGCCGGCGAGGTCGCCAAGTTATCCACCGACGAGGGCGTCCAGATGCACGGCGGCATCGGCATGACCGACGACTTCGACATCGGCTTCTTTATGAAGCGCGCCCGTGCCGCACGCGAGACGTTCGGCGACCTCGCCTTCCACGGCGACCGGCTCGCCATGCTGATGGGATATTGAAATGGCGAGCGCCCTCGACACCCAGATCGATGCCGTCGTCGCGGCGATCACCGCGCCCGGCGGACCGCTCGGCGTGGGCCGCGCCACGGTGCGCGGCGTCGATCTGCCGGTGTTCAGCGCCGCGCCGACGAATATGCGCGATTTCCTCGACTTCTTCTTCGCGAGCAATACCGACAAGGAGTTCCTCGTTTACCTCGACGAGCGGTTTACCTTCGCGCAGGTCCATGCCGCGTCGCGCAAGGTCGCGGCCGTTCTCCAGGCGCGCGGCATCGCCAAGGGCGACCGCGTCGCCATCGCGATGCGGAACTACCCCGACTGGATCACGGCCTATTGCGGCGCGCTGATGCTCGGCGCGGTCGCCGTGCCCTTGAACGCCTGGTGGAAGGGCGAGGAGCTGGCCTATGGCATCGGCCATAGCGGTACCCGCCTCGTCATCGCCGACGAGGAGCGCGCGCGGCGGCTGGCGGCGTTGCCCGACTTCACGGTTCCCGTGTTGACCGTGCGGACGTCGGCTGAAGTTGCCGCCGGCCTCGGCTTCGATCGCCTCGACGACGCGCTTGCCGTCGCCGATGTCGCCCCGTGGTACTGGCCACCGGTCGACCCCGACGACGACGCGACGATCATGTACACCTCCGGCTCGACCGGCCATCCCAAGGGCGCAGTGTCGACCCAGCGGGCAATCGTCTCGGGCTCGCTCAACTATCTCGTCACCGGCCTCGCGCTGCTGCAGCTTTCGGCCGCTGCCGGAGCCCCAGCGCCCGGGCAGCAGGTGATGTTGCTCAACGTCCCGCTGTTCCACATTACCGGCGCGGTCCCCGTCCTGCTCGTATCGATCGCGATCGGACGGAAGATGGTCATCATGCACAAATGGGACGCCGGGGACGCGCTCCGCCTGATCGCGCTCGAGAAGGCGACCTACTTCGTTGGCGTGCCGACGATGAGCCTCGAGCTGATGAACCACCCCGACGCCGCGAAGTACGACCTGTCGTCCCTCGTCGATATCGCCAGCGGCGGCGCGCCGCGTCCGCCCGAACACGTCGACCGCATCCAGCACGTCTTCCCCGGCAAGCATCCGGTCCAAGGCTATGGCCTGACCGAAACCAATGGCGTCGGTGCCGGCATCTACCGTGACAATTACCTGACCAAGCCCGCGTCGACCGGGCGCGCCGCCGCCCCGCTCGTCGAGATCGGCATCTTCGGCGCCGACGACGGGGCGCTCGTCGCGCAACCGGTCGGCACCGTCGGCGAGGTGTGCATCCGTTCCGTGTGCAACTGCCGTGGCTATTGGCGCAATGCTTCCGCGACGGCAGCGGCGTTCGTCGCCGACGGCTGGTTCCGTACCGGCGACCTGGGGCGGCTCGACGCCGACGGCTATCTCTTCATCGTCGACCGCAAGAAGGACATCATCATCCGCGGCGGCGAGAACATCAGCTGCCAGGAGGTTGAAAGCGCCCTCTATGCCCATCCCGCCGTTGCCGAGGCATCGGTTTTCGGCCTGCCCGACGACCGACTCGGAGAGATCGTCGGGGCGGTCATCTACCGCAAGCCCGGCGCCGCGCTCGAAACCGAGGCGCTGATCCAGTTCGTCGCACGCGACCTGGCGTCGTACAAGGTCCCCGCGCATCTGTGGTTCAGCGCCGACCCCCTGCCCAAGCTCGGCAGCGCCAAGATCGACAAGGTAACGCTGCGGAATGTATATCGCGATCGCTACGCCGCGCAGGAGCACGTCTGATGTTCACAACGATGGTTGAAGGTACCGCCGAGGACTGGGGCCATATCGGCCGCGAGCACGGCATCCACCAGAAGACGGCTGCGGTCGAACAGATCATGGAATCGCTCGCCCGCCTCGACAAGATCGAAGTCGGCTTTGCCGCCAGCCAGCTGGGTCACAGCCTGATGGCCGCCACCCTCGCCCGCCAGTCGGGAGCTCCCGCCGAGGAAGTAGTCGCCGCTCTGTGCCATGACCTCGGCAAGCTGATGAGCATTCCCAACCACGGCGCGATCGCGGCCGAGATCCTCAAGCCCTATGTCCGCGACGACATTTACCACGCGGTCAAGCACCACCAGGCGTTCCAGGGTCGCTATTATTACGAATATATGGGCCAGTCGCCGACCCAGCGGAACGGCTTCAAGGCCGAACCGTGGTACGACTTCGCCGTCAAGCTGGTCGACGAATGGGACGCCCCGGCATTCGACCCCAACTTCCCCGCCGACGACCTCGACAGCTTCCGCCCTGAAGTGACAGCCGTGTTCAGCTCGCCGAAGCGGATTTTCTAGCGCCTGAATTTCGTTCGCAGGGCGGCTTCGATAGCGGCGAGCGGCAGGTCGGTCGTGTCGCCGACATCGGGCGCGACGGTGTCGACGAGCGCGCGCAGGTCGCTCAGCCGCTGGCGACGGAGCGGAGTCAGCCCGGCGAGATAGGCGTCGACGGTGTCAACGGGCGCGGTCATTTTCGATCGTAGCGCGCGCCGCCCGCCCCGGCAATCGCACCAGCACCAGCGCCAGCGCGACGAGCGCCATGCCGCCAAGGTCGATCGGGGCCAGCGCCTCGCCAAAGCGCAGGCTGCCGATCACCGCCGAAATCGCCGGCTGGACGAGCAGCGTCAGCCCGATCACGAGCGGCGGCAGATACCCGGCGGCGAAGATGATCAGCCCCTGCCCAATGAATTGGCTGCCGAGCGCGAGCAGGATCAGCGGGGTCCAGTCGTGCGGCACGAGCGTCCCGCCGAGCACGACGGGCAGCAACGCCGCCGCTCCCACCGCCGTCGCCACCGCGAGCAATGTCATCGGCTTGACGCCGGCGCGGACGCGGTCGACTGCGATGAAATACAACGCGTAAAAGGCCCCTGCGCCGAGGCACAGCAGGTCGCCGTTCAGATGCGTCGCCGAAACGTCGGCGCTGCGCCCAAGGAGCAGCACAATCCCCGTTGCCGCGCACAGCAACGCCGCCGCCGCCGCCCGCCCAGGCCACGCGCGCGCGACGATGAAGCCGTAGGCGGGCAGGATGAAGCTCGCCGAATTCCCCATCAGCGTCGCGTTGGCGAGCGTCGTCCGCTTAATCCCGAGGTGCCACAACGCGAGGTCGATGGCGAAGAACACCCCCGCCAGCGCGACCACGGCAAGCACCGCGCGCGCCGGCACTGCCGGACCCGGCGCGTCGTCGCGGCGGCGCGCGATCACGGCGAGCAGGCCCAGCGCCGGGACCGCGAGCGCCAGCCGCCAGAACGCCGACGTGACCGGCGGCACGTCCGCCAGCCGAACCAGCCACGGCCCGAACGCGAGCGCGGCACTGCCGGTCAGCATGGCGGGAAAGGCGAGGCGCTGCAGGGTCACCCCGGCGCGGTACGGCGCGGCGGTGAGTATGACAACCCGGACGGGTCAGGCGAACGATGAATCCTGGCGGCGCGACCGGATCGAGCCACCGACAACGCCGAAGCCCGCAACCATCAGCACCCACGCGGCGGGTTCCGGGACGGTGCCGGGATTGCCCGCACCCTGACCAAAGACGAGGCGGTATTGGTTGGCATTGGAGAAGGCCGGATCGATGGTGATGACCGGATCGATGAACCCCGCCGCCGACCCTTCCTGCGCGATCAGGTAGATGTCGAGCGTCGTGAAGCCGACGTCGCCTGCTACGCTGGCGGTCCCGGCGGTCAGGCTGAAGTGCTGGGTGAAGGTGAAGGTGCCGCAGCCCTGTGACCCAACATAGCATCTGACCGGGCCGAAGTTGCTGTACGTCCCGCCGTTCCGGCCATAGGTCTCGTCGACTTCGACGCTGCTGCCGCCAGTGGCGCGAAGCTCGGCGGCCCCGCTCAGGATGATCGGCACCTCGACCGCCGTCGGGCCGACGATTCCGAAATAATAAGTGCCGCCAGCCGACTCGATGCCCTGATTGCGGTAGCCCGACCCGTCGCCTTCGGCCGAGACGCGCTGAAACCCCGATGTCGTCGCGCTGCCGCGGACATAGCCCTCGGGATTCGTGATCGCCGAGGTCGCCGTGCCTCCGGTGTAGATGAACTGCGATGTCGCGCCGTACAACCCGTTGCCGGTGTACGACGACGCCGACAGCGACGCCGCCGGCAATGCGTGCACCGCCGTACCCACGGCAGCAAGCGCCGCGCCCGCGACGAGCTTCGACAATCCGTTCATGCGACGCTCCCTGTTACCATGCTCGGCATAGGCGGGCAGCGCGGGGCAGCGCAATTGCCTAAATAGGCATGCCGGCCCGGGCCCCGGTCACGTCGCCGAAATGCCTCCGTCGATGTACAACTCCGTTCCTGTCACGAACTTCGCCTCGTCGCTGACCAGGTACACCGCGCCCCATGCAACATCGTCGGGTTCGCCCACCCTGCCGAGCGGGATCTGGCGGGCGAGTTTGGCCAGACCCACGTCGCGGTCCATCCCACCGACGAGGTTGTCGAGGATCGGCGTGTCGATGAACACCGGGTGGATGCTGTTACAGGTGATGTTGTAGCGTTCGCGCGCGCAGTGAAGCGCGACCGACTTCGATAGATGCCGCACGCCTGCCTTCGCCGAATTATACGCCGCCATGTTTGCCGCAGCGATTACCCCCGCGATCGATGAGATGTTGAGGATCGAGCCGAGCTTTCCGTCGCGCGCGCACGTCGCGGCCATCAGCGGCAGCGCGAGTTTGCAGCCGAAGAAGACGCTATCAAGATCGACCGCGTGGACGTTACGCCAGTCGTCGAAGCTGGTCGATTCGACCGTCCCGCCGGTGCCGATGCCGGCGTTGTTGACGAGGATGTGCAGCCCGCCGAACGTGGCTTCCGCAAACGCCAGCGCGGCCGTCCATTGGTCGGGCGAGGTCACGTCGTGGCCGCACGCCGCCGCCGCGGCACCGAGCCCGGCGGCCTTGCGTGCGGCCCCGCCCGCGTCGATGTCGGTAACGATGACGCGCGCACCCTCCGCCACGAACCGCGCCGCCATCGCCGCGCCGAGCCCCGACGCTCCGCCAGTGATAAGCGCGATCTTGCCTGTGAGACGATCTGCCATGTGATTCTCCCCTGTCGGGCACCACCCTACGCGATCTTGCGTGCAAACGGGGAGGATTTCGACGGCTTGCCGCGCCCTGCCCCGCGCTTTACGTCCAACGTTCGTCACCAACCGGGGTCGTCTATGTCACTCACCGTCGCCGTCCAGATGGACCCTATCGAAATCGTCAACATCGGCGGCGATTCGACCTTTGCCCTGATGCTCGCGGCGCAGGCGCGCGGGCACACGCTGTGGCATTATCTGAGCACCGACCTCAGTTATGTCGACGGCCGGGTGCGTGCGCGGGCGCGACCGCTGACGGTCGCGCGCCCCGACCCGGCCGTTGGCGGGGCGCACTTCCGCTGGACCGGCGATGCGGCCGTCGTCGATCTCGGGCGCGACACCGACGTCGTCCTGATGCGGCAGGATCCGCCGTTCGACATGGCGTACATCACTGCGACGCACCTGCTCGAACGGTGTCAGGGCGAGACGCTGGTCGTCAACGACCCCGCCGAGGTCCGCAACGCGCCCGAAAAATTGTTCGTCCTCGGCTTTCCGGATCTGATGCCGCCAACGATGGTGACGCGCTCGCTCACCGACGCGCAGGCGTTCCGCGACGAACACGGCGCGATCGTCGTCAAGCCGCTGTACGGCAACGCCGGGTCAGCGGTGTTCCATATCGGCCCCACCGACGCCAACCTGCCTGCGCTCGTCGAGCTGTTCGCCGATGTCTGGCGCGAACCTTTCATGGTCCAGAAGTTTTTGCCCGACGTGTCAGCTGGCGACAAGCGCATCGTGCTGGTCGACGGCGTGGCGACCGGTGCCATCAATCGGCGGCCAAAGACGGGCGAAATCCGGTCGAACCTCGCTGCCGGAGGGGCGGCCGAGGCGGCGATGCTGACACCGCGCGAAGACGAAATCTGCGCCGCGATCGGGCCGGAACTCGCGCGGCGCGGGCTGATCTTCGTCGGCATCGACGTCATCGCGGGCTATCTGACCGAGATCAACGTGACGTCGCCGACAGGGATTGTCGCCATCGACCGGTTTAATGGGAGCGACACGCCGAAAGCGATTTGGGACGCGATCGAGGCGCGGGTCGGTCGCTGAGCACGGCCACCAGGAAGTTTTCGGCATACTTGCACACGCCAGCACCGACGTCGGCGCGAGATGGCAAGCCACGACTTTTTGCCCGGACACGGATGCCGGCTTGCGCCAACACAACCGGAAAAATATGCTCCGGCAGGACTTCCGCCTGAGCGACGAATGCGAAAGGCATTCCTCGCTCAGGCGCTCAACGTCCTACTTAAGGTGCATCGCCAGATACTTGTTCATTTCGAACATCGTGCACTTATCGCGCCCGAACACCTTCTTGAGCTTGGCGTCGGCAAGGATTTCGCGCTTGTCGGCGGGGTTCTGCAGCTTGTGGGTGCGAATGTAATCCCACACCTTGCTGACGACCTGGCCGCGCGGCAGCATGTCCTTGCCCACGATCTCGGCGAGTTCGGGCGACGGGGTCAGCGGCTTCTGCAGCCCGTCCAGCTTTTTCGGTGCGTTCGGGTCCGCCGGAGCCTTCGCAGCCTTGGCCGGTTTCGCTGCTTTTGGTGTCGTAGCCATATGTTCGAACTCCCCTGTCCCTCTTCGGGCACTCCAGCAACCGGCCAGGATCGGCCTTGTTCCATAAACGGACCTTAGCCCTTTTGTTTCGCCGCGCAATTCCCCGTCAGCGACAGACGCGAATGGTGTCGGGAAGCGCGCGCGGCTCGAAAATCGCGAGATAGACGCCGTCGCCAAGCGGGCGCGACGAGGTCCGCGCATAGCCGATTGCGCCGAGTTCGCAGGCCAGCAGTTGCGGCGGTGTCCCGTGTTCACCGGACGGGCGGTCGGCATCGACAATCGCGATCCGCCCGCCGACGCGCAGGCTGCGCCGCAGCCGCCATAGCAACGCATAGGGCTCGCCGATCTCGTGATACATATGAACCATCAGGACGACGTCGACGCTGGCCGGCGCAAGCGCAGCGTCGTCGGGACGCCCAAGCCGCGCCACAACGTTCGCCAGGGGGCGCACTCGCCGGGCTAGCCGGGCAACGGTCGCGGCGTCGATATCCTCGGCGATGACATGCCCCTTGCGCCCGACCGCGCGCGCCAGTGGCGGCTCGTAATAGCCTTCGCCCGCGCCGATGTCGGCGACCGTCCGCCCATTCAACGGGGCCAGCGCGGCCATCACGTTATGCGCCTCACCAGCGTCGTTGCGCGCACGCTCGGTCGACCAGCGCGGCGAGACGATCGGTGAAACGGGGCGGGCGGGCGCGGGGAAGACCGGTTCGGCGGGCGGGGCAGCGCGTGCGCGGATGGCCGTCAGCACCGCACCGCCCGCGACTACGCCGAGAACGATATGCCCGGCGATCGCCGAGCCCAACACCGCCGCGATTACCCCCCGGCGCGTCATGCCGGGGCGTTAGCGCGGCGCAATGACCATCAGCATCTGGCGGCCTTCCATCTTCGGCAACTGCTCGACCTTGGCATAGTCGATCGCGTCGTCGCGGACGCGCTCGAGCAAGGCCAGACCGAGTTCGCCGTGGCTTAGTTCGCGACCGCGGAAGCGCAGCGTCAGCTTAACCTTGTCACCATCCTCGATGAAGCGCTGGACGGCCTTCATCTTGGTATCATAATCATGGTCGTCGATGTTGGGACGCATCTTGATCTCTTTGATCTCTTGCGTCTTCTGGTTCTTACGTGCCGCTGCCGCCTTCTTTTGCGCCTCGTATTTGAACTTGCCGACGTCGAGGATCTTGCACACCGGCGGATCGGCACCAGGCGATACCTCAACGAGGTTCAGCCCGACTTCGTGCGCGGTAGCGATCGCCTCCTTGGTATAAAGAACGCCAAGGTTCTCACCGTCCTGATCGATCACGCGAACCTTTGGTACGGTGATGAATTCGTCATAGCGCGGGCCGTTCATCGGCGCGGGTGCATTCTGCATTCGGCGTGGGGGCGGTGGTATGGCGAGGTCTCCTGCGGGTTACGTGGTTCATGTAGCGCTTTTCGGGGCATTCCGAAAGGCGGCGGCGGCACGAATTATGCGGCCCTTTCCGCCGCCGTCGCGCACCCTACATTAGAGCAGGCATCCTCCTTTGTTCGAAAGCATCCTCCCGCACATGAGCGACTTCCCCGATTGGCATGGCACGACGATCGTGTCGGTTCGCAAGGCCGGACGCGTCGTCATCGCCGGCGACGGTCAGGTGACGATGGGCCAGACGGTAATGAAGGCCAACGCCAAGAAGGTCCGGCGGCTGGGCGCCGACGGCAGCGTCATCGCCGGGTTCGCCGGAGCGACCGCCGACGCCTTCACCCTGTTCGAACGGCTCGAAGCGAAGCTCGAACGCTACCCCGGCCAGTTGACCCGCACGGCGGTCGAGCTAGCGAAAGATTGGCGGACCGACCGATATTTGCGGCGGCTAGAGGCGATGATGATCGTCGCCGACAAGGACGTCACGCTGATCCTGACCGGCACCGGCGACGTGCTGGAGCCGACCGACGGCGTCGCGGCGATCGGTTCGGGCGGCAACTACGCCCTTGCCGCCGCTCGTGCGCTGGCGGGGATCGACACCGACCTCGACGCCGAGGCTATTGCGCGGCGCGCGATGCAGGTTGCCGCCGATATCTGCGTGTACACCAACACCAATCTAACCGTGGAAAGCATCGCCCCGGAGAATAACGGATGAACGCCATGGCTCCCGTTTCCCTTCCCGACGAACCGAGCCCGCTCGACGCCCTCACCCCGTCGGCTACCGTCGCGGCGCTCGACCGCTTCATCGTCGGGCAGACCGACGCCAAGCGCGCGGTCGCCGTCGCGCTTCGCAACCGCTGGCGGCGGCAGCGCCTTGGCGACGATCTGCGCGACGAGGTGTCGCCGAAGAACATTCTGATGATCGGCCCGACCGGGTGCGGCAAGACCGAGATCAGCCGCCGCCTCGCCAAGCTGGCCGAAGCGCCGTTCCTCAAGATCGAGGCGACCAAGTTCACCGAAGTCGGCTATGTCGGCCGCGACGTCGATTCGATCGTCCGCGACCTCGTCGAGGAATCGATCCGCCTGATCCGCGAGGCGAAGCGCGCCGGGGTCAAGGACAAGGCCGAGGAGGCCGCCGAGGCGCGTCTGCTCGACGTTCTCGTTGGCAAGGATGCGAGCGAGGCGACGCGGCAGGCGTTCCGCCAACGCTTCCACGAGGGCGCGCTAAAAGGCCGCGAGATCGAGATCGAGGTCGCCGATACCGGGGGTCCATCGTTCGAGATGCCCGGAATGCAGCCGGGCCAGGTCGGAATGATCAACCTGTCCGATATGTTCGGCAAGGCGATGGGCAAGACCAAGCGCCGCAAAATGTCGGTCGAGGCGGCGTGGGAAGTGCTCGTTGCGGAGGAAAGCGACAAGCGTCTCGACAGCGACGACATCAATCGCGACGCCGTCCGCAGCGCCGAGCAGAACGGCATCGTCTTCCTCGACGAGATCGACAAGATCGCGGTCAGCGACGTTCGCGGCGGATCGGTCAGCCGCGAGGGTGTCCAGCGCGATCTGCTGCCGCTGATCGAAGGGACGACGGTCGCGACCAAGTACGGGCCGGTCAAGACCGACCACATCCTGTTCATCGCCAGCGGCGCATTCCATGTGTCAAAACCGAGCGACCTGCTCCCCGAACTTCAAGGGCGCTTGCCGATTCGTGTCGAACTAAAGGGGCTGACCAAGGCCGACTTCGTCCACATCCTGACCGACACCGAGGCGTCGCTTATCCGCCAATACACCGCGCTGCTGGCGACCGAAGGGGTGACGTTAACCTTTACTGCCGACGGCATCAAGGCGATCGCGGCGACGGCGGCACAGGTCAACGACGCGGTCGAGAACATCGGCGCGCGGCGGCTCCAGACGATCTGCGAGAAACTGCTCGAGAGCCTGAGCTTCACCGCAAGCGAGCGCGGCGGCGAGACGGTGGTGGTCGACGCGGCGTATGTCGAACGCGAACTCGGCGATATCGCGCGGGATACGGACCTGTCGAAGTTCATTTTGTAAGGACTTCGTGCGACCTCAAAAGGCCGGGTCGTGGGCCTCGCCGTGGATGCCGCATTCGGTCTTGTCCCACCCGCGCCAGCGCCCGGCGCGGGGGTCCTCACCCGGGCTCACGGTCGAGGTGCACGGCATACAGCCGATCGAGGCGAAACCGTGGCGCTCGAGCGGGTGGCGCGGCAGGTCATGCTGGGCGAAATAGTTATCGAGCCGACCTTTGTCCCAATCGGCGAGCGGGTTGATCTTCAGGCGACCCTCGTCGAGTTCGAAGCGCGGCAACGCCGTTCGCGTTGCCCCCTGAAAGCCCTTCCGTCCTGACAGCCACGCATCGAACGGCGCCAACGCCCGGCGGAGGGGCTCGACCTTGCGTATGGCGCAGCAGCCGTCGGGGTCGAAACTCCAGCGCAGGCTCGTCGCATCGCGGGCAGCGAGCGTAAAGGGATCGGGCCGGTGAACGCGGAGGTCGGTCAGTCCAAGCCGTTCGGCCAACTCATCCCGGTATGCCAGGGTCTCGCCGAACATCTTCTGGGTATTGACGAAAACGACCGGAATCGCCTTGTCGATGGCGGCGATCAAATGCAGCAGCACCGCCGATTCCGCCCCGAACGACGACACTGCCGCGACACGACCTTCAAGGTCGGCGAGCACCCCGGCGACGAGTTCCGCAGTCGAGGCGTCGGCATAGCGCGCGGCATAGCCCGCAACGTCGTCGGAATTGAAGGTCGGGACGAGGTCGATGACATCCAGAACGCGCGCAGCCTCAACCATCGCGGAGCGCCCACACGGGTACCTTGGCGTCAGCGGCCTTCTGATAGACGAACGGGAAACGAGCGAGAGCCGCGTCGACCGCTGTCCGGTCGAGTGGCTTGGCCGGCGCGACGCTGTCGAACCCGACGCGGCGCATGAAGACGATCTGGTCAAGCAAAACGTCGCCCGCCGCGCGCAGCTCGCCAGTGTACCCCGCCTCGCGGAGGACGCGCGCCGACGAATAGCCACGCCCGTCGCGGTATTTGGGAAAGGCCACCTCGATCAAGCGCAAGCCGCCCAGATGGGGGATCAGGGCGCGAACATCGTCGCCTGGGTCGATCCGGACGGCGGCGGTGTTCGACGCCGCCGAGAAATCCGCCAGCGACGCGACGGGACCGTCGTACAACGTGCCGTTGCGGAAGCTGAGCACCTGCGTGGGGACGGTCTCGGGCGGCGGGACGGCGCCGGCGACGGGCGACTGATCCTGGACGTCGGTCATCGGGCTGCCTCCGCCGGGGCATAGACCGCCGCTTTGAACGGGGCATCGCCGAGGCGGCGGTATGTGTCGAGGAAGCGTTCGCCGGGGCTGCTGCGGACGGCGCGATACGCCTCGATCACCTTCTCGACCGCATCGACGACACCGGCTTCGGAGAAGCCGGGGCCAAGGATTTTAGCAAGGCTCGCGTCTTCCGCGCCCGACCCGCCGAGGCTGAGCTGATACGCCTCCTCGCCCTTTTTATCGACGCCGAGGATGCCGATGTGCCCGGCGTGGTGGTGGCCGCACGCGTTGATGCATCCCGACACCTTGATCTTCAGCTCGCCAATATCGTGCTGGCGGTCGAGATCGGCGAAGCGCACGGCGATCTTCTGCGCGACCGGGATCGAGCGGGCGTTGGCGAGGGCGCAATAATCGAGGCCCGGGCACGCGATGATGTCGGTTACGAGGTCGAGGTTCGGCGTCGCCAGTCCCGCTCCGTCGAGCGCGGTCCATAGCGTATACAGATCGGCCTTGCGGACATGCGCGAGGACGAGGTTCTGGCTGTGCGTCACGCGGATCTCGTCGTGGGCATAGCGTTC
>JANYFA010000090.1 GCA_025362895.1 Sphingomonadaceae bacterium | reverse complement strand
CATGCCAGCACCCGAAATCGCGCCGTTCCCCGCGCCACCGGCAACTGCGACCAGCTCACATCGCCGACCGGCAAACCGGGTCGGAAAAACCCCGGCAGAAAGGCTCATGAATAAGACGGGTTAGAAAAGCGTTTCCAGTTTAAAATCAAATATTTGAGCTGTGATCAGCAGGCTCCCTTTTCGACGGCTGTCTACACCCCGTGTAGAGAAGTGCAAAGCGTTGGCCGCCGGCCTCGCCGGCGAACGACGTTACATCCGACCGAAGCTGCACGGTGACGAGCCGATCCACGCTGCATCGAGCGTGTGGTGAAACGTCTTTTGGTCGGCACGACGAATGGGTCTTACGGTCCTGATATCCCCGTCTGGGCAATCGTTTAGGGTCGATTAACCTCTACCTCATTAGCAATGGCACTGCCGTACGATGCGCGTCGGGGTCGATCCCAGCCTGACCTTGACTGATCAACATGCAGGTCGCTGCAGCGTCGCCGCTGTCGACCCTTCGGGGCAGGGCGGGTCGCGGTGTCCGGTAGCAAAGCAATTCGAGGTGCGGCCCTGCGCCGGGCAGCGCGAGGGCGACGATGTCGACGACGACACCAGACAGGCCGTCGAGCCGGTCTTGTTCGGGGCCTTCGTTGCGCGACCGTCCAGTCTCCCGGAAGCCGCGCGCCTCGTACCACGCTTGGCTGACGGCAAGGTCGGACACAGCGATAGCGGTGTGGTCGACGCCCAGGAACACCGAATCGGTGCGCGCATCCCGCAGCCAGTCGCTGCCGGGGATTAGCGACAGCTCAAGCGGGTGTCCGTCGGGATCGCGAAACTTCCACGCGGTTACCCCGCCCGTGTTGGGCGGCAGCAGCTGCGGCCCGCCGCGCGAAATAGGCGTTGATCCAGCAGCGAGCGCGATGGCGGCAGCCGCGACGATATCCGCGACCGCGATAGCGAAGTGCTGGAACCACGGGTCGTTGGCGCGGGCCGGTTCGGGATACGCCGCGCCGGTCGCGGCGACCAACTCGAGAACAACGCGTCCAAAAGTGAGCTGCCCCGGCCCGGTCGCAGCAAAACCGAGCGTCGTGTAGAATGCGGTTGCCCGCTCGACATCGGCGACGTTGAGGCGAACGCCGACGATGGCAGGCGGCAGCGATTGCGGCGGGGTCGTCGGGTCCACTTATACTTTCCCGGGCGTTTGCCGGGTGGGGTAGCCGACGGCGGCTGCCGCGCCTAGCCGGGAGTCCGCCATGAAGCTCAACTGGCCGCTGCTAGCCTTGTCGCTCGGCGCGTTTGGCATCGGCACGACCGAGTTTGCCCCAATGGGTCTGCTGCCGGTGATCGCGCGCGGACTCAGTGTCTCGCTGCCGGCGGCGGGACTACTCGTGACCGGCTATGCGCTCGGCGTCGTCGCGGGGCCCCCGCTGCTGACCCTGCCCACCGGGCGGCTTGACCGCCGGACGCTGCTGATCGCCCTGATGGTGCTGTTTACCATCGGCAACGCGCTGTCGGCCGCCGCGCCCGGATACGTGACCCTGCTTCTGGCGCGGATCATCACGTCGCTGTGCCACGGTGCTTACTTCGGCGTCGGCTCGGTCGTCGCGGCGCGCTTCGCCGGCGATGGCAAGGCGGCCAGCGCGGTCGCCGCGGTGTTCGCCGGCCTGACGGTCGCCAACATCGGTGGTGTGCCGGCAGCGGCGTGGGTCGGGGATCACGTCGGCTGGCGGGCGGCGTTCGCCGGGATTGCCGCAATCGGCGTCGCCGCCGTCGCCGCACTGGCGATGGCGCTGCCCTCGATGCCGGCTGAAGCCGCGCCCAACGTATCCGCCGAGATCCGCGTGCTCGGCCGGCGCGACGTGCTGCTGGCGCTGGCGACAACGGCGTTCGGCTCGGCGGCGGTGTTCACCGTATTCACCTATATCTCGCCGATCCTGCAGGGGGTGACCCACGTCGGCCCAGGCACCGTGACCGTTGCGCTCGTCGTCTACGGGGTGGGACTGACGGTCGGTAACGCGCTCGGCGGACGTTTCGCCGATCGCGCGCTAACGCCGACGCTCCTGATCGTTCTGTCGGCGTTGGTCATCCTGTTACTGCTGTTCGCGCTGACGATGCGGAGCGCGGTGCCCGCCGTCGCGACAATCTTCGCATGGGGTGTCGCGACCTTCGCACTCGTCCCACCGCTCCAGGCGCGGGTGATGGCGGTGGCGAAGGAGGCCACGAGCCTCGCGGGTTCGGTCAATATCGGCGCGTTCAACCTCGGCAACGCCGCCGGCGCTGCCCTCGGCGGCGGCATCATCGCGCTCGGACTGAGCTATGCGTGGGTGTCCGTTGCCGGGGCAGCGATGGCGGGCATCGCCCTCGCGCTGGTGATTGTCACGCGCCGAGCCGCGCCTTGAGATGGTCCGCCACCCGCATCGCGTTGGCTATGATCGTCAGCGTCGGGTTTACCGCCCCGATCGACGGGAAAAACCCCGCGTCGACGCAATAAAGGTTGTCGACCTCGTGCGCGCGGCAGTCGAGATTGAGCACGGACGTCGCCGGATCGGGTCCGAACACCATCGTCCCCGCCTGGTGCGCCGTGCCGCCGATCGCGACGTCCTTGCCGAGGTAGAGCGAGCGCGGCAGCAAATGGGGGTGGGCGTCGATTTTGCCGAGCAGCCCTTCGAGCTTGTGGCGGAGCAGCCGATGCGGCTCGTCGCCGGTCGGCTGGACGTCGAGGATCACCTTGCCGTCGCGGTAGTAGATGCGGTTGGCTGCGCGGGGCAGGTCTTCGGTCATCACCCAGAAGTCGAGACTGTGACGGGCGAGTTCGTCGAACGGCCGGTTCGGGAAGAACGACAGGAACCCCGGCAGCCCTTCCGCCTTGACCTGATCGCCGTGGCTTTTGCCGATCATCTGGATCTCGCCGAGCGGAAATTCGTAGTCGTCGGCCCCAAAGTAGAAGTCGGACAGGGCGAGAGTCTTCTGGAACACCGTGTCGTTGGGTTCGAGCGACACCGCCATGAACGCGCTGTTGTTGTGGCGCATGTAATTGCGCCCGACCTGGTCCGAGCCGTTGGCGAGTCCTGTCGGGTGGGCATCGTTGGCTGACCGGAACATCAGCAGGGCCGACGAAAGCGCGCCACACGCGGCGACGACAATGTCGGCTTGATAGACCTCGTGTTCGCCGCGCCGGGTGAC
Source organism: Sphingomonadaceae bacterium (assembly GCA_025362895.1). Lineage (GTDB taxonomy): Bacteria > Pseudomonadota > Alphaproteobacteria > Sphingomonadales > Sphingomonadaceae > Polymorphobacter_B. The sequence goes on along the minus strand of JANYFA010000090.1, from coordinate 38 downwards.
GTGGACGCCTGTAATCGTGCGCCCCTTAGTGTCCGTTT
>JANYFA010000064.1 GCA_025362895.1 Sphingomonadaceae bacterium | reverse complement strand
TGGAAGCGATGCCCCGGGATATCGTGACGTTCGCCGTGACCGAGGCGATCCATCTCGGCGCGATCGGCTTCGACGCGATCAAGCTGATCGCGCTGGCGCGCATCGAGCGGCGACCCGTGCGGCTCGATCTGGCGGCCTATCTCTGGGGCACCTCCCGGCCGCCCATACGGTAGCGCAGCATGTATGTGCGCACGCCGTTCGAGGTCACGCGGACGCCGAACCCCTTGATCTCGGCGTCCCACAGCGCCGTGCGCCGTCCCGCCGGCGGGCGTGGGATGGCCTCGACCGCAGTCTTGCCTATCCGTCCGACCGGACCCGGCCCACGTCCGTCGTCGCCACGCGCCATCCCACATCCTCCGGCATCGGACCGCCAGATGGGCGCTCCCCGGGTCATCACCGGAAAGTCACCTATGGACACCTGTGAATACCTATAATGCCGAATAAACTATAAGGATCAGTCGGATAACCCCCGCTGGACCCCTATGGACCCCCATGAATACTTATGGGAAGATTCTTGGTAAGGCTGAGGTCGGGAGTTCAATCCTCCCCGGCAGCACCAGCGGCGGTCAGCGTATTTTCCCTGGGTCACGCCGCCCAGTGGATATCGATCGCCAGCTCGGTGCCGGCGAGCAGGCGCCCCGCCGGGGCAGTTGCCTTAGCCCCCGCTTCGATAGCCGCCTCGAGAGCGGTCTTGGCGGCCACGCCGCGCGCGGCCACCAGCAGCGTCCGCGCCGCCATCAGGGTTGCGCGCGTCAGCGTCACTCGCCCAACATCGCCATCGGCCGGCATCAAGCCGATCGCCTTCGCTGGCGCGGTCATCGCCGCGTCGAGATCGGGGCTGACGACGAGCGACCCCGTGCCGCCGTCGGCGTCGACGATCAGCCACGCGAGGTCGAGCGGCCATTTCATCGCCCCCAGGCGCTCATCGGCGTCGAGCCCGGCCTTGCGGTACGCTGCCTTGGCATCGCCAATCAGCGGAATGACGCGCGCGCCGATCGGTAGGAATGCCTTCGCCAGCATCCCGGTGTTCGACGCGGCATCGGTCGGCGCGACAAGGCGGTCGTCAGTCGGCAGGATCGTCACCCGCTTCCAGTTCAGCCGGGCCTTCGCCAGCCGCGCATAGACCGGTGCCGCGACCGGCCCGCCCGGCAACGCAATCAGCGCGTCGCCACGCGCATCGAGCGCCGAATCGATGATGAACTCGATATCCGACGCCACCGCATCGAACAGCTCGTCGGCATCGTCATAGTCCCACCATTCGGCTTCGATCATCGACAGGTCCTTATTGTGGCGCGGCCCCGGCCAGCGCATCCGCTTCGAGGCATCAGATACACGCTATTCCAACGCACGATAGCGCGCTTCGGTCGCCGCCATGTAGTCGCGTGTGATCGGCAGCGCATCGCGCGTTCGCGTCAGCTGGATCTGAACGTTCATATGGCCGTCGTTACGGAACGCCGCGACCGCCGCCGACAGATAGAATTGCCACATCCGGAAGAAGCGCGCGTCGTACAGCGCGACGATCCTGTACTCGGCGGCGACGGTGCGGCGGTACCATTCCTCGAGAGTCAGCGCGTAATGCAGCCGAAGCACCTCGATGTCGGTGATCCACAGCCATGCGCGCTCGACTATCGGGGTGACCTGCGACAGCGCGGGGGCGTAGCCGCCGGGAAAGATGTACTTCGCCGTCCACGGGTCGGTCGCGCCGGGGCCGTCGGCGCGGGCGATGGTGTGGATCAGCGCGACGCCGTCGGGTTGTAACAGCGAATGGACCTTGTCGAAGAACTGGCGGTAGTGCGGCAGCCCGACGTGTTCGAACATGCCGACCGACACGATCCGGTCGAACGGTCCGGTGACGGCGCGGTAGTCGATCAGTTCGAAGCGGACATGATCGCTCACCCCCGCCTCCGCCGCGCGGCGACGGGCGACCTTCAGCTGTTCCTCCGATAGCGTCACGCCCGTCACATCGACCCCGGCGACACGGTGGAGGTAAAGCGCCATGCCCCCCCAGCCGCAGCCGATGTCGAGGACGCGCTGGCCGGGCTTCAGGTCGAGCTTGGCGGCGATATGCGCCTTCTTGTGTGCTTGCGCGATCTCCAAGCTGTCGTCGTCGTGCTCGTAATAGGCGCACGAATACTGCCGGTCGGCGTCGAGGAACAGGTCGTACAGCCGATCGGACAGGTCGTAGTGGTGGGCGACGTTACGCTTGGCCCGCCGCTCGAAGTTGATCTGACCGAGCTTCGCGGCGATCGCCGCCTGCCGCCACAGACCGAGGCGGATCGGGTTCGCGCGGTCCCAGCGGACGTTGTATGTCACCAGCTGGACGAGGTCGAAAATCGACCCCTCCTCCATGATCAGCGTCCCATTCATATAGCCTTCGCCCGCCCCGATCGCCGGACCAAAGGCGATGGCGCGCGGGGTCGCCGCGTCGGTACAGCGAAAGCGAACCGGCTTGATCGTTGCCGACGGCGACCCGAAGCGGTGGATCGTGCCGCGATGATCGACGATCGTCATCTCGCCGTCGCGGATCATCTTGTTGAACAGGCGGGTGAGAAGAAACATGGGCGACCCTATTGCCCGATGCTGGCGGTCGGACCTTCGGTAGATCGTTTCGGCAGCGCTTAGGTTCCCGTTACGCCGCGTCGACCCATCCGGCTTCTTTTTCCGCCGCGCGACGATCGAGTTCGGCGCGGCTCACCTTTTCGCTCGCGCTCTTGAGCTGGCCGCACGCCGCCATGATGTCGCGTCCGCGCGGGCGGCGGACCGGCGCGCTGATCCCGGCGCGGAAGACGATCTCGCTGAACCGCGCGATCCGCTCCGGGTCGGAGCAGACATAGTCCGACCCCGGCCACGGGTTGAACGGGATCAGGTTGACCTTGGCCGGCAGACGATAGTGGCGGATCAGCCGGACGAGCTCGCGGGCATCGTCGTCGCTGTCGTTCTTGTCCTTGAGCATGACATATTCGAACGTGATCCGCCGCGCGTTGTTCGCGCCGGGATAGGCGGCGCACGCGGCGAGCAGCTCGTCGATGCCGTAGCGCTTGTTGATCGGCACGATCTCGTCGCGCACGTCCTTGGTCACGGCATGGAGCGAGACGGCGAGGTTGACGCCGATCTCGTCGCCCGCGCGCGCCATCATCGGGACGACCCCGCTCGTGCTCAGCGTGATCCGCCGCTTCGACAGGCCGAGGCCGGTCGCGTCCATGACGATGCCGAGCGCGGCCTTCACATTGTCGAAATTATACAGCGGCTCGCCCATCCCCATCATCACGATGTTGGTCAGCAAGCGCCCGTCGGCGGTGTAGTTGCGGCGGGGCGCATCATCGTCGTCGTCACCATCGTCGAAATCGGCGGCGTCGCCGGCGGCGGTATCGCCGGCGGCATCCGGTGACCGCACCACGGGCTTCACCCCGACCGCCGGCCATTCGCCCAGCGCATCGCGCGCGAGCATGACCTGACCGACGATCTCGCCCGCCGTCAGGTTGCGGACGAGCTTCATCGTGCCGGTGAAGCAGAAGCGGCAGTTGAGGGTGCACCCGACCTGCGCCGAAACGCACAGCGTCCCGCGATAGGCGTCGGGGATGAAGACGCACTCGGCCTCGTTGCCATCGTCGAAGCGGAGCAGCCACTTGCGCGTACCGTCGCTCGACACCTGCGCCTGCGCGATCTCGGGCCGACCAACGACGAAGTGTTCGGCCAGGATCGCCCGCGTGTCGCGCGCGATGTTGGTCATCGCGTCAAAGTCGGTGACGCCGCGAAGATAGACCCAGTGCCACACTTGGCTGGCCCGCATCTTCGCCGCCTTGGCGTCGAGTCCGGCGGCAGCCAGCGCGGCGATCAACTCGGGCCGCGTCAGCCCGACGATCGCGATCTTGCCATCGGCGCGCGCGGTCGAGGCGCGCGGCACGGGAACCGGGTCGATTAGGCCGGGAATTTGCATGGCAAGCATCTAGGAGCAACCGGGTGCAAAGGAAAGGCGCGGCCACCGCGTCCCGGCGGGCTGCGAGCGGCGTAACTTTACATTCTTCACACGCGCACGCTCTTGGCGGAAGGAGACCTTGCGCGGTCCCGGCGGGTCAACAGGGCGATCAGCAGCCGGTTGTCGTAGACCACCCGCTCGCCGACGGCCTTGCCTTGGTACCACACGGTCCGCCGCTCGCCATTGAGCGCGCGGTCGAGGGCGGTGTCGCCCAGCTTCATCGCCCCGACGTCGATCGCAACATCCCACGCCAGCGCGAAATCGGCGGCATCGGCCCGCCGCCGCAACGCATAGGCGCTCTGCGCGGTGAGCCCGACGCTGGCGGCGGCGGCGCGGACGCCATGCCCGTCGAACAGCGCGGCGACGAACGCCACCTGCCGCGCGGGCGTCCACCCTGCAATCCGGCGGCGGGAGGGGGCGGGGATGAAATCGGGAGCGGGCAAATCGATCATCGCTGAGTCTATGTCAGAATCGGTGCGTGTAGGACAGCCCGAGGGCGATGATCTTTGGGGATGCGCGTTGGCACGGCATCTATGGGTGGAAAGGAGCCGTTCGTTGCGGTCAAAAACTCCGCACTGGATTGAGTCGGACACTGTAGTTCAAGAAATTTGAAACTCTCAGATGGGCGGAACTAACCCTCGTATCGAGCACATCTATCAAAATCTGTTGCCCAACAATATTTACGTGTGACATATCTTCGCCATCGAAAGTTGCGAGCAAGACGCACTTGTCACCGCCGACTCTATTAGCACAAACCTCCATCGTGCCTCCACCCAAGGCGCTACTGCGTCCCATGACAAAGGTATTGATATTGTAGTCTGTACCTGGAAGACTTACTTGCTCAGCTTATTCTTTACTGCTACACGCCATTGTACACTTGGCAAACGCCAGAAGTAGGACGGCTGTGGAGCGTAGCTTGATAGGAGTCAGCGCCATGGCGTTAGCTTATTAGCCTCTTCCGGATGTCCGCAATTGGGCGATAGCAGACACTGTCGCTTCGCGGCTTCGCGTAAACGTGCGGCCCACGGCGGGTGTACGAGAACGACTATCACGCGAAGCCACGAAGCCGCGAAATCGTGCGCGTCAGAGTCGAACGCGGACGTTGACGTGCCAGCCAACGTGGCAGCGACGACCAATGATTCGCTGCTGTAAGAACCGTGGTGGTGGAGCCTAGCGGGATCGAACCGCTGACCTCTACAATGCCATCGTAGCGCTCTCCCAGCTGAGCTAAGGCCCCGTACCACATGCGCCACCCGTTGGGCCGGGCGGAGCGGCTGGTTACGCCAAGCGGTCGGACGGCGCAAGCATTTTGCGCCGCCCCCCACCGCGCCATTCGGCGCGACATCCTGCGCCCGGCCCCTATTCGTGCTTGGCGATCAACGCGGCGATGTCGGCTACGGGCGCGTGCGCCATCTCCTTGCCGATCTCGGCGGTCAGCTTGGCGGTCAGCGCCTTGTGCCAGTGCTTGCGCAACTCGCCGAGCATCTTGGGCGGCGCGATGACGACAAGCGAGGCGAAGTCGTTCTCCAGCGCCATCTTGTTGAGGACGCTGGCGACCGCCCCGGCATGGCCGTCCTCGACGAGCTGCGCGTCGTCGGGGTTGGCCGCGCTTCTGTGGTGGCGCCCGCCCGACGAAATGTCATCGCGGCCGACGCCGGGCGACCCGATCGCGGTCAGGTGGGGCGCGGCCTCGGTACCGGCGGCACGGTACAGGGTGAACGTTTCCCCGTCGGCGACGGCGACGATCGTACCATGAGCGAGTTGCATGCGATTTCTCCGGACTGTTGTCGCTGCCTAACGAACGGCGCGCGCGATCAGCCCCACAACCCCGGTTCCGGCGGCCACACGTCCGACCCGGCGAAGCGCAGGCCGCCCGCCCGGTCCTCGATCAGCAGGGGGCCGTCGAGATCGGCGTACATCCCCTGCATCGCGACGAAGAACGCCGGGGCGATGGCGAGGGACGTGCCGAGCATACACCCGGTCATCACGCCGATGCCACGCGCTCGCGCCGCGTGGGCGAGCGCGTGCCCCTCGGTCAGCCCCCCTGCCTTGTCGAGCTTGATGTTGATGAAGCGGTAGCGCCCAACGACGGCGTCGAGACTGGCGCGGTCGTGGACGCTCTCGTCGGCGCACAGGGGCACGCTGCTGCGGACACCGTCGAGCAGATGGTCGTGCCCGGCCGGGACCGGCTGCTCGATCAGCTCGACGTCGAGATCGGCGAGTGCCGCGGCGAGGCGTTCGATATCGAGCCCGCCCCACGCCTCGTTGGCATCGACGATCAACCGCGCGTCCGGGGCGGCGGCGCGGACGGCGGCGACGCGCTCGACCACGCCTTCGCCCGACAGCTTGACCTTGAGCAGCTCCCGCCCCGCGACCGCGCTCGCCGCCGCCGCCATGGCTCCGGGCTCGCCGAGGCTGATCGTGAACGCGGTCAGCATCGGCTTGGGTTTGGGCAGACCGAGCGTTCGCCATACCGGCACGCCGCTGCGCTTCGCGTCGAGATCCCACAGGGCGGCGTCGACCGCGTTTCGCGCCGCGCCGGGGGGCAGCAGCCCGAGGAGGTCGGCGCGAGTCGCTCCCGCCGCGACCGCGTCGGCGACGCCCACGACCGCCGCGAGCACCGATGCCGCCGTTTCGCCGCGATAATAGATCGCCGTCCCCTCCCCCCGCCCGACCGCGTCGCCG
>JANYFA010000063.1 GCA_025362895.1 Sphingomonadaceae bacterium | reverse complement strand
AACGAAACTGATCCCCGAAATCGTTTCGCTGTGGCGGGTTCAGGCGCAGGCCAAAGGGCTCGATCTCCGCTTGGTAATGGTTGGGGTCGATGCCCCGATAATGACCGACGCTGCGCGGCTGCGGCAGGTCGTGTTCAACCTGTTGTCGAACGCGATCAAGTTCACACCGAAGGGAGCCGTGACGGTCGACGTTCGCGCCGACGACGGCCGCCATGGGCCAACCGTTGTGATTGCCATTACCGATTCGGGCATTGGCATTCCGTCCGGCGCTTTCGAAACGATCTTTGAACCGTTCCGCCAACTGGACACGAGCACGACGCGTCAATTTGGTGGGACGGGGCTCGGGCTGGCAATCTCGCGCCATCTTGCCCGTATCCTCGGTGGGGATATTACAGTGGTGAGTGTACCGGGCTCCGGCGCGACGTTTACGCTATGTCTACCTTATGCCCACGTCAGCTTCGCTGCAACGTCGCCCCCTGAGCGACCGGTTGCGACAAGCGTCCTCGTTGCTGCGACGAATCCCATCCGCCGCAGTTTCCTATGTACCGCATTGGCGGACATCGGACGAACCGCCGGGTGCGATATCGGGGGAATTCCGGCTTTTGTCGGTGGTAACGTGGTCGGTGTAATCCTGCTGGATGTAGGGGATAAAGAAGGGCGCGGGCTGGTCGAGATCGTCCTTGCCGATCTCGCCGCTGTGCCCGCTCGGCCACCGCTCGTCCTGCTCGTACCTGAGACGATCGGCGATGACGAGGCGGTGTGGCGAGCTGCAGGAGCGGCGGCGGTCGTCGTCAAACCGGTGCGCTTGACAACGCTGATCGACGCCCTGACCGATGTGAAGGAGAGTTTTGCGGGAGTCGCTGCACGCCCCGTGGTATTCGCGACCGATCTGCCGTAACACCGTTGAGAGTACAGTTTTTTTGCGAAAAGGGGAGCGTTGGTGCGGGTTCTGGCCATCGAAGACGATGCCCTGAACCGCCGCGTCGTGCGTGACATGCTTTCCGTTGCCGGCGTCGGTATGGATGAGGCGGATTCCGCCGAGGCCGGACTGCGAATGATCGACCGCGACGAATTCGATGTCATTCTGATGGATTTGCGGATGCCCGGCATGGACGGGCTGGAGGCGATCGGGCGCATCCGGGCGCGTCCCGACGCCAAGAATAACCTGCCGATTATCGTCATCACGGCCGACGCCGCGAGCGACCTTCGCGCGCGCTGTATTGTTGGCGGTGCCGACGAGCTGTTGCTCAAGCCGGTTGCGATGGAAGGGCTATTCGACGCGATCGGTCGTGTCATCGCCGCACGGGGAGCGTCGGCGGGATTGGTCGTTTAGCTCAGCGCCGCTATTTGTATCGGGTCGCCATCGTGGCACCATGCGCGACCAGCTTCACATGATGCCCAGCGCCGTAGCCACCGCTGCTGCGCCGCCGAGCAACCCAAGCAAGACCGCCCCGCCGACAATGAGGCGGCTTCGCGCCACCAGCGCGATCGACAGAAGCACGATCGCCATCTGCAGCGCCGTCTCGCCGAGCTCATAACCCTCGCCCGCGTGTGCCGCACGTCGGCCCTCGGCACGTTCGTTCGCGCCGCGGGCTTCAAGCTGGGGGATGCCATGCCCTTTCGTGTCGGGTGCGCGCAGACGCTTCGCTTCGGCCGCCCACTCGGCGCGGCTTGCTGGATCGATCCCTGCCGTCTGCGCGGCGGCCTTGGCGACGGTTTCGCGGACGATCTTGGCTTGCATGTAATTGAACGTGTCCGATGCCTCGATGCCGCGAAGGACGCTTTCGCGCGCCGCGCCCGCTGCCGCCATGTGGATAATCGCCAGCGACACGGCCGCGATGCCGACCAGCAGCGAAACGCGATCGCGAAAGCGTTTTTCGACCGCGCGCTCGGCAGCGTCGACTCCGTCGCGCTCGCTCTCTGCGCGTTCGATCGCCTCGTCGATCAGTTCCTTGGCATCGGCAGGCTCGACCATTGGGGCACTTTCGACTGGATTGGCTTCAGCGGCCTAAGTGCGTTGCCCAGGACTGTCCAGCGGATGCCACGATGGGCGCATCGCAACGGTTGGCACAGCACGGAACATGCGCCACACTCGCAACAAGGCTGGCTACGGAAGTTTCAAATCGATGCGGAATAATGCGATCCGGCGGCTCATCGCAGTCGCCGTTGCCACCGGCATCGGGGCCAGCAGCCATGCCGTAACCGCCGTTCCGGGAACGCTCATTCAATATAGGTCGCTTGCCGTGGCACCTGACGGCAGCCGCATCGCAAGCGTCGATAGTTTGGCCGCCAACGACACCGCCGTCCCTGATACGCGTGGCATCGTGGTCGTCCGCGATGCACGCACTGGTACGATAATCGATCGCTTGGACCCGTGTCCTGCATGCAGCTATGCCGGGCTGACGTGGTCGCCTGACGGTCATGGCCTTGCCTTCGTCGCCACCGACGGCAAGGCGGTAACCGCAGACGTCGTCGTCGCGAACTCGGGCACGGTCAGAACCCTTACCACCGTGCATGGCACGGCGCAGACGCCGCGCTGGTCCGCAGATGGCCGTCAAGTCGCCTTTCTTGCCGTCGAAGGCGCGCATAAGGCGATCGGGGCCGTCGAGGCCGGACGCGCTCAGGTCGGACAGATCGGCGAGGCCGATGACGAACAGCGCATCGCGGTGGTCGCTGCAGAGGGCGGCCCAATCCGCTTCGTTTCACCTGCCGACACCTTCGTCTACGAATATGACTGGGTCCCGGATGGGCGCAGCTTCGTCGCGACGGCGGCAAAGGGGAACGGCGACAATAATTGGTGGGTGGCAAAGCTCGTTGCGGTCGACGCCGTGACGGGGTCCATCCGCATCATCGCCGCGCCCGCAATGCAGATCGCCGCGCCCCATGTCGCGGCGAATGGTTCGACGGTCGTGTTCATCGGCGGCTTGATGAGCGACTTCGGCGCCACCGGGGGCGATCTCTATTCGGTGCCCTTAAAAGGTGGTGCCCCTCATAACCTTACCGTGGGCGACGCCGCGACGATTACGTCGCTTACGACGACGGGATCGAACGAATTTGTTACCCGTCAGAATGGCGACCGGCTCGAAATCGACCGGATATCCTTCGCGGTCGGCGCGAAACTGCTCGATCGTCTATGGTCCCGCCCGGTCCGCGCCGAAGCAGGCGATGCCGAAATCGCTGTCGCTGCCGACGGCTCGACGATCGCCAGCGTCATCAGCGATTTTGCCCGCCCCGCCGAGATTAACGTCGGCACCCTCGGCGCCGGCGCGTTCGATCTGCGCCCGCTGACGACCGGCAACGCCGATCACGCGCCGCACCTTGTCGCGCGAAGTCTCAACTGGAAGAGCGAGGGACGAACCGTCCAGGGCTGGCTGCTAACCCCGCTCAATATGGTGCCGGGCAAGGCGCCGATGATCGTCCAAATCCACGGCGGGCCCTCATCGTTATGGACGCCGAGCTATATTTGGAACGGGACCGACATGGCGCTGCTGGCGCGCGGCTATGCGCTGTTCCGACCGAACCCGCGCGGGTCATATGGCCAGGGCGAGGCGTTTACCCGGGCAAATATTCGTGATTTCGGCGGCGGCGACCTGCGGGATATTCAGACGGGGATCGATACGGTGCTGAAGACCGCGCCGATCGACGGCAATCGGCTGGGTGTTTACGGCCACAGTTATGGCGGCTTCATGGCGATGTGGACTGTAACCCACTCAAATCGCTTCAAGGCGGCGGTCGCTGGAGCGGGTATCGCCAACTGGATCAGCTATTATGGCCAGAACGGTATTGACCAGTGGATGATCCCCTTCTTCGGCGCGAGCGCCTATGATGACCCCGCAGTCTACACCGCCGATTCGCCACTTACGACGATCAAGGCAGCGAAAACCCCGACGCTAATTTATGTCGGTGAGCGCGATGTCGAATGCCCGCCGGCGCAATCGGTCGAATTCTGGCATGGACTCAAGGAGATGAGCGTGCCGACCAGCCTCGTCATCTATGAAGGAGCCGGCCATCGTATTCGCAAGCCAGAGCAGATCCATGATCGTGAGGACCGTGTCATCGCGTGGTTCGACCGTTGGCTGAAGTAAGGAAACCGACGATGATCCGCATAATCGCCGCTGCCGCGCTCCTGCTCCCCGCAGCGCTCGCCGCTCAGCTGGCCCCGGCGGCGACCGGAGCCAGCCGTCCGCAGCCAGTGGCGATCGCCAACACGATCCCCGCCGCCCGCGACGTCGCTTACCCCGGCACGATCACGCTGTCGGTCGATTCCAGCGACGTCAGTCGCGGAATCTTCCGCGTCGTCGAGAGGATCCCGGTTCGCCCTGGTCCGCTCGTCCTGCTCTACCCCGCGTGGCTGCCCGGCGATCACGCGCCGCAGGGAGCGATCGACAAACTTGCCGGGCTGACGATTTCCGCCGCCAGCCCCGCGGGCGCCGCCGGTCGCCCGCTCGCATGGCGACGCGATACGATTGATCTCCACGCTTTTCACATCGACGTGCCCGCCGGGGTAAGCGATCTCGACGTCCGCTTTAACTTTCTGTCGGCGACGCATGAGGACCAAGGTCCCGTGGTAATGACGCCGAACATTCTCGCGCTCGAGTGGATTTCGACGCTGTTGTATCCGGCAGGTCACTTTCTCCGCGATATCATGGTCAGCGCCGATGCGACCTTCCCGGCGGGCTGGACGGCGGCGAGTGCGCTTCGGTCACGCGATGCCCTAGATCGCGGCGGGACGGTCCATTACGCGACCGTCGCGCTCGACACGCTGGGAGACTCTCCTGTGTTTGCCGGACGTTACGCGCGTGCCGAGGCCCTGTCGCCCGATGTCACACTCAATCTGTTCGCCGATCGCCCTGATCAGCTCGCGGCCAAACCCGAGCAGATCGCCGCGCACAAGGCGCTAGTGACGCAGGCGACGCGGTTGTTCGGCGCGCAACACTATGATCATTATGACTTCCTTCTCGCGCTGTCGGATCGCATCGACGGCTTCGGCCTCGAACATCATCGCTCGTCGGAGGATCAGGGGCCGCCCGACTACTTCCTTGATTGGGACGCCAGCGCCCATGCGCGCGACCTGCTACCGCACGAATTTACCCATAGCTGGAACGGCAAGTTCCGCCGCCCCGCCGACCTGTGGACCCCCGATTGGCGGACCCCGATGCAGAACAGCCTGCTCTGGGTTTACGAGGGCCAGACCGAATATTGGGGCCACGTCCTCGCCGCGCGGTCGGGGCTAGTATCGGCCGAAGATACGCGCGACCGCTTTGCCGCAACCGCTGCCTACTATGTCAGCCAGGCGGGACGCGCGTGGCGTCCTCTCGCCGACACGACCAACGAAGAGATCATGTCGAATCGCCGCCCACAGCCATTCATCAGCTATCAGCGCGGCGAGGATTATTACGAGGAGGGCGCGCTGATCTGGCTCGATGCCGACACGCTGATCCGCGAACGCTCGGGCGGCAAGCGCTCGCTCGATGATGTCGCCCGGCGCTTTTTCGGCGACCGCGATCGCGACTGGGGTGAGGTGACGTACCGCTTTGCCGACGTTGTCGCCGCTTTGAACGCGGTCGAGCCGTATGACTGGACAGGCTTCCTCCACACCCGCGTCGACACTGTCGCGCCGCCGCCACCGCTCGACGGCATCACCCGGGGTGGCTACCACCTGATCTTCACCGACGAACCCGGCAAATTGTGGAGCGCACGCGAGAAGGACCGCGAGGTGGTCGATCTCAGCCATTCGCTAGGTCTGATTATCGGCAAAAGCGCGCTGGTGAAGGGCGCCCGATGGGGCAGCCCGGCGTTCGCCGCCGGGGTCAGCGTCGGATCGACTCTTATCGCGATCGATGGGAGCAAATATGACGATGACGACCTCAAGCGTGTCATCACCGCCGCCAAGGGCACGACCCGCCCGATCGCGCTGTTGATCCAGCAGGGCAACCAGTTCCGCACCGTCGACGTCGCGTGGACCGGCGGCTTACGCTACCCGCATCTCGAACGAACGGGCAAAGGACCCGCCAGTCTCGACGCGCTGATTGCGGCTCGCCCGTAGCGGTCATTTCATTGGGACGACGCGCCCTGCGGTCATTACGAAGCTGACCGACAATACCGCTTTCGGATCGATCTGCGGGTCGCCGTCAATCGCAATGAGGTCGGCCGCCTTGCCGGGGTCGAGCGTGCCGGTGACCTTGTCGATCCCCAGCAATTCGGCCCCGCCTTTCGTCGCGGCAATCAGCGCGTCTTTGGCGGTCATGCCATGGTCGACCATCAGCGCGAGTTCTTCGGCATTACGCCCGTGCGGATAGACGGCGGCGTCGGTGCCGAGTGCGATGTGAACGCCGTTACGCTGGGCAACGGCGATATTGCGCCCGACGATCGCCATCGTCTGCAGCGCCTTCGCCTCGACGTTGGGCGTGTAGAAGTTCTTGCCGATGTGGAGCTTCAACCCCTCATACGCCATCAGCGTGGGCACGAGCCACGTCCCGTGCGCCTTCATCGCCCTGGCGGCCTTGTCATCGAGATAGGTGCCATGCTCGATCGAATCGACGCCGGCGTTCGCTGCCGCCTCGATCCCTCGCGCGCCGTGAGCGTGCGCCATCGCCTTCAACCCGACGCCGTGCGCGGTCGCGACGATTGCGTTCATCTCGGCGTCGCTGAAATGTTGCTCCAGCCCGATCGCGCCGTCGTCGAGAACGCCGCCGGTCGCCATGAACTTGATGACGTCGACCCCCTTCGCCGCGTTCTTGCGGACCGCGACGGCACACGCGGTCGGGGTGTCGCACACGCCGGGGTTCTGACCCGTCGCATTGACCGCGTCGGCGAGTTCGGGCGACAGGCCGACGGCGGCGTCGGCGTGGCCGCCCGAGATCGAGAACGGCGTTCCCGCGACGAGAATGCGCGGCCCGGGAAACGCGCCTTCCGCTACGGCGTCGCGCATCGCAAGGCTCGCGAGTACCGGCCCGCCGGCATCGCGCACCGTCGTGAACCCGGCGCGCGCGGTGATCAGCGCGTTCTTCAGGCCGGTCGCTGCCGCATAAGGCTCTGAATATTTGGGTCGCAGCGTCGCGTACCACGGCAGGCCGCTGTCCTGAGTCAGGTGGACGTGCGCGTCGATCAGGCCGGGCATGATGGTCTTGGTTGACAGGTCGATGACCCGAGCGCCCATTGGCGCAGCCATGTCGGCGGCCCCGATGGCGACGATCTTGCCGTCGATGACGACGATGCTCGACGGCCCCCGGGCTGGGAGCGCGGCGTCGGTGATGAGCCGTCCGGCGCGGATGACAAGCGTTTCTGCGCCGACGGGTACGGCGGCTGCGAGCAGGACGGAAAGGACGAAACGGCGCATTGGCGACCCCCAGGGAATTAATCGTCGGAAAGCTAAACCACCGTTGCGCCGCCGTCGATGACCATGCTCTGCCCCGTCGTGAACGCTCCCGCCTTGGCCGCGAGGAACACCGCCAGGCCGGCGATTTCGTCGGGGACGCCGATCCGACGCAGCGGCGTGCCGCGCGTCGCCTGCTCGAGGGTCGCCGCGTCGTCCCACAGCGCCTTGGCGAAGTCGGTCTTGATCAGTCCCGGGCAGATTGCGTTGACGCGGACATTCGACGGACCGAATTCGGCGGCAAGGTTGCGCGCAAGCTGCATGTCGGCCGCCTTGCTGATGCAATAAGCGCCGATGATCGTCGATCCGCGCAGGCCCCCGATCGACGACACGATCGTAATCGACCCGTCGCGCCGGGCGGTCATCGCCGGGGCGACCATGCTGATAAGCCAGTGGTTGGACACGATGTTGTTCTGCAGGATCTTGCCGAACTGATCGTCGCTGATCCCCGCCTGCGGACCGTAATAAGGGTTCGACGCCGCGTTGCAGACGAGGGCGTCGATCTTGCCGAAGCGAGCGATCGTGCGGTCGACAAGCGCCTGCAACGCCTCCTTCGACGCGATGTTGGCTGGAATGGCGACCGCGGCTTCGCGCCCGACGGCAGCATTGATTTCGGCAACTGCGGCGTCGCACGCATCGGCCTTGCGCGACGATACGACGACGTTGGCACCGTGCTCCGCCATGCGGTGTGCGATCGCCTTGCCGATTCCGCGCGACGAGCCGGTGATGAGCGCCGTACGGCCAGTCAGGTCGAATAATGCGGGTATGGTCATCGGCGTCACTCCCAAGGTTTTAGCCTGTCTATGCCACTCGCCACGCCAGGCGCAAACACTGGCGAGCGGGGGGACG
>JANYFA010000022.1 GCA_025362895.1 Sphingomonadaceae bacterium | reverse complement strand
TGCCGCTCGACGATGCGGCGACGTACCGGCTGATTGCGCGCGGCGACACGGTGGGCGTGTTTCAGTTCGAAAGCGAAGGGATGCGCCGCGCCCTGACGCAGGTCCGGCCCGACTGCTTCGCCGACATCATCGCGCTCGGTGCGCTCTACCGCCCCGGTCCGATGGAGAACATCCCCAGCTTCGGCCGGCGCAAGAACGGCGAGGAGACGCCCGACTATCTCCACCCGACTCTCGAAGGCGTGCTCAAGGAAACCTACGGCGTCATCATCTATCAGGAACAGGTGATGCAGATCGCCCAGATCCTCGCCGGCTATAGCTTGGGGGAGGCTGACCTGCTGCGGCGGGCGATGGGCAAGAAGATCAAGGCCGAAATGGAGGCGCAGAAGGCGCGTTTCGCCAGCGGGGCCGCGGAGAAGGGCGTCGACAAACGCCAGGCGGCAGCGATATTCGACCTTGTCGCCAAGTTTGCGGGCTACGGCTTCAACAAGAGCCACGCCGCTGCCTATGCGCTCCTCAGCTACCACACCGCGTGGCTCAAGACGCACCATGCGCCCGAGTTCTTCGCCGCGTCGATGGCGTTCGACATCGGTAACACCGATCGGCTCGCCATCTTCGTCGACGATATGCGGCGGATGGGCGTCCCTGCGCTCGCGCCGTGCATCAACGCGAGCGCCGCCGACTTTGTCGTGGCCACCAATATTTCTGGCGACGATGGCGTCCGCTATGGCCTCGCCGCGCTCAAGAGCGTCGGCGAGCGGGCGATGGCGGGGATCGTCGACGAGCGCGTCGCCAACGGGGTCTTCACCGGCCTGTCCGACTTCGCACGCCGCATCGATCCCAAGCTGCTCAACAAGCGCCAGTTGGAGGCGCTGATCGGCAGCGGTGCCTTCGACGGGATCGAAGCCAATCGCGGCGGTGTGTACCAGATGGCCGAGGCACTGCTCAGCACGGCGCAGAGCGCGGCGGCGGCGCGCGAGAGCATGCAGGTCGCGATGTTCGGCGGCAGCGAGGATCGCGGCCTGGCCATGCTCGTGCCGCCCGGAAAGGCGTGGAACCTGACCGCGACGATGGCGCACGAGAAGGAGGCGTTCGGCTTCTATTTCTCGGGTCACCCGGTCGAGAGCTTCGCCCACGTCCTCACCGCGCACGGGGCGAAGACCTATGCTCAGGCCTCCGCCGCCGATCCGCCATCGGGAGGCGGGCGCATTCCAGCGACGCTCGCCGGGTTGATCGAGGACACGAAGTGGCGGACGCCGCAGAACGGCAAGTCCGACAAATACCTGCTGCTGGTGATGTCCGACGCCGGCGGGCAGTACCCCGCGAGCTGCTTCGATGAGAGCGCGCAGACGGCGGTGCTGGCGGCGGCGGCGGCGGGCGAAGTCGTCCTGGTTCAGGGCGAGCTGATGTGGCGACCGGGCGAAGAAACCCCGCGCGTCACCGTTCGCGGGGTCAAGCCGCTGGCGGCGCTCGCCGGGCGGTTACGCTGCCGCCTGACGGTCGATCTCGCCGGGACAAGCGCGCTCGACGGCCTTGTCGCCCAAGTCGGTGGGCGACGCGGTGGGCGGGGCGAAATTGTCGTGTCGATCGGGATCGGCAGCGGGAACGCCCGGCTGCTGATCGGCAACGACTTTGCCATCGACACCGAGGTGGCAGCGAACGTTGGGCGGTTGCGCGGGGTCATCGGGACACGTTTGGCGGCAATCGATTGAGGCCGCTGCAAGGCTAAGTTCGCTAAGTTCGCCGTCGATCTTTACGAAAATTTGCCTGGAGACGCCTAAAACATAATATTATTACGTAACCTGCCATCGCGAATGAGAGGGGCGCGAACCAGAAATGTAAGTTAGCGCATTTTCCCCGTGTAGGACAGGTCTTTCCGAACGGGGCCGACTCAGTGGCAAGTCGTCGCCACTGTCCGGTCGAGGTCGAGGCAGCGCCCATCGACGACCGGCGGCTTGACCCCCGCGAGGGCGGCAAGCGTCGGCGCGATATCGACCGTCTCGACTGCAATTGGCTGCTCGAATCCCTCAGCGCCCGGCCACCAGAAGACGATCGGCACTCGCCGGTCGTAATTCCACAAGGAGCCGTGGCCGCCGATCGTGTCGCCTACCGCCCGCGGATCGCCGAGCGTCGTGTACGGGCGCAAGACCACCATGATGTCGCCCGATCGTTCGGGGTCGGTCGATTCCGCGATGCGCTGGAGCGGGGTCATCTCGTCCGCCGGGAGCCCCTTGGGCGGCATCGCCGCGAGCGCCTCGGTCTTGGTGTAGACGGCGAACACGATGTCTTGCCATTTCGCACCACGAAGCTCGGCGACCGTCGCGTCGGTGATCCGCTTGACTTCGCCCGGACTGTCGTTGCCGAACGGCACGACGTAGATCTCATAGGGGTCGCCGGTCAGTGGGCTATAATCGAGCTTAAGAGTCTTCGCGACTTCCGCGCCCACGGACTGGACCAGCTTGTCACCGCTCACGCGCACCGCCGGGACACCCTGTTCGGCGGCGCGCTCGGCGGCGTCGACCGACCCGTGATCGGCAGTCAAAACGACGACGACGGGGAGTTTGAGCGCCTCTAGCTTGGCTAGGAACGCCCCCAGCGCGGCGTCGAGATGGGCGAGGTTGTCGCACTGTTCGGGGCTTTCCGCGCCGTAGCGGTGTCCGACATAATCGGTTGCCGACAGGCTGATCGCGAGGACGTCGGAAGCGGAGCCACGCCCCAGCTTCTGCGTGTCGATCAACTGGCTGGCGAGGTCGAGCGCCACCTGATCGTACATCGGCGTCGCGCGGAACCACTTCTTGAAATCGGGGTCGGTCGCGAACGCCGTTCCCGACGACGGCGGCGTCCACCCCGATGGCGGAACCTGGTGATTGACCGTCAGCCCGCCGTATTTATGCTCGCCCTTACCCGCGTCGCACCTTTTGTCGAGCTGGGTCCACACCGGCGGCTTTTTCAGCCAATCGGCGAAGAGCGCCTTGTTGTAGCCCGCGACGGGAGCCAACCGTGCCGCCGGAGTCATCCCGACGGGGACATAGGTCGTGAAGCCGCCGACGCTGTCGTCCCACCAGAATGTGCCCTCGGCCCCGTGCCCTGCCATCGTGATCGCGCCGCGGTCCTTGCCCGAAACGGCGAAAGTACGGCTGCCGGGGTTCGCGGCCCTGAGCCATTCACCCAAGGTCGGCACCTTAAGAAACGCTGGACCGCGCGGCGCATCGGGACGCCCCGGCACCGGGGAGGCAGCATCGAACATGCAATAGACGGCCGCAGATGCGGCGCGGTCGTACCAGCCGTTGGCAACGATGCCCGTCGCCGCCGGATGACGTCCGGTCAGGATGGTCGAATGGCCCGGGCACGTTTCGGTCGCCGCATGACTTTGGTAGCCGTTGGCAAAGACGACGCCGGACTGGAGCTTCTTCAACCCGCCGGTGAAGCGACCGCGATATTGATCGAATAATCCGGCAGAAAACTGATCGACCGAGATGGCGACGATCAGCCGTGGAGCAGGGGGCGCCGTTGCCGCCATCAGCGGAGCCGCGAACGCTCCAGTGAGCGCCAGTAGTCCCGCTAAAGAATGTCTAATCATGGTCACCCCCGCATCACGCCGACTTGATACTGTCACGGCGATATTTTAGTTATGCGACGCCGCCAGTCGCGACAAGTCAAACCGGCTCAACTGGATCGTTTGGGCAACCGTTAAGTAACCCGTAAACAAAATCACTTACGGCTCGACGTAGGATGATCGCGGCGGGGTACGGGTAATGACGAAACTGATTTTTACGTCGAGCGCGCTGATTGCCGGCATGATGCTGGCGGCGCCCGCAGCGGCCCTCGTCATCACTCCGGTGTTCGACCAGAGTATCACCTCGATAGCCAATTCGAGCGCGATCCAGGCGGCGTTCATCGCCGTGGCCAAGGACTATGCTCAGTCATTCTCATCGTCGGCGAATGTCCGGATCGGCGTCAGCTGGGGTTCGGTCGGCGGGCAGGTGCTGCCAAGCAACGCGGTCGGGGCCAGCCTCAATAACCTGTACGGTTATTATTCCTACAGTCAGGTCAAGACGATGCTTTCGCGGGTCGCGTCAGCCAATCCGGGTGACGTCGCGCTGATCGCCGCGCTCAAATACCTGCCCGCGACGTTGACGTCAGGTCCGACGAGCTTCGTCATAACGTCGGCAGAGGCGAAAGCGCTGGGCGTCATCTCGCCGACGCAGTCGAGCCTGGATGCGTCGATCGGCTTCGCCGGCAGCACGTCGAATTATGCCTTCACGCCCGGGGCGGTGACCGCGTCGACCTACGATTTTCAGAGCATCGCCGCGCATGAGATCGATGAGGTCCTTGGTCGGATCAGCGGTGTCGACAACGGCAAATGGCGGACGCCGTTCGACTTGTTCCGTTATTCAGCCCCCGGCGTCCTCAGTTATGGTTATAATTCTGCGGCCTATTTCTCGCTCGATGGCGGGGCGACGGTGCTCAACCGCTTCAACAATTCGGCGTCCGGCGGCGACCGTGGCGATTGGGCGACGACGGCGGGCACGACCGATATTCAGGACGCCTTCATCGGCAAGGGGCAGCGCAAGAACCTCAGCGCGGTCGATCTCGCGGCGCTTGACGTCATCGGCTGGAGCGGAGCCAACCTCGGCAACGCCAGCGGCGGGCCGAAGGGCATCGCGTTCAACCTCGATGGCACCGTTCCCGAACCGGCAACATGGGCCCTGCTTATCACCGGCTTCGGCCTTGTCGGTGCGACCCAGCGGCGGCGGCGGGCGGCGGGCGCATCGGCGGCGTAGATTTCGACTATATTGCCCACAATGACGACGGGTCTTGCCTTGGCGCACGGTTGTCGGTAAGTGCGCCATCTCACGTCAACTACTCACGCAGGGGCAACCCTTCCGGTGCCGGGCTCGCCCGTTCACCCCCTGCGGCGGCATAACCGGATAGAGGAGAACAGACTATGGCGACTCCCGTCGTCTCGATGGCGCAGCTTTTGGAAGCAGGCGCCCACTTCGGCCACCAGACGCACCGCTGGAACCCGAAGATGAAGCCATACATCTTTGGCGACCGCAACGGTGTCCACATCATCGATCTGTCGCAAACCGTGCCGTTGTTCGCACGAGCGCTCGACTTCGTTCGCGCCACCGTCGCCAGCGGCGGCAAGGTTCTATTCGTCGGTACCAAGCGTCAGGCGCAGGACCCGCTTGCCGAAGCCGCGCGCCGCTCGGGGCAATATTATGTCAACCACCGCTGGCTCGGCGGAATGCTGACCAACTGGAAGACCATCTCGGGCTCGATCCGGCGCTTCAAGGTGCTCGAGGAGCAGCTGTCGAGCGACACCGCCGGTCTGACCAAGAAGGAAGTCCTCAAGCTCACCCGCGAGCGCGACAAGTTCGAACTCTCGCTTGGCGGCATCCGCGACATGGGCGGCCTTCCGGACATCATCTTCGTCATCGACGTCAACAAGGAAGAGCTGGCGATCAAGGAAGCCGCGACGCTCGGTATCCCGGTCATCGCCGTTCTCGATACCAACACCGATCCGAGCGGCATCGCCTTCCCGGTCCCGGGCAACGACGACGCCAGCCGTGCGATCCTGTTGTATTGCAACGCGATCGCCGACACGATCATCGATGCCCGTCAGGGTCGCCAGGCAAATCAGGGCATCGACCTTGGTGCGATGGACGAGCCGCCAATGGAGTTCGCGCACGTTGAACCCGTCCATGCCGAGCCGCTCCCCGAGACGATGGTCGAGGCGCTAGGCGAGGTCGGCGTTCACGTCGCCGCTCCGGCCGATGTCGAAGCGGCCGCGCAAGCTGTCGATGTCGCGACGGCGGCGGTGGTCGCCGAGCCGGAAGGCGCGGCGGTTTAATCATCAGGCCGTCATCCTGGCGAATGCCAGGATCCATCTCGCCACCTGTCGACAGGTTGAGGCTTGGATCCTGGCATTCGCCAGGATGACGGCGCTACTCTCAGAAGGAGCACTGCCATGGCCGACATCACCGCGAGCATGGTCAAGGATCTGCGCGACCGCACCGGCGCGGGCATGATGGATTGCAAGAAGGCGCTTAGCGAAAACAGCGGCGAAATGGAGGCCGCGGTCGACTGGCTGCGGACCAAGGGCCTTGCATCGGCTGCCAAGAAGGCCGGGCGGACCGCCGCCGAGGGCCTTGTCGGCGTGACAACGAGCGGCACCAAGGGCGCTGTTGTCGAAGTCAATTCTGAAACCGACTTTGTCGCCAAGAACGACCAGTTTCAGGCGTTCGTCCGCACCGTTACCGGCATGGCGCATAGCCACGGCGACGATATCGCGCTGCTCGCTGCCGCGCTGTATCCCGAGCGCGACGGCATGAGCGTCCACGACGTTCTCACCCACAATATCGCGACGATCGGTGAGAACCAGTCGCTGCGCCGCGCCAAGATCGTCTCGGTCAACGAGGGCGTCGTCGTCAGTTACGTCCACAACGCGGTTGTCAGCGGCCTCGGCAAGATCGGCGTCCTGATCGGCTTGCAGTCGTCAGCCGATGCCAGCGTCCTCGAACCGCTCGGCCGCCAGATCGCGATGCACATCGCTGCCGCGAACCCGCTGGCCTTGGACGAGAACGGCCTCGATCCGGCGGTCGTCGAGCGCGAGCGCGCGATCGCTCGTGAAAAGGCGGCGGGGTCGGGCAAGCCCGCCGATATCATCGAGAAAATGATCGAAGGCGGCGTCAAGAAGTACCGGCAGGAAAACGCGCTGCTGACGCAGGTTTTCGTGATCGATGGCAAGTCGAAGGTCGGCGACATCGTCGCGTCCGCCGCCAAGGCCGCGGGAACGCCGATTACCGTCACCGAATTCGTCCGGTTCCAGCTTGGCGAGGGGATTGAGAAGGCCGCGACCGACTTCGCCGCCGAGGTCGCCGCCGCGTCGGGCGTCAAGCCGACCCAGCCGACGGCGTAGCCGAAAAGTTGTCACCCGCTGCGAAAGCGGGGCCCCATCTCGCGAAGCGCGCGGAAGATGGGGCCCTGCTTTTGCGGGGATGACGACAACAGGGTCGCGCTCTTCCCTTCGCCCGCCGCCGTCCCTAATGTCGCACCTCACCCTCGGAGACGTTGTACCCCTATGGCTCGCCCCGCGTACAAACGCATACTGCTGAAGCTGTCGGGCGAGGCGTTGATGGGATCGGGCCAGTACGGCATCGACCCGGCTGAAACCGCGCGCATCGCCGTCGAGGTCAAGCGCGCCCGCGATGCCGGATACGAATTGTGCCTCGTTGTCGGCGGCGGCAATATCTTCCGCGGCCTCGCGGCGGCGGCCAAAGGCTTCGATAGAGCCAGCGCCGACTATATGGGGATGCTGGCGACGGTGATGAACGCACTCGCGGTTCAGAATGCGCTCGAACAGGTGGGCGTCGACACCCGCGTCCAATCGGCGATCCCGATGGCAACAGTGTGCGAACCATATATCCGCCGCCGCGCCGAGCGCCATATGGAGAAGGGCCGCGTGGTGATCTTCGCCGCCGGTACGGGCAATCCGTTCTTCACCACCGATACCGCCGCCGCCCTGCGTGCGGCCGAAATGGGCTGCGACGCGCTGTTCAAGGGCACGAGCGTCGACGGCGTCTACGATGCTGACCCCAAGCGCGTTCCTACGGCAAAGCGCTACGAAACTCTCAGCTTTGGCAAGGTCTTGGCCGACGATCTTAAAGTGATGGATGCAAGCGCGGTCGCGCTGTGCCGCGATAACGAGATCCCGATTGTCGTCTTCAACATTCGCGCACAGGGTAGCTTGACAGCGGTCCTTGCGGGCGAAGGCGTGTCGACGACCGTCGGCGGAGAAGGATAGATCATGGCAGTCTTCGATCCCGTCGCCCACAAGGCTGACATCGACCGGCGGATGAACTCGGCTGTCGATGCGCTCAAGAGCGATCTCGCGGGCTTGCGGACCGGGCGCGCCTCGACGTCGCTGCTCGACCGGGTGACGGTCGAAGTCTATGGCTCGAACATGGCGCTCAGCCAGGTGGCGACGGTCACCGCTCCCGACGCGCGGATGCTCGCGGTGCAGGTGTGGGATAAGTCGAACGTCCAGATGGTCGACAAGGCGATCCGCGCCGCCGGGCTTGGGCTCAATCCGATCGTCGACG
Source organism: Sphingomonadaceae bacterium (assembly GCA_025362895.1). GTDB lineage: Bacteria > Pseudomonadota > Alphaproteobacteria > Sphingomonadales > Sphingomonadaceae > Polymorphobacter_B. Next base: position 11,118 of record JANYFA010000022.1, on the reverse strand, counting down.
GCCAGACGCTCCGTCTGCCGATCCCCGACCTGACCGAGGACCGACGCAAGGAACTCGCCAAGCTAGCGAGCCAATATTCGGAGAAGGCGAAGATCGCCGTCCGCAACGTCCGCCGCGACGGGATGGAAGGGTTGAAGGCCGCCGAGAAGAAGGGCGACCTCAGCCAGGACGAGCAGAAGCGTCTCGAGACCGAGGTCCAGAAAATTACCGATAAGATCGTAGCCGAGATGGACGCAGTATCGGGTGCGAAGGAAAAGGAAATCCTCGGCAAGTGAGCCTGCGCGCCGCGCCCAAGATCACGCCGGGGCATGGCACGCCTCGGGCGGCGGCGGCGGGTGCAATGCCGCGCCATGTCGCGATCATTATGGACGGCAACGGGCGCTGGGCGAAGGCGCGCCACCTGCCGCGCATCATGGGTCACCGCAAGGGCGTCGAGGCGGTGCGGCGGACGATCGAGGCGGCCCCCGATCTGGGTATCGAGGTGCTGACGCTCTATGCTTTCTCGAGCGAGAACTGGCGGCGTCCGGCCGACGAAGTCAGCGACCTGATGGGGTTGCTGCGCCTGTATCTGCAGACTGAGATCGCCGAACTCCACGCCAACGGCGTCCGGATGCGCTTCATCGGCGACACGACCGCGTTTTCAACCGACGTCATCGCGATGCTCGAAAAGGCCGCGGCGCTGACCGCCGGTAATACGCGACTGACGCTTGTTCTCGCGCTCAACTATGGCGCGCATGACGAATTGGTCCGCGTCACCCGCGCGATGGCTGTGGAGGTCGCCGCCGGCACCCTCGCGCCGTCGGCGATCGACGCCACCGAGATCGAGGCGCGGCTCGACACGGCCGGCCTGCCACCGCCCGACCTCGTCATCCGCACGAGCGGCGAGCAGCGCCTGTCGAACTTCCTGATGTGGCAGGCGGCATACGCCGAGTTGGTGTTCACCGACGAGCTGTGGCCCGATTTCGACAAGGCGTCCCTCGCCCGCGCCGTCGCCGCCTTCGGCCAGCGCGACCGCCGCTATGGCGGGCGCTAGCGTGGCTGCACCAGTCGGCGAGCGGAAGTCCGGCAGGCTGCTGACACGCGTCGTCACCGGCGTTGCGCTCGCGGCGGTTGCGATCGCGGCGGTATGGGTGGGCGACGTCGCCTTCACCGCGCTGGTCGCCACGGCGTGCCTGCTGATGAGCGCCGAGTGGAGCGTGATGCACGGCGTCGCGCGCGGCTTCCGGCTGGCGAGCCTCGTCGCGCTGGCGCTCGTTGCGGGGGTGGCAGTGTACGTTGGTGCCGCAGACGCGCTTATCGTGCTCGCCGTGAGCGCGGGGGCGATCGGGCTATTCATGCGCGGGTTCGACCGCAGCCGGGCGTTCTGGATCGCGGCGGGGTTGCTGTATTGCGGGCTGCCGATGGTGGCGCTGCTGTGGTTGCGGAATATCCACGACGGGCTGCTCATCGTAGCATTTTTGTTTTTGGTTGTTTGGGCGACAGACATCGGGGCATTCTTTGTGGGTCGAGCCGTTGGCGGCGCGAAATTTGCGCCGGCGATCAGTCCGAACAAGACCTGGGCGGGCGTATTCGGCGGCATCGGCGCAGCGATAGCCGGGTCGCAACTTTACTCCTTTACAATAGTGGGGCTGGCGAGTTCGAAAATACCTTTTAACGCTGCAAATAGTTGGTCGCTCGAGGCGGCCGGGACGGCTATACTAATCTCAGCAACGGCGATCGGGGGCGATCTGTTCGAGAGTTGGTTGAAGCGGCGTGCCGGAGTAAAGGATTCGGGTAATCTCTTGCCAGGTCACGGTGGGGTTATGGACCGGATCGACGGCGTAGTTCCGGCCGTAGTTGTTTTAGCGCTATTAGTCGTTGGCGGCATCTCGCAGTGACCCCCCGCACCATCACCGTCCTCGGCGCGACCGGGTCCGTCGGCGCGTCGACGCTCGACCTCCTCATGCGCGCGCCCGAGGCTTGGGCGGTAGAGGCGCTGACGGCGAACTGCGACGTCGACCGACTTGCCGCGGCGGCGAAGGCGGTCCACGCGAAGCTCGCCGTCGTCGCCGACGAGAGTTGCTACGCCGCGTTGAAGGACGCGCTTGCCGGGAGCGGCATCGAGGCGGCGGCTGGGAAGGCGGCGCTGTGCGACTCGGCCAAGCGCCCCGCCGACATTGTCCTGTCTGCTATCGTCGGCGCCGCCGGGCTCCCCCCGACGCTCGCCGCCGTCGAGCGCGGCGCGACGCTCGCCATCGCCAACAAGGAGACGCTCGTCTGCGCCGGTGATCTGGTCAAGGCGGCGGCGGCGAAATCGGGGGCGGTACTGCTCCCGGTCGACTCTGAGCACAACGCGATCTTCCAGGTGTTCGACCACGCCCACCCCGAGCGCGTCACGCGGATCATCGTTACCGCGAGCGGCGGCCCGTTCCGCCGCGCGACCGTCGACGCGATGCGCTCCGCGACCCCCGCGCAAGCGTGCAATCACCCGGTGTGGTCGATGGGGGCGAAGATCTCTGTCGATTCGGCGACGCTGATGAACAAGGGGCTCGAGCTGATCGAGGCGGCGCACCTGTTCCCCGTGCGCGCCGACCAGCTCGAGGTGATCGTCCACCCGCAGTCGGTCGTTCACAGCTTCGTCGAGTATATCGACGGGTCGATGCTCGCGCAGCTCGGCACGCCCGATATGCGGACGCCGATCGGCTATTGCCTCGCGTACCCTGAGCGGATGGCGACGCCGTCGGCGCGGCTCGACCTCGCGAGCGTCGCGACGTTGACCTTCGAAGCCCCCGACCACGACCGTTTCCCCGCGCTCGCGCTCGCGCAAGCCGCGATGAGGGCAGGGGGGTCGGCCCCGTGCGTCCTCAATGCCGCGAACGAGGTCGCGGTCGCAGCCTTCCTTGGCGGCAAGATCGGCTTCCTCGATATTGCCGCAATCGTCGCCGATACGCTGGCGGGCGTCGCCGCGGGGCCGATTGCCTCGCTCGACGAGGTGGTCGCGATCGACGGCGAGGCGCGACGTGTGGCGGGGGCGCTGATTGGATCGAGTGGCCGCGTCGCGGCCTCTGCGAGGAGGCGACCCTGACACCGTTACCGCACCCCGGGCTCGGCCTGACCATCGCGAGCTTCGCGATCGTCATCGGCATCCTCGTTTTCGTCCACGAAATGGGTCACTACCTTGTTGCCCGGATGTTCGGCATCGGCGCCGAGGCGTTTTCGATTGGTTTCGGGCGCGAACTCGTTGGCTGGACGGATCGCAGGGGCACGCGGTGGAAGGTCGGGCTGCTGCCGCTCGGCGGCTATGTCAAGTTCGCCGGTGACGCCGACGCCGCGAGCCGCGCGGCGGACGTTCCCGAAGCAACCAAGGCCGAACGCGCGGTGATGTTTCAGTTTCGCCCCGTTTGGCAGCGGGCGCTTGTTATCCTTGCCGGGCCGCTGACCAACTTCGCCTTCGCCACCGCAATTTTCGCGGCGTTGTTCATGACCTATGGCCAGACGGTAACTCCGGCGGTGATAGCCACCGTCGTCACCGGAACCCCGGCAGCGCGCGCCGGACTGATCTCGGGCGATGTCATTACCCGCATCGATGGGAGCCGTGTCACCGCGTTCGAAGACGTGATGCAGGCGATGGCGCTTAACCCCGGCAAGGCGGTCGACCTCGACTTCCGCCGTGCGAATGCCATGCGCACCGTTCGCATTGTCCCGGCGATGGTCGATCATGTCGATCCGTTCGGGGCGCCCACGAAGATCGCTCGACTGGGCATCGCCCCTGCTCGCGGCCAGGTCATCGTTCCTCGCGCACCGCTAGCGGCCTTCTACTACGGCGCCGTCGAAGTCTGGTCGCTGATTGGCGCGATCGTCCACGGTGTTGGCGATGTCGTTACCGGCCATCGTGCCGCGAGTGAAATGGGCGGGCCGATCAAAATCGCGCAGATTTCAGGGCAGGCGGCAGCGCTCGGCATTCCGAACCTGGTCCAGTTCATTGCTTTCGTCTCGATTAATCTGGGATTCATCAACCTCCTGCCAGTTCCGATGCTGGACGGCGGTCATCTGTTCCTCTACGCGGTCGAAGCGGTTCGTCGGCGTCCCCTGGCACCCAGGGTCCAGGAATGGGCCTTTATGTCGGGGTTCGCCGCACTGATGTCGCTGATGGTGTTCCTGACATGGAACGACCTCGGCGGGGTCGGAGCATGGCAACGGCTGTCGGGGCTGTTCGGTTGAAACGTCGGTTCGCGGGGGCGGATGCGGCAGGGCGGGTTGAAGGGCGGGTTTACTGCGTGAGTGATCGAACATCGTCGACTGCCGCGCCGCGACGGCGTGCGGCGCAAACACGGCGATTGACCCTCGTCCTGCTCGCCAGCACAGCATTTGCGGCGACGGCGACGGCGACGGCGCAGGTGCCGATCCCCGAGGCGACCGGCAGTTTCGCCACCCCGGCGCCCAATACCAGCGGCACAGTGCGCGCGATCATCATCAAGGGTACCGAGCGGCTCGAGCCCGACACCGTGCGATCGTATATCAGCCTCGACGTCGGCGACACGTATGACCGCGATCGTCTCGACAAGGCGCTGAAGGAAATTTACGCGAGCGAGCTGTTCGCAGACGCCACAATTCTCGACGACAAAGGTACGCTCACGGTTTCTGTCAAGGAAAACCCGGTGATCAACCGGATTCTGGTTGAGGGCGCCAAGCGCATCAAGGAAGAGAAGGTCCGCGAGGAGATCAAGCTGGCGCCGCGGCAGATTTTCACCCGGTCGAAGACCCGTGCCGATGTCGGGCGCATTCTTGAAATCTATCGCCGGGGCGGGCGCTTCTCGGCGGCGGTCGAGCCGAAGATCGTTCAGCTCGACCAGAACCGTGTCGACCTCGTCTTCGAGATCAGCGAAGGATCAAAGTCGAAGGTCCGCCAGATCAACATCCTCGGCAACAGCAAGTTCAAGGACGGTCAGCTGCGGACGGTGATGGTAACGCGCCAAGCGCGCCCGTACCGCCTGTTCACGTCGAACGATACCTATGATCCCGACCGCCTCGCCTACGACCAGCAGAAGTTGCGGCAATTCTATTTGACCAACGGCTATGCCGACTTCCGTGTAGTGTCGGCCGTGGCCGAGCTGACCCCCGATCGCCGCGACTTCATCGTCACCTATGTCGTCGATGAGGGCGAGCGGTACAAATTCGGCGAACTCAAGATCGAATCCGACATTCGCGACATCAAGGCCGATACGTTCAGCAAGCTGCTGACCGAGAAAAAAGGCGATTGGTACAACGCGCAAAAGATCGAGACGACGGTCGACACGTTGCAGGAAACGGCGGGCCTGCTCGGCTATGCGTTTGCCGACATCCGCCCGCAATTCAATCGCGACAAAGACAAGCGCGAGATGAACATCAGCTTCGAAATCGCCGAAGCGCCGCGCGTCTACATTGAGAAGATCAATATTAATGGCAACGTCCGCACCAAGGACCCGGTCATCCGCCGCGAATTCCGACTTGTTGAAGGCGACGCCTTCAACACGTTAAAAGTCAAACGGTCGCGCGACCGACTCCAGGGGCTAGGGTTTTTCCAGGAGAAGCTCGAGGTCGAACAAAAGCCCGGATCGTCGCCCGACAAGATCATTCTCGAAGCCAACGTCCAGGAAAAATCGACCGGCAGCCTCGAAGTGTCGGCGGGTTATTCGAGCCTCGAAAGCTTCATCCTCAGTGCGTCGATTGCCCAGCGCAATTTCCGGGGTCGCGCACAGGAACTGCGCCTGTCGGGTAATATTTCGCGCTATTCGAAATCGATCGAAGCGGGCTTCACAGAGCCCTACCTGTTCGGGCGCAACCTCGCGCTCGGCTTCGACATTTTCCGCCGCGACTATAATGCGTACAGCGGGTCGGGATCGCTTGGCGGCAACAACCTCAACCAGACCTACGCCCAGACGACAACCGGGTTCCAGGTCCGTACCGGCTTTGCCATCACCGAATTCTGGGCGGCATCGGTCCGCTATGGCCTCAGCTTTCAAAACGTGACGCTCGGCGACCAGTATTTCCAGCATGATATACTGGGCGCACTGATTCGCGACGCCAAGGGCAACAAGATCTGCAACCCGAACATTGCCGGGCGCTACCTTTGCGACGCGCTCGGGAATTATACGACGTCGTCGGTGGGCTACAGCCTTATCTACAACAGTGTGAACAACCCCGTTCGCCCGAGCCGTGGTCAGCGCTTCGTGTTCAGCCAGGACCTCGCCGGTGTCGGTACCGGGGTCAAATATCTGTCGACGCGGGTTAATTACGACTTTTATCACCCGCTTTTCGGTAGCAGCAGCGGCTTCATTTTGAACATCGGCGGCGAAGCGGGGTACATTACCGGCTATGGCGGATCGACGGTTCGCTTGACCGACCGATTCTTCCTTGGCGAAGGCCAACTGCGCGGCTTCGGTATTCGCGGCGTTGGCCCGCGTGTGCTGCGTCAACCTCTGATCGTCGATCCTGTTACCGGGGCAGTCACGGTGGATCAGAATCGCAAGAACGCAACCGACGATGCGTTGGGCGGTGAGGCCTATTATCGCGGGCGTATCGAGATACAGATCCCGCTGGGCGCCGCCGGGGCAGAGCTTGGCTTGCGCCCGTCGATCTTCACCGACATCGGCGCCGTGTTCAAGATCCCGACGCCGACGACAACCTGCCTCGCCCCGCCGCCGCCGGCGGTCTTGACGAATTCGACGTTCAAGCCGTTTCAGGCGTGCGTAGCCAACAACGGCACCGGCGGCTTCGATGAGCAATATGCCGGCAACACCCCCAAGCCGCGCGTCGCGGTCGGTATCGGCGTGTCGTGGAACTCGCCGTTCGGACCGTTCCGTTTCGATCTCGCCAAGGCGCTCGTCAAAGCGCCGGGCGACAACCCCAAGCTGTTTCAATTCAACGTAGGGACTCAATTCTGATGAAGACCATGACCAAGTTCGCGCTGCTCGCCGCCGCTGCCATTGCTACGCCTGGGCTCGCGCAGACGCTGCCGCCGCCAGTAATCATCATCGTCGATATGGACCGTGTCATCGGCGATTCCGCCGCTGGCAAGCAGGCGTCGGGCGAGTTGAAGACCCGCAACGATGCCATTCAGGCGCGGGTCTCCTCGCTCCGCACCCAGTTCGGGTCGGAGCAGGAAACGCTGCAAAAGTCGGCCCCCGCGCCGACCGCTACTCCCGCCGTGATCGCCGCGTTCCAGGCGAAAGTCAACGACTTCCAAAAGCGCCAGCAGACCGCCGAGGCCGATCTGCAGAAGCGCGGCAATGATTTCCAGGCATCGCGCCAGTATGTCCTGAAGCAGATCAACGACGCCGCGACGCCGGTCATCACTGCGGTCATGCTCGAGCGTGGCGCGACAATCGTTCTGCCCGAAGGCGCGACGCTTCAGCATTCGAAGTCGATCGACGTCACCGCCGACGTCCTTGGTCGCCTCGACAAGGCGCTCCCGCGCGTGTCGACGACCGCGCCCGTCGCGCCCACCAATTAAGTCTCGATGACCGCCGCACCCTCGACCGCGCTCTCGGCGGTCGACGTGCGCGCGGTGATGGGGCTGATCCCGCACCGCTTCCCGATGCTGCTCGTCGACCGGGTCGAGGCGATCGTCGCCGACCGGTCTGCGCGCGGAATCAAGGCGGTCAGTATAAACGAGCCGTTCTTCGCGGGGCACTTTCCCGGGCGCCCGATCATGCCGGGCGTTCTGATCGTCGAGGCTCTGGCGCAAACCGCCGGAGTCCTTGCGATCTTGTCGATGGGGCTGAAGGACAGCGGCAAGCTGGTCTATTTCATGGCGATCGAGGAGGCGAAGTTCCGCGCTCCCGTCGAACCCGGCTGCCTGCTTCACCTTGACGTTGAGTTTATCCAGCGCCGAGCGACCGTGTGCAAGTTCGCCGGACGCGCGACAGTCGACGGTAAGCTCGCCGCCGAAGCGCGCTTCACCGCGATGATTGCCGACCCGCCAGTCTGACCGGCTCCCATCGCCGATATCCACCCATTGCGTCGCCGTGCCGGATTGGCTTTAGATGCGAATGGGGAGATAAGAATGGCGACGGTTGCGGCGGACATGGAATCGACGGCATTCGAGCCACGCCGCGACCGGCTGATCATCGTCGCGTCGTCGCTCGGCACCGTGTTCGAATGGTACGATTTCTTCGTTTACGGCACGCTCGCGGCATTACTTGGGCGGCTGTTCTTCCCGAGCGATAATCCTACCGCCGGGCTGCTTCTCAGTCTCGCGACATTCGGGGCCGGCTTCGGTGTTCGCCCGATTGGTGCGATGGTCTTCGGCGTTCTCGGCGACCGCATCGGACGCAAACATACTTTCCTCGCGACGATCACGCTGATGGGGGTGGCGACCGCGCTCGTCGGGTTTCTACCAACTTTTGCGACGGCAGGCATCTGGGCCCCCATCCTCCTCGTCGGCCTGCGGCTGCTTCAGGGCCTTGCGCTCGGCGGCGAGTATGGCGGAGCGGCGATCTATGTCGCCGAGAACGCGCCGAAGGGGCGGCGTGGCTTCTTCACCAGCTTTATTCAGGCGTCGGTCGTCGGAGGGTTTCTCTTGTCGTTGATCGTCACGCTCGGGGTGACGGCGATCGTCGGGAAAGACGCCTTCGAAAGCTGGGGCTGGCGCCTGCCATTTGTCGGGTCGCTGCTTCTCCTCGTGGTGTCGCTGTATATCCGGCTGAAGCTGCGCGAGAGCCCGGTGTTCGTCGCGATGAAGGCGAAGGGCGAAACTAGCGCGCATCCGCTGCGCGAGACCTTCACGCACAAAGGCAATATCCGCCTCCTTCTTGTCGCTTTGTTCGGGATTGCCGCCGGGTTGACTGTGATCTGGTACACCGCACAATTCTCGACCCTGCTCTTTCTCCAGCAGACGGCATTGGTAAACGAGACCGATGCCAAGCTGCTGTGCGGGGTTACGGCGTTGCTATCGGCTCCGTTCTTCGTCCTTGCCGGGCATCTGAGCGATCGCTGGGGGCGACGCCCGATGATGATCGCAGGTTATGGGCTGACGCTGCTGCTGTTGTTTCCCCTGTTCCATCTGCTGGCCAACGCCGCGAACCCGACGCTGACGCGCGCCGCTGCGGCGGCACCAATTACTGTCAGCGGCGTCGCGTGCCATTATGACCCGTTTGCCCATAAGCAGGACACGGCGTGCGGCAACGCGATGCAATTTTTCTCCGGGCGCGGCATCGGTTTTCGCCGCGTCGAATCGACCGGCTTGCCGCTCCGGGTGATGGTCGGGCCGGTCATCGCGATCGACCTCGACAATATCGCCGTGCCGTTCGACAAGACGAAGGTGGAGGCGGCGTTGACCCGCGCCGGCTACCCGACGGCGAAAAACCCCGGCCCGCGCAACGATGCCGTCATCATCCTCGCCGGTCTCGCGATGGGGATATTGTCGGCGATGACCTATGGCCCGGTCGCGGCAATCCTCGTCGAGCTGTTTCCGGCGCGCATTCGCTACACGTCGATGTCGATCCCCTATCATATCGGCACCGGCTATTTCGGCGGCTTCCTGCCGTTCATCTCGCAGTTCATCATCGCGCGTAGCGGCAATCCGTTCGGCGGGCTGTGGTACACGTTCGTCGTCGTTGCGATCGCCTTCGTCGTTACCATCGTCGCCCTGCCTGAAACGAAGGATCGCGACATTTGCTGATCGCGTCCCTGACCTGCCCGTGCGCGGTCGGGCTTAGCCTTCCCGGGTTACGGTCGCGATTGGATGGGCAGGTGGATTGATGCGGGACAGGGGGCTTCCCATATCTGCCTGCGCGGCCGAGCGTAGACGGTCGCGGTGGAGAGTGAGCGAATGACAACCCTGCCCGTCCTGCCGCTTCGTGACATCGTCGTATTCCCGCAAATGATTGTTCCGCTGTTCGTCGGGCGCGACAAATCGGTGCGGGCGCTTGAGGCGGTCATGGCCGCCGACAAGCAGGTTTTCCTGCTCAGCCAGAAGAACCCTGGTGATGAAGATCCGCGCGCCGATGATCTGTACGATGTCGGCACGCTGGCGACAGTGCTCCAGCTCCTCAAATTGCCCGATGGCACCGTTAAGGTGCTGGTCGAGGGTCAATCGCGCGCGCGCCTCGGCGCGCTTGAAGCCGACGGCGAGTATCTCATCGGACGCGCGGAGCCGATTGAGGAAACGCTCGAGGATGCAACTCTGATCGAAGCCCTCGTTCGCTCGGCGGCGAAGCAGTTCGAAGCTTATGTCAAACTCAACAAGAAAACGGCGCCCGAGATCGCCGTGCAGATCGGCCAGATCGACGATGCCAGCCGCTTCGCCGACACCATCGCGGCGAATCTCACGCTGAAGATCGCCGACAAACAGGCGTTGTTGGCGCAGTTCGACGTCGCCAAGCGCCTCGAAGCCGTATTTGGCTTCATGGAGGGAGAGATGGGCGTCCTCCAGGTCGAGAAGAAAATCCGCAGCCGCGTCAAGCGGCAGATGGAGAAGACCCAGCGCGAATATTATCTCAACGAGCAGATGAAGGCGATCCAGCGCGAACTCGGCGAGGGCGACGATCCCAAGGACGAGACGAGCGAGATCGAAGAAAAGATTGCGCGGACCAAGCTGAGCAAGGAGGCGCGCGAGAAGGTTATCGGTGAGCTGAAGAAGCTCAAGGCGATGTCGCCGATGTCGGCGGAGGCGACCGTCGTCCGCAATTACCTCGACACCATCCTCGGTCTGCCATGGGGTAAGAAGACGAAGATCAAGCGCGACATCGTCGCCGCGCAGGCGGTACTCGACGGCGATCATTATGGGCTGGAGAAGGTCAAGGACCGCATCGTCGAATATCTCGCGGTGCAGGCGCGGACCAACAAGCTGAAGGGGCCGATCCTGTGCCTCGTGGGTCCGCCGGGTGTCGGCAAGACGTCGCTCGGTCGTTCGATCGCCAAGGCAACCGGGCGCGAGTTTATCCGCCAGTCGCTCGGCGGAATGCGCGACGAGGCCGAGATTCGTGGTCACCGCCGCACCTACATCGGCAGCATGCCGGGCCGCATCATCCAGGGCATGAAGAATGCCGGAGTGGTCAACCCGATCGTGCTGCTCGATGAAGTCGACAAGATGAGCAGCGACTGGCGCGGCGACCCGAGCAGCGCCATGCTGGAAGTGCTCGACCCCGAGCAGAACCA
>JANYFA010000012.1 GCA_025362895.1 Sphingomonadaceae bacterium | reverse complement strand
CGTGCGGCTACTCGTTGGCGCTCGCGCTGTCCAGATCGCGCCGATAGCGGAAGAGGAAGGCGGCGGCGAACGCGACGACGCAGCCGTTGGCGATCGCGGCGCGCAGGTCGGCCATCAGGGTCTGGTAGAACCAGATGTTATGCTCGGTCATCAGCATCGCGCCGAGGATCTCGTCGCTGCGGACGAGGTGGCTGATGTACGCCCGGCTGGCGGCCGCGCACACCGGACACGGGCAGTCGGCGTCGAGCGGGCGTTCGTCCTCGACGAACCGGGCGTTCCTCAGGTTGATTGGACCGGCGCGGGTAAAGGCCTGGCCCGTCCGCCCCGAGCGTGTGGGCAGAACGCAATCGAACATGTCGACCCCACGCAGGACCGCACCGACAATGTCGTCGGGTTTGCCGACCCCCATCAGGTAGCGCGGCGCGGTGGCGGGCAGCTGGTCGCAGGCATAGTCGAGGACACCGAACATCGCGTCCTGCCCCTCGCCGACCGCAAGGCCGCCGATGGCATAGCCGTCGAAGCCGATCGCCCGGAGCGCCGTCGCCGACGTGGCGCGCATTCCTTCGTCAAGTCCGCCTTGCTGGATGCCGAACAGGCTGGCGTTCGCCGCGTGGTCGCCACCAGCATTGAATGCCGCCCGGCTCCGCGCGGCCCAACGCATCGACCGCTGCATCGCCGCCTCGACCGCGCTCCGGTCGGCGGGCAACGCGACGAGCTCGTCGAACGCCATGACGATGTCGCTGCCGAGCAGGCGCTGGATTTCGATCGAACGTTCGGGGGTGACGGCGTGGCGCGACCCGTCGCGGTGCGAGGCGAAGGTGACGCCCTCTTCGGTGACCTTCGTCAGCGCGCCCAGGCTCATCACCTGATAGCCGCCGCTGTCGGTCAGGATCGGGCCGGCCCAGCCCATGAAGCGGTGGAGGCCGCCCAGCCGCGCGATCCGCTCGGCGGTCGGGCGGAGCATCAGGTGATACGTGTTGCCGAGGATGATGTCGGCCCCGCTCGCCGCAACCTCGGCGGGGCGCATCGCCTTGACCGTGGCGGCGGTCCCGACTGGCATGAACGCCGGGGTGCGGATTGTGCCCCGGCGCAACGCCAGCGTCCCGGTGCGCGCCGCGCCGTCGGTGGCGGCGATGGTGAAGACGAAGCGGGGGGCGGTCATTCAGTCGGGATAGCCGAGGAGACCGGGGGGCGGAAGGCGATGGTTTCGCCTGCGCCCGGCGTCGCTCTCGAATATTAACAACTTGACGAAGTTAACGCCTACGCGCCAATTTGTTCGACACGCGCTGTAGGACTTTTGGTAGGACTTGCCCCGGGCCGCTGCCGTCCCCTACGACGGTGTTGTGAACCTGTTCGCGATCCCCAATTTTCGGGCGTTTTTCGTCGCACGGCTGGCGTTGAACATCGCCAGCGCGATGCTCGTCATCGTCATCGGCTGGCAGGTCTATGATCTGGCGCGCGCGACGATGAGCCAGCGCGACGCCGCCTTCCTGCTCGGTATGATCGGCCTCGCGCAATTCCTGCCGTTGTTCGCGCTGACGCTCGTCGTCGGCTATGTGGCCGACCGCGTCGACCGGCGGGTCATCGCGCGCGCGGCCAACGTGCTCACGCTGGTCTGCACCACGGTTCTGGCGATCCTCGCGCTCACTGGCGGTGTGACGATGACTGTCTTGTTCGTTGTCGCCGTCATGCTCGGGGTTGGGCGCGCCTTCGCAGGCCCGGCGATTTCGGCGCTCGCTCCCAACCTCGTCCCGCGTGACCTGCTGCCCACGGCGATCGCGTGGAACTCGATCGGCTGGCAGGTCGGGGCGGTGCTCGGGCCGCCGATCGGCGGGTACCTTTATGCCGTGTCGCCCGCCACGCCGTATCTGGTCGCGGCGGCGCTGTTCGCCATCGGGCTGGTGGCACTGTTCCTGATCGGCCCCGTGCCGCGGCCCGCACCATCGCCGCTCAGCCCGTGGCGGGCGACGCTCGAGGGGCTTGGCTATGTCCGGCGCAATCAGATCGTCCTTGGCGCAATCAGCCTCGACCTGTTCGCCGTTCTCCTCGGCGGGGCGACGGCGATGCTGCCCGTCTATGCCCGCGATATCCTCCACGTCGGCGTCGGCGGGTTGGGGCCGCTCCGCGCAGCCCCGGCGGCGGGGGCGGCGCTAACCGCGCTCGTGCTGACCCGGTGGCAGGTCAAGCGTCACGTCGGCGTCACCATGTTCGCCTGCGTCGCCTTGTTCGGGGTGTCGACCATCGTCTTCGGCGTGTCGACGTGGTTGCCGCTGTCGCTCGCGGCGCTGGCGGTGCTGGGCGCGGCCGACATGATCTCGGTCTATATCCGTTCGGCGCTGATCCAGCTCCATACGCCCGACGCGATGCGCGGGCGGGTGTCGGCGGTATCGGGAGTATTCATCTCCGCATCGAACGAACTCGGCGAATTCGAGAGCGGCGTGACGGCGGCGTGGCTCGGCCCGGTCGAGGCGGTCGTCGCCGGCGGCGTCGGCGCGGTCGTGGTCACTGCGATCTGGGCGTGGCGCTTCCCCGTCCTGCGCCGTGCCGACCGCTTTGTCGCACCGCCCGTCTCGCATGGCGCGAGCGAAGCCGCTATAATGATCGAACAGCAGGAGACCCGCGCATGAAGGCCGATTCGATCCTCGCCACCATCGGCAACACGCCGCACGTCCGCGTCAGCCGCCTGTTCCCCGATGCCGAGGTGTGGATCAAGTCCGAACGGTCGAACCCCGGCGGGTCGGTCAAGGACCGTATCGCGCTGGCGATGATCGAAGCGGCGGAGGCCGACGGCAGCCTGAAGCCCGGCGGGACGATCGTCGAGCCGACCAGCGGCAATACCGGGATCGGCCTCGCGCTGGTTGGCGCGATCAAAGGCTATAAGGTCATCCTCGTCATGCCCGACTCGATGTCGATCGAGCGGCGGCGGCTGATGCTGGCCTATGGTGCGACGTTCGACCTGACGCCGCGCGCCGGGGGCGTCAAAGCCGCGATCGAGCGCGCGCACGCCATCGTCGCTGAAACACCCAACAGCTGGATGCCGCAGCAATTCGAGAATCCAGCGAACGTCGCGGTCCATGTGCGGACAACAGCGCGCGAAATCCTCGATGATTTCGGCGACACGCCGATCGACGCGATGATCACCGGCGTCGGCACCGGCGGCCATATCACCGGCGTGGCCGAGGCCTTGAAGCCGATCTGGCCGAAGATGAAGATGTTCGCCGTCGAGCCGACGCTGTCGCCGGTGATCTCCGGCGGGCAGCCCGGGCCGCACGCGATCCAGGGCATCGGTGCGGGCTTCATTCCCGCCAACCTCCATACTCAGCTGCTCGACGGGGTCATTCAGGTCACCCCCGACGACGCCAAGGCGTGGGCGCTTCGTTCCGCGCGCGAGGAGGGGATGCTCGTCGGGATTTCGAGCGGCGCAACGCTGGCCGCGATTCATCAGAAGCTGTGCGAACTGCCGGCGGGGTCGCGCGTGCTGGGGTTCAATTACGACACCGGCGAGCGTTACCTGTCGGTGCCCGAGTTTCTGCCGACCGAGTGAGCCACCGGGTCGGCACAGCCGTGCTCGTGATCCGACACCGGAATGAACCGGAGCCGACGTTTCGACCAATAGCTGATATCCATCGACGCGCGCACCGGCGCACCGGGGCGGGTATAAATCGCCTGATCGCCCACCCGCCCGTCGCCGGTCAGGCACCTGGTCCAGCCGCCGCGTTCGAGCGCGGCGGCAAGTCTGAAGACCGCGTCATTGTCGCGGTCGTCCCACAACGTCAGCTGGTCGAAACCACCCGCGCCGTTGCTGCCGACGAGATCGACCGCCGCGTCATAGGGGCCGGCGCCTTCGATCATGACGCCGTGCCGCCGGCACCGGATGTGGACGGCGTCGAGGTGGACGCAGCCGGTGAAGCCGCTCTTTTGCGCGTCGTGGACGCTACCGCTGACCGGCAAGCCCGCGAAGGATACCGACGGTGGGGGAGGGCGGACGGGTTCGCAGCCGCCGACCGCGACGCCCGTGGTAACGACAGCGACCCGCAGCAGCATGGAGAGCGACCGTCGCTTTGTCTTCGACCGCGATGCCGTCATCGCGCGTGCAGCGTGACGACTACGATTTCGGGCGGCACGTCGTGGCGGATGGGCAGCGCGGTCGTCCCGATCCCTGACGAGACGATCAGCGTTCGCCCGCCCACGACATAGCGGCCACGGACATAGCCGTGCCGGGTGTTGGTCAATAATGTGCCGATCAGCGGGAGGCGCACCTGTCCGCCATGGGTGTGCCCGGCAAGCGTCACCGCCACCGACACCGGGACGCCGGTGAAGCCATCGGGTTCGTGCATCAGCATCACGACCGGCTTGCCGACCGGAATCCCCACAAGCGCGCGCGCGATATCGGGGGCACCCGTGGCATCGTCGATCCCCACGATAACGATCGGTCCGACGTCGACATGGGCATTCTGGAGGTATGTCATCGCATACAGCGGCAGGATGATTGGGGCCCAGAAGGCATTGTCGTGATTGCCACGAACGGCAAACGTGCCGAGGCGTGAACGCAGCTTTGCGAGCGGGCGAATCGCGGGGCCAAGGTTGCCGCCCGTCCAGTCGAGCAGCTTGCCGCCCTGATAATCCCCGGTCAGCGCGACGAGGTCCGGGTGGAGTGCATTCACCTGGGTGACGATCGCGGCGATGCGCGTAACGGGCATGTCTGGCAGGCCCATGTGGATGTCGCTCAACTGGACGATCCGCAACGGCGGCGCGGTCCAGCCGGGGAGGACGACATCGTAAGCGACGACCACGGGCTCCGCGGCGGCTTCGTGCACCATGACCGCAACCGCAACCGCGGCGACCATAGCTAAAATGGCGGCGACGCGGCGGATCAAGACGTCAGGCGATCGCGCTCTTCGCACCGACACGCGACCACTGCGATCTCAGCTCGTGATGCCCCGGCCAGGCCGATCGTGTCGCGCCAGCCGGGCTCGATCGCGGTCATCTCACGCCGCCAGTTTCGCCGCCGCGCGCCCGTAGAAGGTGTCACCCGCCGCCGCCATGTCGCGGAGCATTTGTGGCGGGGCGAAGCGTTCGCCGTGGCGCTGGGTCAGGCCGTCGAGGATGGCGACGACATTGGCGATGCCCAACGTGTCCATGTGGCTGAACGGCCCGCCGGTGAACGGCGCGAAGCCCCAGCCGAAGATTGCGCCGAGGTCGCCGTCCTCGGGCGTCTCGAGCACGCCTTCGGCGAAGCAGCGCGCGCATTCGACCATCTGCCGATACAGCAGGCGCTCCCGGATCGCCTCGGGCGTGGCGTCGCTCGCCTCACCCGGTTCGGCAACAGTGGCCGATAGTTCGGGCCACAGATATTTCTTGCCGCCTTCCGGGTAGACGTAGAAGCCCTTACCGTTCTTGCGCCCCAGGCGGCCCAGTTCGTTCATCGTGACGATCACGCCTTCGCTGGGTGACGACTTATACGCCTCTCCCAGGTCCGCCTTGGTCTGCTTGGCCACCTTGAGCGACAGGTCGAGGCCGACCTCGTCGTTGACCGCGAGCGGCCCGACCGGCATCCCCATATGGCGCCCGATGTTCTCGATCAGCGCCGGGGCGACGCCTTCGCTCAGCAGCGCCAGCCCCTCCTGAACATAGGTACCAAAGCAGCGCGACGTGTAGAAGCCGCGAGAATCGTTGACGACGATCGGCGTCTTGCGGATCGCGGCGACGAAATCGAGCGCTTTGGCGATTGCTTCCGGCCCCGTCTCCTTGCCGACGATGATCTCGACCAGCGGCATCTTCTCGACCGGCGAAAAGAAGTGGATGCCGATGAAATTCGCTGGTTTCGACCATGCCGGCGCCAGCCCCGTGATCGGCAGCGTCGAGGTGTTCGACCCAAAGATCGTGTCAGCCCCGACCACCGCTTCGACGCGCTTCGTCACCTCGGCCTTGATGCCGCGGTCCTCGAACACCGCCTCGATGATCAGATCGCACCCGGCGAGGTCGGCATAATCGGTGGTCGGATGGATGCGGCCAAGGACCGCTTCCATCTTGGCCGGGTCGGTCCGCTTCTTCGCCAGCCGCTCGGCGGTGTACGCCTTGCCCTTCTCGGCGGCGGCAATGTCGCGGTCGAGCAGAACGACCTCGATCCCCGCCTGCGCTGCGACCATCGCCACGCCCGCGCCCATCAGCCCCGCACCGAGCATGGCGATCTTTTTGGCGGGCATTGGCGGCACATTCTTGGGGCGACGCGCGCCCTTTTCCGCCGCCTGCTTCGACACGAACAGCGACCGGATCATGTTGCCCGCCTGGGGATCGGCGACGACCTTGGCGAGATATTTGCTCTCGACGCGCAACGCCGTGTCGATCGGCAGCTGCGACCCCTCATAGACTGCCGACAGCATCGCGATCGGCGCGTTCATATTATGATTGGTCGCCTTCGCCGTCATCGCGGTGCCGGCCATGAAGGTCTGGGCGAAGCCGGGGTTCATCGCGCCGACGCCGCCGGGGAAGCGGAAGCCCTTGTCGTCCCACGGCGCGACCGCCTTGGGGTTCGCCAGCGCCCACGCCTTGGCGCGCACGACGATCTGATCGGCGGTCGCAAGTTCGTTGACCACCTTGAAGCCGAGCGCCTCCTGCGGCGACATGCTCTTGCCCTGCGTCAGGTACATCAGCGCGGGCTGGACGCCCATCAGGCGCGGCAGGCGCTGCGTCCCGCCCGCGCCGGGGAACAGGCCGACGAGCACCTCGGGCAGGCCGAGTGCGATCTTCGGGTTGTCGCTGCACACGCGATAGTGGCACGCGAGCGCGAGTTCGAGGCCGCCGCCCAGCGCGAGACCGTTGATCGCGGCGGCGACCGGCTTGCCGCAGGTTTCCAGGTCGCGGAACAGCTTGTTGAGGCGGTAGACTTGCTCGAACAGCGCCGCCATCCGCGACTTGCTCTCGCCGCCCCCGCCGCCGACGAGCCCGCCCATCCCCTTGAGGTCGGCTCCGGCCATGAAGCCCGACGCCTTGCCGCTGGTTATGACGACGCCCTTGATCGCGGCGTCGGCCTTGATCGTCGCGATCGCGGCGGCGAGGTCGGTGGTAAAGTCGGCATTGATGACGTTCATCGACTGACCGGGCAGGTCGATCGTCAGCGTCAGGATGCCGTCGGCGTCGAGGTCGTGGGTGAGGGTGGTCATGATTCTAGTCCCCAAGGTCGATATCAGGTAATTTCAAATGCGATCGCCAATCCGCGCTCTATTCTCGCGTCATCGAAGGCAAGCTGAACCTTGTCGACAGTTAACGAGACATCTTCAGATTGGCGGCGCAGTCCGGACAAGCGAATTAAATATGGAGGTTTCCGTTCTGCCAAGTCGCCAGTGATCACATCCCACAGGGCATCGAGATTTCCGCCCCACCAGTGCGGCGCGCCAATCCCATTGCCGACTAACGCCATCAGCTGTTCCCTGCTGCCGACGTGAGATGCGTCAAGTTCGACTACATCCACTGGCTTCTCAGATCCGCTCGATCACCGTCGCGGTGCCCATCCCGGCCCCGACGCACAGTGTGACCAGCGCGGTCGACTTGCCCGTCCGCTCGAGCTCGTCGAGAACCGTGCCGAGGATCATCGCGCCCGTCGCACCGAGCGGGTGGCCCATCGCGATCGCGCCGCCGTTGACGTTGATCTTGCCGTGATCGATGTTCAGCGCCTGCATATAGCGCAGGACGACGCTCGCGAACGCCTCGTTCAGTTCGAACAGGTCGATGTCGGCGACCGTCATGCCGAGGCGCTTGAGCAGTTTCTCGGTGACCGGCGTCGGGCCGGTCAGCATGATCGCCGGTTCCGAGCCGATCGACGCCATGCCGAGGATCTTCGCGCGCGGCTTGATCCCGTATTTCGCGCCCATATCGCGATTGCCGATCAACACGGCGGCCGCGCCATCGACGATACCGCTCGAATTGCCGCCGGTGTGGACGTGGTGGATGCGCTCGACCTCGGGATATTTCTGCAGAGCGATCGCGTCGAAGCCGGGCATTCCCTCGCCGATCGCCTCGAACGCGGCGTTGAGCCCGCCGAGCGACTGCATATCGGTGCTGGGGCGCATATGCTCGTCATGGGCGAGGACGATCTCACCGATCACGTCCTTGACGCCGACGACCGAATTCTTGAACCGGCTTTCGCTCCATGCGCGGGCGGCGCGACGCTGGCTTTCCATCGCATAGGCGTCGACGTCGGCGCGGCTAAAGCCGTATTTGGTCGCGATCAGGTCGGCCCCGATGCCCTGCGGCATGAAATAGGTCTTGTACGCGACCGCCGGGTCCATCGGCCACGCGCCGCCGTCGGCCCCCATCGGCACGCGGCTCATACTCTCGACGCCGCCGCCGATCGCGAACATCGCCTCGCCGCTGATGACCTTCGCGGCGGCCATGTTGACGGCTTCAAGGCCGCTCGCGCAGAAACGGTTGATATGAACGCCCGCGACGGTCTCGGCATAGTCGGCATTCAAGACGGCGGTGCGGGCGATGTCGCTGCCCTGCTCGCCGACCGGCGCGACGCAGCCCAGCACGACGTCGTCGACGTCGGCGGTATCGATGCCGGTTCGGTCACGCACCGCCTGAAGCACCTGTGTCGCGAGCTGGACCGGTGTAATTTCGTGGAGCTTGCCGTCCTTCTTGCCCTTGCCACGCGGGGTACGAACCGCGTCGTAGATCAGTGCTTCGGCCATGTTCGGTCTCCCAAAAATATTATTCGGTCAGAATGCTTCGGCGGGCAGCGCCATCAGCGCCTCTGCACCGGCTTCGAGCTTGCGCCGCAACGCGCCGCAATCGGGGAAATAGCGCTCGGCGAAATAGCGCGCGGTGACCAGCTTGTGTTCGAAAAACGCAGCATCGCTCGCTCCGGCGTCGAGCGCGGCGTGGGCGGCCTTGGCCATGATCAGCCACATCTGGCCGAGTGCGACGATGCCCAGCAGGTGGAGGTACGACGTCGCCGCCGCCCCGGCATTGTCGGGGTTGCTCAGCCCGTTCTGCATCAGCCACATCGTCGCCGCCTGCAATTCGCCGACCGATTTTTCGAGCGGACCCGCCAGCGGTGCCAGCCGGGCATCCCCCTTCGCATCGGCAATCGTCTCGGCAAGGAGCGCGAGATAAGCCCGCAGTGCCCGCCCGCCGTTCTGGCCGAGCTTGCGCCCGACGAGGTCCATCGCCTGAATGCCGTTGGTGCCTTCGTAGATTTGCGCGATGCGCGCGTCGCGGACGAACTGTTCCATGCCCCATTCGGCAATATAGCCGTGACCGCCATAAACCTGCTGCGACGCGGTCGCGATGTCATAGCCCTTGTCGGTGCAATACCCCTTGATCACCGGGGTCAGTAGCCCGATCAGATCGTCGGCGGTCTGGCGTTCCTCCGCCGTCGCCGCCTTGTGCGACAGGTCGACCTGGAGCGCGCCCCACAGGATCAGCGCGCGCGCGCCCTCGTTGAACGCGCGTCCGTCCATCAGCATCCGGCGGACATCGGCGTGCACGATGATGGGGTCGGCCTTCGCCGGAGTCGCCGCCCCCGCGAGCGCCTTCCCCTGCACCCGGTCGCGGGCATAGATCGCCGCATTCTGGTAGGCGACCTCGCCCTGCGCCAGCCCCTGCACCCCGACGCCGAGGCGCGCCGCGTTCATCATGATGAACATCGCGCGGAGGCCCTTGTTCTCCTCGCCGATCAGGTAGCCGGTCGCGCCGTCGTAGTTCATCACGCACGTCGCGTTGGCGTGGATGCCCATCTTATGCTCGATCGACCCGCAGGTGACGGCGTTACGCGCGCCGAGCGAGCCGTCGTCGTTGACGATGAACTTGGGTACGATGAACAGGCTGATGCCCTTGACGTTGTCGGGCGCGCCCGTCGTCTTCGCCAGCACGAGGTGGATGATATTGTCGGACAGGTCGTGCTCGCCCGCCGAAATGAAGATCTTGGTCCCGGTGATCTGGTGCGTCACGCGGCCGTCAGGATCGGGCGCCTGCGGCTCGGCGCGGGTGCGGATCAGGCCGAGGTCGGTCCCGCACTGCGGCTCGGTCAGGTTCATCGTGCCCGTCCAGCGGCCTTCGACCATCTTGGGCAGGTAAGTGCGCTTCTGCGCGTCGCTGCCGACCGCCTGGATCGCCGCCTGCGCGCCCTCGTTCAGGCCGGGATACATCGAGAAAGCCATGTTCGCGCTCGACAGATATTCGGCGATCGCGGTGCCGACAACGTGCGGCAGCCCCTGTCCGCCATAGGCGGGATCGGCGGTCAATGTCCCCCAACCGGCCTCGACGAAGGCGTCATACGCCGCCTTGAACCCGGCGGGTGCGGTGACGGAACCGTCGGAGTGACGGGTGCAGCCCTCTTGATCGCCGCTGAGGTTAATCGGCGCGAGGACGTTCTCGCAGAACTTCGCTCCTCCCTCGAGGACCTGCCCCACCATCTCCGACGTCGCGTCGGCAAAGCCCGACAGGTTCGAATATTTGTCGAGACCGACGACCGTCGACAGGACGAATTGCGTGTCTTTGACGGGCGCGCGGTAGCTGGGCATTAGTGATGGCTTTCGTGGCTCTCGCCGAGCTGCTGCTCGACGATGGCGCAAAAGGATTGCAATTCGTCGATCGTCGCGTCGATATCGGCGCGTTGCTCGGCGAGCAGGGTGACGCGGTGGCGGCATTTGTCGAGCGTGACCCGCCGCTGCGTCGCGCGGCCATCGCCAAGATCGTACAGGTCGATCATCTCGCGGATTTCCGCGAGGCTGAAACCGACGTTCTTCGCCCGCAAAATCCACGCCAGCCGCGCCCGATCGCGCCGAGAATAGACCCGGTTCTGTCCGTTCCGCTCGGGCGCGATCAGCCCCTGGTCCTCGTAAAAGCGGATCGCGCGCGGCGTCACGTGGAAGCCGGTCGACAGATCGGTGATCGTGAACGTCTCCGCCCCGCACGGCGGCGGTGGAACGGCAACATGGGCGAAAGCGGGAGCTTCGATCATCACAATGGTGTTAGTTGACGTGCGCGTCAGGGGCAAGGCGTGTCAGCGTATGACGGCCATGATCAACATGCCCAGCCCGACGAGCCCGAGCGGAATTGACACTGTTTCCATCGGCACCGACATTACCCTGTTGCGCGCCCTATAGATCAGCCGCTGGCGGACGGCAGTCGGCCGCAACCTGTCCAAGGTCTTCCGGTTGATGCGCGACCCAACGATCCAGTTCGCGACGGAAGCGACCATCAGCACGGGCCCCCAATAGATTGGTCCGTCAGGCAGGCTTGGCCCGACAGCGGCGAGCAGAACACCAGCCACAATCATCGTCGCCAGCAGCACCACAAAGCCGAGGTAACCGCGACCGGTCCACCAGACGATGAACATCAATCCCTCCCTGATGACATCGTCTTGAGGCCTCCATCCGCCTTCACCGCGCGGTAAAAGCAAGACCCCGCGCCCGTGTGGCACGCCGGACCCGCCGGGGTGACGCGCAGCCAAACCGCGTCCTGGTCGCAGTCGATCCGCACCTCGACGACCGCCTGCGTGTTCCCCGACGTCGCACCCTTGTGCCAGATTTCGCCGCGCGACCGGCTCCAGTAATGCGCCTCGCCCGTCGCCAGCGTCGCGGCGAGCGCGGCGGCGCTCATGTGTGCGACCATCAGCACTTCGCCGCTGGCGGCGTCGGTCGTCACCGTCTGAATCAGCCCACGCTCGTCCCATTTCGGGTCGAGAACGGTCCCCGTTTCCCGCGCATGGTCGCTCAAATTCGTCGCTCCTGTTGCAGTTTAGTGACGCTTCCGGGGGAGACACCGTGGTCGCCCGGCCCTATATGCGCCGCAAGCCGCCACCCTGGGGAGTCCCGATGGACGACTTTACCACTGATCCCTTCGACGGCGACCATCTCCACGAGGAATGCGGCGTCATCGGCGTTTATGGGGCCGACGGCGCGGCGGCGCTGACCGCGCTCGGCCTCCATGCCCTCCAGCATCGGGGGCAGGAGGCGGCGGGGATCACCAGCTTCGACGGCCATGATTTCCATACCCACCGCGCAATGGGGCACGTCGCCGGCAATTTCGATTCAGACGGCGTCATGATGCGGTTGAAGGGCGACATCGCGATCGGCCACAACCGCTATGCCACCACCGGCGAGACCGCGCTGCGGAACGTCCAGCCGTTGTTCGCCGAACTGGCCAGCGGCGGATTCGCGATTTGCCACAACGGCAACATCTCGAACGCGGTCAAGCTCCGCCGCGACCTCGTACGGCGCGGATCGATCTTCCAGTCGACGAGCGATACCGAGGTGATTATCCATCTCGTCGCGACCAGCACCTACCGCACCCTCCTCGATAAATTCATCGATGCCCTCAAGCAGGTCGAAGGCGCCTACTCGCTGCTGTGCCTGACCGGCGAGGGGATGATCGCCTGCCGCGACCCGCTGGGTGTCCGCCCGCTGGTGCTCGGGCGGTTGAACGATAGTTACATCCTGGCGTCCGAAACCGTGGCCCTCGATGTCGTCGGCGCGACGTTCCTCCGCTCGGTCGAGCCCGGCGAGCTGATCGTCATCACCAAGCGCGGCCTGCGCTCGCTCCGCCCGTTCGGCGTCATGCGCCCGCGCCCGTGCATTTTCGAACACGTCTATTTCAGCCGGCCCGACTCGGTCGTCGATGGGTCGAGCGTTTATCAGGTGCGGAAGCAGATCGGCGTCGAGCTGGCCCGCGAAAGTCCCGTCGAAGCTGACATGGTCGTCCCCGTCCCCGATTCGGGAACCCCCGCCGCGATCGGCTTCGCGCAGGCCGCCGGCATCCCGTTCGAGCTCGGTATCATCCGCAGCCATTATGTCGGGCGGACCTTCATTCAGCCGGGCGACCAGATCCGCAACCTCGGCGTCAAGCTCAAGCACAATGCCAACCGCGCGTTGATCAACGGGAAAAAGATCGTCCTGATCGACGATTCGATCGTTCGCGGGACGACCAGCTTGAAGATCGTCCAGATGCTTCGCGATGCCGGGGCGGAGGAGGTCCATATGCGGATCGCCAGCCCGCCGACGCGCCATAGCTGCTATTACGGCGTCGATACGCCCGAGCGCTCGAAACTGCTCGCCGCCAACATGGATGTCGCCCGGATGCGCGACTATATCAAGGTCGACAGCCTTGCCTTCCTGTCGATCGACGGCCTGTACCGTGCACTCGGCGAGGCCATGCGCGACGACGCGGCCCCCCAGCATTGCGACGCCTGCTTCACCGGCGACTACCCGACCCGCCTGACCGACCAGGAAGACCAGGAACCCGCCGACCAGCTGTCGCTATTGGCCGAGCGGATGATGTGATCAGCCTCCACGGCAAACTCGCCCTCGTCACGGGCGCTTCGCGCGGGATCGGCGCGGCTACGGCACGGGCGCTCGCCGCGGCTGGAGCGCACGTCATCCTCACCGCGCGGACCGAAGCCGGATTGATCGAGATCGACGATGTCATCGTATCCGCGGGGGGGGCGGCAACCATTGCCCCGTTCGACCTGAAGGACAGCGAGGCGATCGACCGCCTCGCCGCAGCCGTTGCCAGCCGTTGGGGCAAGCTCGACATTCTCGTCCTCAACGCCGCGACGCTCGGCACGCTGACCCCGGTGCCGCATATCGCGCTCAAGGAGTTCGACACCGTCGTCGCGCTCAACCTGACCGCCAACTGGCGGCTGATCCGCGCGTTCGACCCGCTCCTCCGCGCGAGCGACGGGGGGCGGTTAATCACGCTGACCTCGTCGGTCGCGACCACTCCCCGCGCCTATTGGGGGGCCTACGCCGCGACGAAGGCGGCGCTCGACAGCCTGGTTCTGACCTACGGCGAGGAGGTCGCGAATATCACGCCCGTCCGCGTCGCGATCGTCGACCCCGGTGCGACCGCGACGACGATGCGCGCACGCGCCTTTCCTGGGGAGGACGCCGCCACGCTCAAGCTCCCTGCCGCCGTCGCCGATGCGATCGTCGCGCTGCTCGGTGAAGACTGGCCGAGCGGAACCCGGCGGCGGGTCGGGTAACCCGCCGACGTAGCGCGACGAACGAGGCCGTGGCGCCTCGCCCCCCGCGCGCCTAGGGTCCCGCCATGCTCCGCCTCCTCCTCGCGCTCCTCGCGCTCGCACTTCCCGCCGCCGCCGCGGCGCAGCCAGTCGTCGATAACCCCAATACCCGCGTCGAATTGATCGCCGGTGCTCCCGACGCGAGCGGCGCGCGAACCGTCGGCCTCGTCCTGACGCCCAAGCCCGGCTGGCACAGCTATTGGTCGAACCCCGGCGAGGCGGGCTTCGCGCCCAAGGCGACATGGACTCTCCCCGCCACTGCGACCGCCGCTCCGCTGCGCTTCCCGGTCCCCGGCACGCTGCTCGTCTCGGGGCTTATGAACTATGTTTACGAGAGCACGGCGACGCTGCTGACGACCGTCTCAGGCCCGGCGGGGGCGATCGGCGTCGATCTCAACTATCTCGTCTGCACCGCAGAGATGTGCGTCCCCGAAAGCGCGAAGCTGACACTTCTCGCCGGGGCCGCCGCCGACCCGCGCATCGCCGCCGCCGTCGCCGCACTGCCCACCCCGCTCGCCGGGGCGCGCTTCGCTATCGATCACGGCCGCCTTGCCGTCGCCGTTCCGGTCGCCGATCCGGCGAGCGTCACCCACGCCTACTTCTTTCCCGCCGTCGACGGCATTCTCGATTATGCCAGCCCGCAGATCGTGACGGTCGCCGGGGTCGGTCTGCGGATCGAAACCAAGGCCGCCAAGCCTCCGACGAGCGTCGCCGGCGTCCTTCGCGTCGAGCGCGGGGCCAAAGTTACCGGCTACACCTTCACCGCCACCCCCGGAGTAGTCGCCGCCGCTGGTCCTGCGCCGGGGGAAGGCGCGACCGGCACCCTCGCGCTGTTCGCCTCCGCGCTTGCCCTCGCGATCGCCGGGGGCGTCGTCCTCAACGTCATGCCGTGCGTATTCCCGATCCTCAGCCTCAAGGCGCTCAGCCTTGCCAAGGGCGGTGCGTCGCCCGCCGAAGCTCGCCGAGACGCCCTTGCCTATGCCGCCGGGGTCATCGCCGTCTGCGTCGTACTCGGCGGTGTCGTCCTCGCGCTGAGTGCTGCGGGCGACGCGGTCGGCTGGGGCTTTCAGTTGCAAAACCCGCGCGTCGTCGCCGCCTTGCTGATCCTCGTCACCGCGATCTCGCTCAACCTTGCCGGCCTGTTCGAACTCGGCAGCTTCGGCGGCGGCGATGCGCTGGCGAGCAAGCCTGGGGCGGCGGGCAGCTTCTGGACCGGCGCGCTCGCCGCCTTTGTCGCGACGCCGTGCACGGGGCCGTTCATGGCGGCGGCGCTCGGCGCGGCGCTTGTCCTGCCGCCGGTCGCCGGACTGCTCGTTTTCGCGGGCCTCGGCTTTGGCCTCGCGCTGCCGTTTCTCGCGATCGGCTTCGTTCCCGCGCTGCGTCGCCGCCTGCCGAAACCCGGCGCGTGGATGGCGACCTTCCGCCACCTGCTGAGCATCCCGATGTTCATGACCGCACTCGGGCTGGCGTGGCTGCTCGGGCGGCAGGCGGGGGTGAGCGGCATGGCGATCGGGCTCGCCGGGGCGCTTGCGGCGGGGCTGACCTTGTGGTGGCTTGGCGGACGGCAGCGCGCGTTTGCCCCCGGCTGGCCGCCGCTGATCGTCGGACTCGCCGCTGCGGTCGTCGCTGTGGCCGCGATCGTACCCGGCGTCGCGGGTCTCCACGCTGCGACCGACGCCACCGACGCGCCGTCGGGGCTGGCCGCCGCACCGTTCAGCGAAGCGGCGCTCGCGAAATTGCAGGCGAGCCACACTCCCACGTTCGTCTATTTTACCGCCGACTGGTGCCTGACCTGCAAGGTGAACGAACGCGGCGCCTTAAGCTCCCCTGCCGTTGCCGCCGCCTTCCGCGCCAAGGGCGTGCGGACGCTAGTCGGCGACTGGACATCGAACGACCCCGTACTTGGCCGCTTCATCCGCGCCCACAACCGCGCGGGGGTGCCGCTGTATTTATTTTACCACGCCGACGGGCGGATGGAGGTGTTGCCGCAGGTGTTGACCCCCGACGCATTGATTTCTCTTGCCTAGGTCTTTGCCCGTACTTCCGCCCCCGTAAATACTACTTCCGCCCCGGCTTTTACTGCTGCCGCCAGCTGCTCGATGTCCCAGTTGGTCAGCCGCACGCAGCCGTGGCTCGCGCGCTTGCCGATCAGGCGGGGATCGGGGGAGCCGTGGATGCCGTAGGTCGGTTTGGTCAGTGCGATCCAAGTCGTGCCGATGGGGTTGTTCGGCCCCGCCCTGATCGTCAATTTTCCCTTGCCGGGGTCGCCGAAGGTTAAGCGCTTGGGGTCGTAAGTGTACGTCGCTTTCGTTGCGACGGTGCGAACCTTGTAGGTGCCGTCGGGCGCGGGGCGCTCCTGGCTGCCGACCGTCGCCGGATAGACCGCAAGCAGCTTGCCGTCGGCCCCGAACGCCTTGACCGCCTGTGCCGTCTTGTCGACTTCGATTTTCGTTACCGCGCTCGCCAGCTTGGTTTTGCCGACGGCGGTCACGGTGATCTCGGTCCCAACCTTCGTGAAGTCCGCGCCGGGATTGAGGGCCTTGAGCAGGTCTTCATCCATGTGGAATCGTTCGGCGATCGCCTCGACCGGGCCGGAGAACGCCGGCGAATCGAGTTTGGCCAGTTCGGTCATATCGGTCGGCAGGTGCTCGACGAATGGGCCAGCGACATCTGCGGCGGCTAAAGTATAGCGCGTCACGGTCATCTCGGCGTCGGTGGCGACGAGCGTGTCGGTGACGGCGGCGGGCGTCGCGTCGGCGGGCAACCCGTTGGCGGCGGCAAAGCTCGACATGGCCAGCTTGAGGTTCGCTCCCAGCTTGCCATCGATGACACCCGGTGAGAAATGCGCGCGGTCGAGCAGGATCTCCAGGCGGATCAGTGCCCGCTGCGGCGCGGTAATGTTCGCGGGAATGACGATTGCAACGGCGTCGGGAGCAGCGGCCGTCGTTGCCGTTTGTTTGGCGACGGGCTTCGGCGGGTCGGCGGCCAGCAGCGGACCAGCAGCGATGCCCGAGAGCAACGTGGCAAGCGTGACGGCGCGGAACATCGGCAAATCCCAATCGTGTTATAGTGCCGCAATAAGGTTCCGGGAGTGCAATGGTTCCGACGCTGATCTTCGCCGCCGCTGCCGCCGTTATGCCACCGCCGAGTAGCTGCACGGTCTCCGCACCGCCGGGAGCCTCGGCCGTCAATGCCACATCGTTGACCGCGCTCGCCTGGGCGCCGTTTCATCGCCCGGAGATCGGCTGGTTGGTCTATGCGCCGAAGATCGCCGCCGAAATCGCTACGACGTGTGCCGTCGCGACGCCGGGATTCGCCGCGGCTATGGGTAATTGGCAACGCGGGCATCGCCTCGCGCCGACCGGGGTGTTCGATCCACTGACCTTCGCCGCGATGAAGGCGAGATGGCAAAACGCGCGACCGTTCGTCCATATCGACGGGCGGGCCGCGTGCCCGCCGCCGCCTGCCGACAACCGCCTCGCGACAGCAATTCCGAGCGAAAGCTATGGCAAGACTATCCGATTACGGGCGGGCGCGCTCGCCGCCTTCCGCGCCATGCTGACGATAGCGAAGCGCGATCCTGCCATTGCCGCCGAGCCGCGCTCGCTGACGATCTTTTCCGGCTACCGCGACCCGGCAAGCGACGCGGCGCGGTGCACGACCGACGGGAATTGCAACGGCATCGTCCGCGCGACGTGCTCGGCGCACCGCACCGGTCTGGCGGTCGATCTATGGGTAGGCAGCGCCCCCGGCCAACGCCCGGATTCGAGTGGCGACAGCAACCGCGCGGCGATGACTGCCGGGCCGCAGTACCGCTGGTTGCTCGCCAACGCGGCGCGGTTCGGCTTCGTCAACTACGTCTTCGAACCGTGGCATTGGGAATGGACGGGCGAGGCGATCTAGCCCCGCCGCTTCGGCTCGCGTCACGCCGCCTTGAGGACCTGTTCGATCTTCGCCTGCGCCGCCGGCTCGTCGATATTCTCCATTGCGGCGAGTTCGCGGGCCAGCCGCCCGATTGCGGCTTCGTAGATCTGCCGCTCCGAATAGCTCTGCTCGGGCTGGTCTTCGGCGCGGTGGAGATCGCGGACGACCTCGGCGATCGAAACGAGGTCGCCCGAATTGATCTTGGCCTCATATTCCTGCGCCCGGCGGCTCCACATCGTCCGCTTGATGCGCGGGCGACCCTTCAGCGTGGTCAATGCCTCGAGCAATGTCGCCTGGCTCGACAGCTTACGCATCCCGACGCCTTCGGCTTTGTTCGTCGGGACCCGCAAGGTCATCCGCTCCTTTTCGAAGCGCAGGACGTAAAGTTCGAGCTGCGTCCCGGCGATTTCCGACCGTTGCACTTCGGTGACCCGGCCAACCCCGTGCTTGGGATAAACGACGTGATCGCCGACGACGAAATTAAGCGGCTTGGCGGCCATGGATATT
>JANYFA010000011.1 GCA_025362895.1 Sphingomonadaceae bacterium | reverse complement strand
GGCGACAACCCGTTCCCGCAGATCCTGCGATAGCAATCGTGGCATTCATACCAGCCTCCCTTGCCGGCAGGGAGCCTGAATCACAAAACCCCGCACGTGTGAATCCTCCACGATTCAAAACACCCGGAAACCGCTCTAGCTCTGGATTTGCGGCTCATCCGCATTGGCTACCATTGCTGGACACACCGTGCCACATTCGTCTGACAGTGCTCACTTCTCTCCTCAGTCGTCCCAAAGCCGTCTTTGCGCTGTCAGTCCCATTTTTTCAGTGCGCCATCCACCCTTTACTTTGCGCCATCCTTTCGCCCTCGGCATTGAGCGGCTTGCCGCTGATCATCGCATCAGCGGCGGCGAGCAGGGCAGGGTCGCCTGCTGCGGCGGTGCGATAGGCTCCGACCAATTCACTGGCCGCCGCGGCGTAGCGCAGTCGCCAGCCAGTTTCGTCGCGGCATGCGATCCCGGCGAGGGCGCTGCCCGTAAAGCTGCGGCAATAATCGCCTGCGCGGTCGCGAAAACTTAAGGAAACGCGGATCGGCCCCGGCCGGCCCGATAGTTGCCGATCGAGCGCGCCGGACAGGCTGGCCGATGCCACCAGCGCACCCGGCGCGTCGGCGACGCCGTGCGGCCCGCCAGACTGCGAACCGGCGACGACGCCAATGACCAAAGTCGCCGCCAGCGCCGTAAAGAGCAGCCAGCGATTCTCCGGCGACGCGCCGGAAGCGGAGCGCGCCGCGCCAGCTGCAGTCCGCGCCGTCCGCGCATCGGCGAGCGAGATCACGTTCGCTGACGCTTCCCCCTGTGCGGCTCCGCTTTCAAACGCATCGAGCAGCGGCGCAAACCCGGCGGAAAGACGCCGCGCCAGACCCCGGTGCGCCTCCGCTCGCGCCGCCAGCGCCTCGTCGGCGGCGACGGCGGCGGCGACGCGCGCTGCTTCGGGCGCGGGCAGCTCGCCGTCGATCCACGCCAGCAATTTGGTATCGTCGATCATCGTCTCACGCCTCCATCATGCCGAGCAGCGCCTGCCGCCCGCGCACCAGCCGGCTGGTCAAGGTGCCCATCGGCACGCCGAGCACCTCCGCCGCATCGCGGTAGGCCATGCCGTCGATGCATACGAGCACCACCGCCTCGCGCTGCTCGTCGGGCAGCCGCGCCAGCGCG
Source organism: Sphingomonadaceae bacterium (assembly GCA_025362895.1). Taxonomy (GTDB): domain Bacteria; phylum Pseudomonadota; class Alphaproteobacteria; order Sphingomonadales; family Sphingomonadaceae; genus Polymorphobacter_B. Next base: position 3,443 of record JANYFA010000011.1, on the reverse strand, counting down.
CGCATTAGATACTGCAGCTCGACCGCTGCCTCGATTCCCGCTGCGCCGCTGAGGCTGACATTGGCCCCGACCTCCTCGGGGACGAGCCAGCGGCTGCGGCGGCTGCGGCTGCGCGCCGTGTCGATCCACAGGTTCCGCATGATCCTGAACAGCCAGGCGTCGAGCTGCGTTCCTGGCTGCCACTGATCCCGTGCCGCCAGAGCCCGCTCGACCGTCGCCTGCGCCAGATCGTCGGCGTCGGCGGCTTGGCGCGCGAGGCCATGGGCAAAGCGCCGCAGCCTTGGAAGCATTGCGCCAAGCCTTGCGTCGAAGCCGTCCACCCGGATTCCTCATGCTCATGCGGATTAAACGCTGGCCGCCAGCCGTTTAATCCTGCGAGTATCGGTAAAAGGAAAGAACAATGTCGCGCGCGTGGACGATTAGCCTGCTGGCCGCACTGATCGGCGGAGCGGCTCCGGCAGCGGCGCAATTGATCGGCGGTGGCCTGAGTGGCGCGTTGGGCGGCGTTACCGCGCCGGTCGGCGGTCTGCTCGGCCAAGCGCAGCTGCAAGGGGCAGCGACGGCGACCGCCGCGCTAGCGTCGCCGCTCGACATCGCCGTCTTTCGGGGGGCGCTATCGCCGGGCGACCTTTTGGCGCTGCGCCGCGAACGGCTGCGCGCGCTGGTCCGCGCCAACCGCAATGTGCTGGATGCTGATGACGTCGGCGCGCCGATCCGCCGCGACGAAATCGTCGCCATCAACGTGACGCCCGCGGTTCTCGACCGGATCCAAACAGCGGGCTTTGCCGCGATTCGGCAGGAGACCATCGACGGCGTCGGCCTCGCGCTGACCATCCTCAAACCGCCGCGTCATAAATCTGCGCGCAAAGCAATTGCCCTGCTGCGGGCCACCGATCCCGATGGCGCCTATGAACTCAACCATATCTATCAGCCTGCGGGCGGCAGCCTCGGCCCCGGCGACGGCGCGGCGGCGGGCAGCGGACGCAGCGGTGGCATAAAGGTTGGCCTTATCGACGGCGGCATCGGCGCGCATCCGGCCTTTGCGGCGGCGCATATCGAGCAGCGCGGTTTTGCGGGCGCGGTGCAGCCGAGCGGCCACGGCACCGCCGTCGCCTCGCTGCTCGTCGGCGACGCCGGAGCGTTTCACGGGGCGGCGACCGGGACGATGCTTTACGCCGCCGATGTCTATGGCGGCTCGCCTGCTGCCGGTTCCGCCGAAGCCATCGCGCAGGCGATGGGCTGGCTGGCAACGCGCGGCGTTCGGGTTGTCAACATCAGTCTCGTCGGTCCGCCAAACCGGCTACTCGAAGCGAGCGTCGCGGCGTTGATCCGGCGCGGCATTATAATTGTCGCCTCCGTCGGCAACGATGGCCCTGCCGCGCCGCCGCAATTCCCCGCCGCCTATCCGAATGTCATGGCGGTGACCGCCACCGATCCTCGCGGGCGTGTGCTGGCCGAGGCGGGGGGCGCCGCCCACCTCGACTTCGCAGCGCCGGGATCGGAACTGGCCGGGGCGGTTCCCGGCGGGCGCTATGAGACGCTGCGCGGCACATCGTTCGCAGCACCCTTCGTCACGGCGCGGCTGGCGCACGCCATGCAGGGCGGCGCGGCGCAGCCGGTCGATGCGGTAGCGGCGGAAGCAACACCCGGCCGCGACGTCGGACGCGGCATCGTCTGCGTATCCTGTCGGATCGCGCCGCGCGCGGTCGGCGTGCGATAAAATTGCGACGGCGGCGGATTAAAGCCCGAACCGGCGTCGTTAGCCTTGGTGAAGCCGCAACAATGCAGCGGCGCATGAGGAGAGCGAAAGTGACCAATTCCATCAATCGGAGCAAGATCGTGGCCATCGCTGCCCTGCTCGCGGGCGTCGTGGCCACACCGGCATCGGCGCAGCTGCTCGGCGGCGGCGGTCTCGGCGGTCTCGGTGGTCTCGGCGGTGCGGTTTCGGGCGTCGTCAGCGGAGCAGGCTCGATCGCGGACGGCGGCCAGCTTGACGGTGCGCTGGGTTCGCTCGGTTTGGCGACCCAGGGAGTCAGCGGCAGCGTCACCGGATCGGGTTCGGCGCACGGTTCGAAATCGGTCGATGCGCGGTCGGGGGCGGCCAACGCCAACGCCGGCCTCGCCGGAACGGTGACCGGCGCTGTGCAGAGCGCCACCGCCATCGCCGGTCCGGCTACTGGCGTCGGCGGCAATGGCGCGGCCTCTGGCTCGGGCAGCATCGACAAGAGCATGAACGTCGGGGCGCAGGCGATCGGCACCGATCAGGCGGGGGTGCTGGCAGGCGCCGCCGCCGGGATGGCGCGCGGCGCGGAGTCAGGCGCGGCCAGCACCGCCGCGTCAGGGGCCGCTGCAGCTTCGGACGGCGCTCGCGGGGCCGCCGCCAACGGCGTCAACACTGCGGGCGGGACCAGTGGCAGTGGCGCAGGCAACGCGATGGGTACGGCGAACGGCGCGGCTACCGCTGCGCCACGCGTAAGCCGGGCATCAGGCAGCCTGTCGGGCAGCGGTTCTGGTCGGGCCAAAGGTTCGACCGGGCCCAATCAATAGGATCGTCGGATAGCAGATGGCAAGGGCGCTTCGTGGCAACACGGAGCGCCCAATTTCCTGCAACCGCGCGCTACAAGTCCTGAACTATATATCTGGTGCTGTCAGTCTAATGATCGCTTGTCTCCGGTAGGTGCTGTCAGTCTAATGGAAACCCGTCTCCGGTGGACGCGGGAATCCTCAAACCGCTGTACGGCTAGCTCATGACTGTCCGCCACTCCGCAAGGGCTGCGGAGCCTTGGGCCTTGTAGTCTTGCCGGCTGACGAGGTGACGTTCGTGGTTGAAATGGTTGTGGACCGAGGCGTGGACCGCACTGAATTTCTGCAGGGTGTGCATTCGTCGAAACCGCAGCATCGCCCGCTCTCGTCGTCGGAACGGTTGGTGTGAGTTCTCGACGCGATTGTTCAACCAGCGACCCGTCTCCTGGGCATTGGCGTTGCCGATCTCATTCATCGCGGCACCGTACGACCGCAGGCGATCGGTGACGATCACCTTGGGCCGGCCATGGCGTTTCATCATTTTCTTGAGGAAAGTTAGTGCCGCCGCCTTGTCTCGTGTCTTGGTTGCGTAGGATTCCAGCACTTCACCTTCGTGATCCACAGCCCGCCACAAATAATACATCTGGCCGTTGATCTTCACATAGACCTCGTCGAGGTGCCATCGCCACTGCGTGACGCGGCGGACGCGGTCGACCCGCTTTCGGCGGATCTCGGCGGCAAACAACGGCCCGAACCGGTTCCACCAGAAGCGCACCGTATCGTGGCAAATATCGATCCCGCGCTCGGCCAGCAGGTCCTCGACGTTGCGCAGCGACAGCGGGTATTTGACGTACATCATCACAACGAGCCGGATAACCTCCGGCGACGAGTTGAAACAGCGAAACGGGCTCGGAGCCTTG
>JANYFA010000006.1 GCA_025362895.1 Sphingomonadaceae bacterium | reverse complement strand
CGGCTCGCCTATCTACCCCTTTACGCTTTTGGCGTACCGCAGGTTCGCTCGCTCGTCTGGCTGGTCAGCCTCGCCGGGTTGCTGATGATCGTGTTCGCCATTCTGTGACGATCAGGGTCGGCGTCGGCGGCTGGACCTTCGCCCCCTGGCGCGGGTCCTTCTACCCGGAAGGGTTGGCTCAGACGAAGGAACTTGCCTTCGCCAGTCGCGCCCTGACGACGATCGAGGTCAACGGCACTTTCTACGGCACGATGTCGCCGGCGACTTATGCCAAATGGCACGCCGAGACACCCGACACCTTCGTATTTTCGCTGAAGGGGCCGCGTTTCGCCGTCAACCGCCGCGTTCTCGGCGAAGCCGGCGAGTCGATCGCGCGGTTCGTCAACAGCGGTATCGACCGGTTGGAGGACAAGCTTGGCCCTATCCTCTGGCAACTCGCCGCGACGAAGCGTTTCGATCCCGATGACATTGCCACGTTCCTCAGCCTGTTACCGGACAAGATCGGCGACCGCCCGCTTCGTCACGCCCTCGAACCGCGCCACGAAAGTTTTGGCGATCCGAAGCTGGCCGAGATTGCCGCCGCCGCCAACGTCGCGATCGTCTATGCCGACGCCGACCAGTACCCGTGCCTCCCCGGCCAGACCGCTGACTTTACCTATGCCCGTCTGCAGAACGGGCAGGATGCCGAACCCCTGGCCTATCCCGACGCGGCGCTCGACGGCTGGGCCGAACAGGCACACGATTGGGGGCGGGGCGGGCGCGACGTTTTCGTGTATGTCATCCACGGCGGCAAAGTACGCGCCCCGGCGGCGGCATTGTCGTTGATCGCGCGACTTTAGCGCGCGGCAAGCGCCCCGCACGCGATCCGGTCACCGCTGTTGCCGCTTGGGTCGGTCTTGTAGTCGTCGGGGCCGGCGTGGACGATCACCGCCGCACCGTCGGCGTCGAGCAAAGGCGCGGCGCCGCCGATCAGCGCGAGGCCCGCGACGGTGAAGTCGATGCTTCCCGTTCCCCCTTGCCCGACCACGATATTTGGCAGGTCGCCGAGGTGGGGTCCCATCGGATTGTCCTTGCCGTGATGCGTCATCGTCGGGTTGAAATGCCCGCCCGCGCTGGCGAACTTCGGCCCTTCGCATTTGCCGGTCGAGTGAAGGTGGATCGCATAAGTTCCGGGGGCCAGGCCCTCCACCCGCGCGCGGACTTGCGTCGCGGCGGTCAGCTGTGTCAGCGTCGCCGTCCCGCGCAGTTCGCCATTGGGTCCGAGCAGCTGCGTCGTGGCGATGATCGTCGGCGGCCCGGGATGGACCTTGCCGAGCGAAGCTCCCGAGTGCGCGCACCCAGCGAGGGCGGCGGTTGCGGCGACGATCAGGGCGCGGCGCATCATCCGAGATCCTTGTTGATTGCCTCCACCATCTTCTTGGCGTCGGCGAGGAGCATCATCGTATTGTCCATGTAAAAGACCGGATTGTCGACCCCGGCATAGCCCGCGCCGCCCATGCTGCGCTTGACGAACAGGACGGTCTTCGCCTTCTCGACGTCGAGCACCGGCATGCCGTAGATCGGCGATGTCTTGTCGGTCTTAGCGAGTGGGTTGGTGACGTCGTTCGCCCCGATCACAAACGCGACGTCACATTGGGCGAATTCGCCGTTAATGTCCTCGAGCTCAAACACCTCGTCATACGGAACGTTAGCCTCGGCGAGGAGGACGTTCATGTGCCCCGGCATCCGCCCGGCGACGGGGTGGATGGCGTATTTGACGCTGACGCCTTCCTTCTTGAGCAGGTCGCCCATCTCGCGCAGCGCGTGCTGTGCCTGGCTGACCGCCATGCCGTAACCCGGCACGATGATAACGCTTTCGGCGTTCTTCATCACGAAGGCGGCGTCCTCGGCCGACCCGCGTTTGTACGGGCGTGCCTCGGCGGCTGCCCCGCCCGCGACCGCTGCGTCGCCGCCGAAGCCACCGGCAATAACGCTGATGAAGCTGCGGTTCATCGCGCGGCACATGATGTAGCTGAGGATCGCCCCCGACGACCCGACAAGGGCGCCGGTGATGATCATCGCGGTGTTCTGCAGAGTGAACCCCATCGCCGCCGCCGCCCAGCCCGAATAGCTGTTGAGCATCGACACGACGACCGGCATGTCCGCCCCGCCGATCGGGATGATGAGCAGGAAGCCGATCGCGAGACTGGCGACGACGATCATCGTGAACAGTAGCGGCGTCTGCAGCCCGAAGACGCCGACGAGAATGAGGATCGCGGCGAGCAGGCTGAGGTTGATGATGTGTCGCCCCGGCAGCATGATCGGCGCGCCGCCCATGTTCCCGTTCAGCTTGAGAAAGGCGATGATCGACCCCGAAAAGGTGATCGCGCCGATCGCGACGCCAAGGCCCATTTCGATCTTGCTCGCGGTGGCGATGTCCTGCCCATCAGGGTTGAGGATGCCGAACGCGCCGGGGTTCATATAGGCGGCGATGGCGACGAGGACGGCGGCGAGCCCGACGAGGCTATGGAACCCGGCGACGAGCTGCGGCATCGCCGTCATCGCAATGCGGCGGGCGATGACGAAGCCGATGCCGCCGCCGATCGCCACGGCGCCGATGATCAACGGCAGGCCGACGCCGTGGACGATCAGCGTCGTCGCGACGGCGATGCCCATGCCGATCATGCCAAAGCGGTTGCCCTGCTGGCTCGTCTCGGGTGACGACAACCCGCGCAGCGCGAGGATGAACAGGACGCCCGCGACGAGATAGGCGAGCATGACCCACGCGGGAGTCGTTGCGATCACTTCAGTCATTCGCCGTATCCCCCGCGCGCGCTCACTTGGCTTCCGCCTTGCGCTCTTTCTTCTTGTACATCCCCAGCATCCGCTGCGTCACCGCGAAGCCGCCGAAGATGTTGACGCTCGCGAGCACGACCGCGCCGAGGCCGAGCCATTTCGACGTCTCCGACCCCCCGGTGGCGGCCGAGGCCGCGACGAGCGCGCCGACGATGATGACGCTCGAAATCGCATTGGTCACCGCCATCAACGGCGTGTGCAGCGCCGGCGTCACGCTCCATACGACATAATAGCCGACGAAACAGGCGAGGACGAAGATCGACAGCTGGGGGATCAGGTGTTCCATGATTTGTCCTTCACGCCGCGACCAGCCGCTCATGCACGATCGTTCCGCCGCGGGTCAGCGTCACGCCCTTCACGATGTCGTCGTCCTCGGCGAATTTCAGGCCTGCGTCCTTGTCCCAGAACGCGGCGATGAAGTTGTAGAGGTTGCGGGCGTAGAGCGCGCTGGCGTCGGCGGCGAGGCGGCTCGGCATGTTCCTGTGGCCGATGATCGTCACGCCGTGGACGAGCGGGCTGGAGCCGACGACCGAGCCCTCGACGTTGCCGCCGCTTTCGACCGCGAGGTCGACGATCACCGAACCGGGGCGCATCGTCGCGATCTGCGCGTCGGTGACCAGGCGCGGCGCGGGGCGGCCGGGGATCAGCGCGGTGGTAATGACGATGTCCTGCTTGGCGATATGGCTCGACACCAGCGCCGCCTGCGCCGCCTTGTATTCGTCCGACATTTCGGTGGCGTAGCCGCCGCTGCCCTCGCCCTCGATGCCCTTGACCGCATCGACGAAGATCGCTTTCGCGCCGAGCGATTCGATCTGCTCCTTGGTCGCCGCCCGCACGTCGGTCGCGCTGACCAGCGCGCCCAGGCGCCGGGCGGTCGCGATTGCCTGCAACCCGGCGACGCCGACGCCCATGACGAAGACACGCGCCGCACTGATCGTGCCCGCGGCCGTCATCATCATCGGGAAGGCGCGGCCATAGGCCTCCGCCGCGTCGATCACCGCTTTATAGCCCGACAGGTTCGACTGCGACGACAGGATGTCCATCGATTGGGCGCGGGTGATGCGCGGCATCAGCTCCATCGCCATCGCGGTGACCCCAGCGGCAGCATAGCCATCGGTGCGCGCCCGATTGGTGAAGGGGGACACGGTCCCGGCGAGCATCGTGCCCGAGGCTATACCGGGCAGGTCGGCGATATCGGGAGTCTGGACGGCCAGGATCAGATCGCTGCCCGCGACCGTCGCGGCGCGGTCGCCGATCGCAGCCCCGGCGTCGGTAAAGGCGGCGTCGGCAATGTTCGCGCCCAAACCAGCGCCTGCCTCGACCGCTACCATTGCCCCAAGGGCAATCAGCTTCTTGACGGTTTCGGGCGTCGCGGCGACCCGCCGTTCGGCGTCGGCCGTCTCGCGCAGCACGGCGATCCGCATGAATTTCCCCCCGGTCATTATCGTTGCGCCGCTATCGGACGAGAAACAGTGCCATCGCAATCAGCAATAACGCAAGCGCGACGATCGAACGCCAAGCCACGCTTGTGAAACGCTTATAGAATTTGGTGTTCGGCACCTGGGCGTGGGGTGTTGCGGCATTGGGGTCGTCGGCCATGGTGTCGCTCCTCGCACACTCGGGTCCCCTTAGCGTAAAGCGGGCGCGCGCGGCAAGCGCCGCTATGCCAATCCGGCCTGCGCGAGCGCCGCCCCCTGCCTCGCCGCCAGCCCATCCTCGGTAAACCCGGCGATCATCTCACCGAACAACCGATGCCAGTTCAATTCGGCGCGCAGGTGCATGAACACCCCGCCCAGCCCGATCGCGGCACGGTCCATGAAGACGAATTCCGAGGGAATCGTGACGGTGCCGAGCTCCTTCAGGCGACGATGCACCTTTTGCGCCGTCTGCCGTCCGTAATCGACCGGGCTGCCGCCGTCGTCGATCCGCCGGACGCGGTCGTCGAGGAGGGGGCCGTACAGGAACGTCGCCCAGATCATCAGCGTATCGATGATCTCGCGGCTGAGGCCGGTGAACCCCCATCGCTCGAACGCATCGACCGCGAGAGCGTCGTCCTTCGTCTGGATCGCGCGAAACAGGTCGACCACCCCGCCGATGAACCGCGGCGGGAATACCCGTACGCAGCCGAAGTCGAGCAGGTTGATGCCGAGATCGTCGCGAACGGCATAATTGCCGAGATGGGGATCGCCGTGGATGACACCGTAGTGGTGAAGCGGCCAATACCACGCGCGGAACAGCGTCTCGGCGATGCGGTTGCGGTCGTCCTGCGACGCCTCCTTGAAGCTGAGCAGCGGCTTGCCGTTCAGCCACGTCATCGTCAGCAGCCGCGTCGTCGACAGCTCGGGGAGCACCTCGGGCAAATGGACATTCGCCGTGCCTGTCAGCATCGCGCGGTACAGCCTCAGGTGCTTCGCCTCGCGTATGTAATCGAGTTCCTCGCGCAGCCGGTTGGCGACCTCGCCGCGAATCAACGCGGTGTCGATCGACTTGTCGAACTGGCGGTAGACCCCGAACAACACGTCGAGCTGTCCTAGGTCGGCCTCGACCGCGCTCGCCATGTCGGGATATTGCAGCTTCGCCGCCAGCGCGCGCCCGTCGTGGGCGGTCGCGCGGTGAACCTGGCCGAGCGATGCCGCTGCCGCCGCCGTATGCTCGAAGGTCGCGTATTTCGCCTCCCACTCGGGTCCGAGTTCGGCCTTCATCCGCCGCCGGACGAACGGCCACCCCATGGCCGGGGCGTCGGACTGCAACTGGCTGAGTTCGGTCGCGAATTCCTCGGGTACCGCCCCCGGCACCGTCGACAGGATCTGCGCGATCTTCATCACCGGGCCCTTCAGCCCGCCGAGCGCGACGCGCAGCTGCGCCGCTGCCGTCGCCGCATCGCCGCCGCCGGTCAGCCGCGCGCCGGCAAAGCGCGCCGCTAGCCCGACGCCGGTCGACCCGACCCGGGCATAGCGCGCCAGCCGCCCGCCAAAGGTGTTCGCTTCATCCATTTTGCCGAGGTAGGAGGGCGCACCGCCAAGCGCCAGCGGCGTTGGTGTCGCTGGCGTGGTTCACCCGCGCGCCGCGCCGGCGCCGGTCGCGAGATGGGCGATCAGCGCGCGCAGCCGGGCCGGCTGAACCGGCTTGTGGATCAGGCCGATGCCGGCGCTCGCGGCGGCGGCGATCACGCCGGGGTCGAGGTCGCCGGTGACGATGCATGCATTCAACTGCCCGGCGATCGCCGTCATCCGCGCCACCAGTTCCAGCCCGGTCATCGTGCCGGGCAGTCGATAGTCGCTCAGCACGACGGTATAGCCAGGATCGGCGGCGATGCGCGCAAGGGCCTCATCCGCTCCGCCGACGACATCGACCGCGACGTGCCACTGGCGCAACAGCATCGCGATCGCCTCGCGCACTTCGGGATCGTCGTCGACGACCAGGATCCGCACCCCGGCGAGCGGATCGGCCGCGACGGCGACATCGCGCGCGGTGACGAGGTCGGCGGCGGCCAGCGGTTGTGCCATGTGGAAGACCGACCCGCGCCCGACGCGCGAGACGAGGCCGATCTCGCCGCCAAGCAGCCGCGCCGACCGCCGGGCGATGGCAAGGCCAAGGCCCATGCCCTTGCGGCGGTTCCGTTCGGGATTGCCCACCTGGATGAAGTCGTCGAAAATGCGCGCGAGATCGTCGGCGGCGATGCCGACGCCGGTGTCCCACACCTCGAGGCGAACCGACGCGCCGCGCCGCCGCGCGGCGATGAGTACCCCGCCGCGCACGGTGTTACGCAGCGCGTTGGCACCGAAGTTGATCAATATTTGTTCGAGCAGCGCCGAATCGCTCAGCACCGCCGAACCGTCGGAGCGAAAGCGGAGCGTGAGGCCGAACTCATCGGCCATCGGGCGGAGATAATGGTCGATGCGGTCGAACAGTTCGTCGGTCGCGATCGCCTCGATCTTGGTGGCGACGACGCCGGCCTCGAGGCGTGAAATGTCGAGCAGCCCGCTGAACAGCCCTTCGAGCGCATCGATATTGGTCTGGACGTGGCCGACGATCGTCCGCGCTTCGTCCGGCAGGTCGAGCGATTGCAGCGTGCCTGAGAATAGGCCGAGCGCGTAAAGCGGCTGGCGCAGGTCGTGGCTCGCGGCGGCGAGGAACTGCGACTTGGCGATGCTCGCCGCTTCCGCTGCCGCGCGCGCGGCGATCGCGACGTCGGTCTGGGCGCGTAGGGCGTCGACAAGTTCGACATTCTCGAAGCGAATCCGGACCCCGGCGGCGACGGTCGACCCCTGCAGACGCCCCATCAAGACGAGGACGAAGGCGTAAGCGGCGACGGCGGCGGCGAGGATACGGTAGTCGCCGCCAGCAAAGCCGAGCAGACGAATGACCATCAGCGCATAGGTCGTGATGACGAACCCGAACAGCGCGGGGGGGTTATATGCCAGCCCCGGCACCGCGCCGCTGGTGATGATGACCAGCCCGCTCACCGTCATCGCGACGGAGACCGGGTCGCCTTCGTGGGCGAACAGGAACATCGTCGTCCCCCAGACAAGACCAATCGACGTCTGATAAATCGCGTGATGGCGCGCCCAATAGGCCGCGAAGTTCGTCGCCGGAACGCCGCGCGCGAAGCGGTTGAGCATTCGGAACTGGCGATAGACCTGCGTTGCGATCTCGGTCGCCAGCCACAGGGCGACGATGCGCCACGCGGTATGGCCGAGCGCCGTTACCGCCATGAACAATAGCGTCGTATTTTCCGCGAGGATGTTGTTACGCGCCTGCAGGTATTGCGTCTCGATCAGCTCGGCGTGAACGCGGTCGACTCCGTCCCCCGTCACCGGATCAGGCCGATCCCGCGCGCGCGCAGGATGGCGTTGACCCGCGTGCTGACGCCCAGCGCCGCGAACAATTCGGTCAGGTGCGCGCGCACCGTCCGTTCGGCGATATCGAGGCGAAAGCGGATTTCCTTGTTGGCATGGCCCTCGGCAAGCAGCGCGAGAACGTCGAGCTGGCGCGGCGACAGCGTCGGCAGCGCGCTCGCCGCTTCGCCGCCGAAGCCGCACCGCCCGGCGACGACGTCGTCGATCACCGCGATCATGGCGGCAGGTGGCAGGCTTTTGACGAGGAACCCGCTTGCCCCGGCGGCGCGAGCGCGGAGACGCGACCCGGCGTCGGCGCGGCCCGAGATGACGATTCGGGGCAGTGACGGATCAAGCGCGGCAATGTCGGCGATGGTCGCGAAGCCGTCGCGGTCGGGCAGTTCGAGGTCGACGAGGACGAGGTCGACCCCCGTCAGCGCCGCGCATCCCGCCGCCGAACTATGCGCCGCCGCAAATTGCCAGCCGGGGCGCGCGGCGGCGATCATCGTCGCGAACCCGTCAACGAACAGCGGGTGATCGTCGATCAGCAACAGACGCAACCTGTTCCCCTTGCGCGCCGTCGTTGTGCCCCCGGTGTCGTTGCGACGCGCCGCACGCCCGGACATGCCCGATCATAGCAGCGCGGCGGAACCGGCGCGACAGGACTCTTCAGGCATCGCGGCATGACCGGCGGGCGGGTCGTTCATCTTCGCACCGCGACGCTGACGCGCTCGCATCGCGGCGGGGCGTCGGCTAGGATGTCACCATGAACGACGAAACCCTCGACGAACTACGCCCGCGCCTCGTGGCGGCGATGATCCCTCATGTCGCTTTCGACGGATGGAGCGCGGCGAGCGTTGCCGCCGGGGCCGCCGACGCCGGGATCGACCCCGATGTCGCCGGGCTGATCTTTCCCAAGGGCGCGATCGAGATGGCCGTGGCGTACACGACTCTCGCCAACGACCGCCTGGCGGCGGCGCTCGCGGTCGCTCCGCCGATGAAGATCCGCGACCGCATCACCCGCGCCGTCCGCGTCCGGCTCGAGCAGGCCGAAGGGGAGCGCGAGGTGGTGCGGCGGACGGTGACGATTCTCGCGATGCACCCGACCGTCAGCGCACGAACGACATGGACGACCGCCGACACCATCTGGCGCGCGTGCGGCGACACCGCCACGGATTTCAATCATTATACCAAGCGCCTGACGCTGGGGGCCGTCTACGCAGCGACCCTGCTCTACTGGCTCGCCGACGAGAGCGACGGGCGCGCCGCGACGTGGGACTTCCTCGACCGCCGCATCGCCGGGATCATGGGGATCGAAAAGGCGAAGGCCAAGATGCGCGAAGCCCGCGCCAAGCTGCCCGACGTCGCGCAGCTGTTGGGGCGGTTACGCTACCCGGCGGTCTAGTCGACGGTTGCCGCCGCACCACCGGCGATGGGTTTGGGCACGGGCGGGCGGTCGGCGGCGACATCGGAGTCGAGGTCACGCCAGCGGCGGCGACGTAGCAGAGTGTCGAGCTGGCGTAACAGGGTGACGCGCCGGATCATTGCACGCCCGCCTCGCCGAGGTGGGCGGCTTTCCACTGCATTGCCATGTGGATCCGCGTCCGCCCCGACGGATGGTCGAAAAACACCATCTCCTCGAACGGGGTTGGCTCGAGCTTGCGGTACTGGCCAAGGCGGATCGCCGAGCGTGCAAAGCCGTCGGGGGCGCGCGATGCATTGACCCCGAAGATGTCGGCCTGGGCTTCGTGGAAGCGCGTTAGCGAGTTAGTCACCGGGGTCAGCGCAAAGAAGAATAGCGACAGGACGATCATTGCGACCGCGACCGCCGCCGGGTCGGTGATCCCTGCGACACCCCAGTTCGGATAGCGGCGGATCAACCCCGGCACCGCCGCCTGCACCGTCGCGAAGCCGATGACGATCAGAACGCCGAAACCGACGAGCAGCGAGGTTGAATGATTGAGGACATAGTGCCCGGTCTCGTGGCCCATGACCGACAACGTCCCCGCGTCGTCGTGGGTGTTGAGGAGGTTGTCGTTGAGCGCAACCCGCGCCGTCGGGCCGAATCCCGCGACGTTCGCCGAGACGCGCGTCGTCTGCCGCGAGGCATCGACGACCATAACGTTGGTCACGGGGACGCCGTTGCCCTGCGCGACCTTGAGGATCGCGGTCCGCAGCGGTGAATCGGCCATCGGTGTGTATTTGTTGAACAGCGGCTCGATCAGCACGGGCGCGAGCATCAGCGCGAACGCCATGACGACGACGGTGAACCCACCGGCGTAGATCCACCACCGCGTCGGGCTGCGCCGCACCCCGGCCATGATCCCGGCGATCGCCAGCGCGCCGAGCGGCGTTCCGATCGCGAAGCCCTTTGCCCAGTCGCCGAGCCATGCGGCAAAGGTCTGGGTCGACATGCCGTACTGATGTTCGCGGACGAATTCGGTGTAGATCGTCCATGGCAGCGTCAAGAGGGTGGTCGCCACCATGAAAACGAACGCCCACAGCAATGTCCCGGCGAAGCGCCGCCGCCCCGTCACTCGCGTCACCCATGCCGAAAGCCGCGCGGCATAGCCGAATTGGAGCGCGGCCCACGTCACCGTGACCCCGACGACGAGGTTCCACAGGATCAGCCAATAACCGCCCTAAAAATAAGCGTCGGACTTCGCTCGCGCGACCCCGTTGAAGGTGGCGAGATAGGCGCGGGTCGCGGCGTCGACGTCGAAGGCGGAGGCAATCATATAATTCCCCTGTGTGCTAGTTGGATAACACGCTTCGCGCCGAATGCAACACGCATGCACGCGGCTGCGGATATTCCCCACCCGACTGGAAACGCCTAGCGCCCGCGCCTATTTATCGCTAATCGTTCGCATTCGCGCAGCCGGGTAAGCCAGTGACGATCCATCTTTGCGACCTGTGCCCCGGCGATTGCGCCACTATCGTGGCCATCGACCATGCCGGGGTCGACCCGGTGAATGCGCGTCAGCTCCACGAAATGGGCTTTGACGAGGGCGTCGACGTCCGGATGCTCCATCGCGCGCCGTTCGGCGATCCGCTCATGCTCCGGGTCGGCAACATGGGCGTCGCGCTGCGCCGTAGCCTCGCGGCGATGGTCGTCGTCGAACGGATGGCTGGCTCATGAATGCGCCGGTCG
>JANYFA010000120.1 GCA_025362895.1 Sphingomonadaceae bacterium | reverse complement strand
CAAGCGGTCAGGTCGAAGGTCAGGTCACCCGACTGAAACTCGTCAAACGCCAGATGTACGGCCGCGCTAACCTGGATTTGCTCAAAGCCCGCCTGATGGCCGCATAACGATGACCGCTGCACGGAAAGTGAGTCAGAGCCGAAGCGTGACCCCGCCTATTCGCGGCAAGAGGCTATAATCGCTAGGGCTTCTCTAATCATAGGGGTCTCGATCCGTGCCGATCGGGACCCTCTGTTCGGAACATTTTCTGTCATTGATTCAATAAGTTAAGCTGTAAATTGGCGGGGTCCATTTCGACGCCAATTCACACCGTTGATGCTGGACTCCCCGACCCGGTCCTCGCGCTGGTGAAGCTGGAAGCGCCGCACGTCCTCGGCGGTCGCGGTGTCGGGCGAGCGCCCGAGGAAAGCCGCGAAGGCGCAAACGTGGCGGACATAGTCGTGCTGGGTCCGCGATCCCATCGCACGCATCGCCATGTCGTCGAGCATGCGCTGACGCAGCGGAGTAACAGGTCGGTCGTTCGGTTGAGTGGCCATGGTCGAGTTCCTCTCGTTGAAGGAACTGCATCGTCCGCCACCGCCCCCGCGGGACCAAACCGCTACGCAAGCGCGCTACCTCACCCCCAACACCAATGCCGCAAAGCGGCTTCGTGCTCTGGGTCGTAGCCGCCATTCACGAACCGACAGCGGAAGTCAGGGGTGCCCTAAACTTCAATCGCCAGCTGTCATACTACTCGATGCGGAAAGCGGTTGTTTGATCGAGCGTCGAAACCTATTCCTTGAGCGACGCGTACATCTCGTCTTCAATGAGGGTCGGCGGCAGGATGCCAGGTGCCATCACGCGTGCAAAAATGTCCTTCAGCACGAACGGTTTCCCTTCCGCCTCGGCCTCGTGCGACGCACGAGCAAAGAGGTGATCGAGTTGAATCTTGCCGATGATGTAGCTCGGGCCGTAGCCGGGCTGACGTAGGTAAAGGAGCTGCTCGAAGCCCACGAGCTTGCTCTTTGAGGTCGACCAATGGCGCGGTGTCCAGTCCGCGTGGAAATGCCCGGCGTCGGCAAGATCGATCTCGTTGGCTTGCACGTGCAGCGAAGCGAGCCCGCGCGCGGCGCGATTGGCGAGCATTATCCAGACAAGTTCGCGGCCGTGCGGGATGTCGTCGTAGAGCCCTGCCTGCATCACGATCTCCTCCATCGCGGTCGCAAAGCCTTCGGAGCGGTCGGAGAAGATATTGAACATCGGCGGCGTGTGCCGGATCGCGCTCGCGCGCGGCTCGAAGCGCAGGCGCGCTAGCTCGATCCAGTGTGTCGAATGCGACAGCAGCGGCAGCGGATTGAGCGCCGTGACATTCGCGAAGAAGCTGCGATCGGCGCCGGGGGCAGCATAGCTGCTGGTCTGCGCCTCCATCGCGTTGCGGAAATAGGGCTTGTCCGAAACGAGGCCGGTCGCGACGAGGAAATCGTTGAATTTGGTGGTCTTTGCCTCGGCCATCCTCCGATAGGCTGTCGCCTCGTCGATCGGCGTGATCGGCGGCACGTCGCGGTTGCGCACCTCCTCCAGTCGCAGCGACGCCAGCGCGCGATCAAGCTCGCGCTGGAGGAGCGTCACCTGCTGGTCCCACGTGTAGGGCGAGAGATCAACGTGCGCGACGTACCAGTCGTAATTCGCCTTACCAATGCCAGAGGGGCCGGTCCTCTTCGGTGCCTCGGCGGCGATCCAGTCGGCGAAGCTGTCGGTGGCGGCTTTCGCGTCGCGAACTGCCTGGCGCAGCGCCGGGCTTGCACCGGCGAGCGACGCGGCTTGCAAGCCGGAAAAGGTCCGCATCTTGAGATCGCCGCGATCGAGCGCCGCAAGCACCTCGCTTTGTGAGCGAAAGGCGCGATCCCCGTAACGCCACAGATCGGCGGCGTTGCTGGAGGCGAGGTTGACGCGCGCGGCCTTCAGTGTCGTCGCCACGCCGTGCAGCAGTTCGGTCAGCTTGCGATCGTCTGCGCGCGACAATGGATAGGCGAACTTGAACAGGTCGATCGTCGGGCTGGCGGACGGCCCTTCGTGCGCGGGAACATCGCTCTCCTCACCGAACACATTCTGATAAAAGCCGGGATCCCGCGCCCATGGCTTCAGCACACGCAGGAAGAAATCAAAGCCGTTCATCTCGGCCTCGATCAACCGCCAGTCGTTGGTGTCGGCAGCCGACCAGCCGGTGGTCGACATCGCGTTCAAGCGAGCGCGATAACGGGGGAGGTCGACGGCTTTCCTCGCCATCGCCGACGCACTGTAATCGGGGACGCCGACGCGAATGTCGGGTTGCACGAATGCGCGCCAGTCGTCGAAGAGCTTGACGAGATCTGCATGACCGGCGACCGCTTCGGCGGCGGAAGCGACTGGCACTGGAGCCGCATGTGAACATGACGCCAACGCCAGTGCCGTCACGCCCATCGCCCAGACCAGCTGTCGCATACCGTACCTCGTGAATTGCCCCGCAGCGGCATGCCCGTGATTGCTGAAACACGAAAGCGAGACATGAACGAACGACCAAAGTCGGGGACGTTATAAGACGATCTGAGTGTCCGATTATAGGTCCAGCGCGCCGACCAGACGACGACTAAAATCGATTCAAATGCAGTTACTTCGTCGCCACCACCCACGCCTCCACCTTCGCCCGCAGCATAGGCAGCGTCACCGAGCCATCGCCCAGCACTTGGGCATGAAAGGCGCGGATGTCGAAGCGCGGCCCCAGCGCCGCTTCGGCCGCGTGCCGCAACCGCATGATCTCGAGCGCTCCTGTAAAATAAGTCGCCAGCTGTCCCGGGTTGGCGGCAATACGATCGGCTTGCGAGGCGGCGCGGTCGGGCGAATAGTCGGGACGCGTCTTGAGGAAATAGTCGATCGTCTGCGGCCGGGTCCAGCCGAGCAAATGGACACCAGGGTCGGCGACCATCCCGGTAGGCAACTGGATATATTCGCCCAGACGCGACAGCGGCGTCGAATACAGTCCCAACTCGTCCGATAGGGTTTCGGCATAGACTGCCCACCCTTCGACGAAGCCGCCGTTGAAGACCATTTGGGTGACGGGATGTGCAGCCGGAAGCTGCTGCGCCAGCGACAGTTGCAGGTGATGGCCAGGGACGGTTTCGTGAAAGGCTACGGCCTCCAGGTTCGACCGGTTCTGCATTTTGGGCTTATATAGCGAGATCATATAGCTGCCCGGTCGACTGCCATCGGCAGCGGCGGGCAGGTAATAGGGAACTGAATGTTCCTCGTTAAACGCAAGAATCGGTTGGATGTGCACCGGAGCCAAAGGCAACACCGCGAACATGCGCGGTAGGGCAGCTTGGGCGCGGTCGATGGCCGCCTGCGAATAGGATTGGATGTCTTCGCGGCTGGCAAAGTGATTGGCCGGATCGGCGTGCAGCCGTGCGCGCAAGGTACTGAGATCGTCGGTGCCATAGACCTGTTTGGCAAGCTCCTTGGCCTTGGTGGTGCGGTCGGCGACGGCAGCGACGCCCTGATCGTAGAGCGCCTTCGGGTTGATCGGCAGCGAGGTCTGTCGTTGGAGCAGGGCGCGGTAACAGGCGGGGCCGTTCGGTAGCGCCAGTACGCCGAAGCTAGTCCGCGCCTTGGGTAGATAGTTCGCGGCGAGCCAGTCACGATAGGCACGCATGGCGGGGTTCAGCTTATCGGTCAGCAGCGCCGTCCAGGCTCCCCGGAACGCCGGGTCGGGATCGGTCGCTGCCGGCGCGTACATGGGAGACTTGTCCACCGGTCCGGCCAGCAGGCCATCGATCTGCGCAATGACGAGTTCAACATTGTGGCGCGGCGTTGAATAGCCGGCGGCGAGGCCAGCCTTCAAATTGGCAATTTCGGTCTGCAAGTAGTCGGGGAAGGTAACCCAGCGCCGCAGCGCTTGGGCTCGGTTGGCAGGGGTTCCGACCGGCTCCGCGGCCGCCAGATCGGGGTAAGACGCCGCCCAGCCGCTCATCTGTTCGACGGGCCACAGTTCCTGACGGCAGATGCGGGTTCGCACCGAATTGTCGAGATCCTGACGGAGGAAGCCGTAGGTGATGCGGTCGGTGCCGGTCAGCCTGGCCGCATTGATCCGGTCGAGGGCCGCGCGCCAGCGATCCTCGCGTCGCTGCCAGATCGTCAGCGCTGCTGGCGAAGCATCATAAAAATGCTCGGCTGCAGGGGTGGCAAGGCCGTTTTGCTGCGCTTGCTCGGGATAACGAATGAGGAGTGCTGCGAGGTAGTCGTCGGCGATTTCACTTACCGGCGTTGCGCACGCCGGAGCCGCGAGGGCGAGGCTAATCGCGAGTGATACTCGTCTTAGCACCCTAATTTTCTCCCCTCGTCACCTACGGCAGCCCCATTCTCACAGTCTGCGCCATCCATGCTGCTCCACGATAACACGCCGTGATATCGATTCACACAAGGTTAAATTCATTGACTTCGCCATCCTTTTCTCCCGAATATTAATCAATGTCCGACTTTCCGAGCGCTTATGCAGCCTTAAATGACTGACATTGTGAAGGATATCGGGCGCCGCTTGGCGTACGATATCCTTCAAAGCAGGAAGCCGCGGGCCACGGCGGGTGAGCTATGGGTTTTTCGGGTTTCGGCCCGCTGCGGGGCGGGCGCACCGGTTGGCGGGACGCGCATCGGCGGGCCGGGACGTGGCCTTCGCGGGGGGCTTGCAGCGTCGATGTTGGCCAGGACCGGGGCTCGAGATGGTCACCGAAGCGATGGGCGGTGTCACCGGCGCGAGCGACATCGTCACCGAAAGCATAAGACTTTTGGAGAGCGGTGTGGCCAAGCCATGCCGGGTCATGGCGCGGTGGTCCCGGTCGCTGCTGTGGCGTGCGGCGGTGCGCGCGGCTGGCGCCAGCGTTCGAAGGTTTCGATGACGACCATGTGCCTGCCGCAGCACGGGCATGGCGGGCGGACATCCGCTGGTTCTTTGGGCGGGTCGTCATCGGGCGGTGGCGCGACGCCAAGCAGTTGTCGGGCGTGGTCGAGGTGCGCCTTGCGGGTGGCACCGGCGAGCAGGCCGTAATGCCGGATGCGGTGGAAGCCCTTGGGCAGGACGTGAAGCAGGAAGCGGCGGACGAACTCGTCTGTCGCCAGCGTCATCACCTGCTGCCGATCGGCACCGTCGCAGCGATAGTCCTTGTAGCGGAAGGTGACGCTGGTGTCGTCGAAGCGCAGGAGCCGGCTGTTCGAGATCGCGACCCGGTGGGTGTAGCGCGACAGATAGGCGAGCACGGCCTCGGGTCCGGCGAACGGCGGCTTGGCATAGACCACCCAGTTCTTCTTCCTGACGGGAGCGTGTTGATTTCCACTGAGAAGTGACCCGGGATTTTCATTGAGATTTGACCCGGGTGGAAGTTATGTTTTGCGATGCGGGTTGTGGGTCAAGCCGTTATTTTTTCCTTTCGTGTTTTGGGTACAGCAGCGCTTGCCCTGAACCGGAAGCTGTCGTTGCCGGTTTCGAGGATGTGGCAATGATGTGTCAGGCGGTCGAGGAGCGCGGTGGTC
>JANYFA010000118.1 GCA_025362895.1 Sphingomonadaceae bacterium | reverse complement strand
CTTCGGCATCGTCACGACCGGCAAGGCGTTCGCCGATACGATGGAGGCGCTCACCGAGCTTGGCATCGACGAGCGCATCGCCTCGCAGATCGGCCTGCGCGTCTACAAGGTCGGCATGCCGTGGCCGCTCGAGCCCGACGGCATCCGGTCGTTCGCCGAGGGCCTCGAAGAAGTCCTTGTCATCGAGGAAAAGCGTGAGTTCATCGAACATCAGCTTCGTTGGCAGCTGTATAACTGGCGCGAGGCAGTTCGCCCCCGCGTCGTCGGCAAGCACGACGAGGACGGCAACTGGCTGCTGTCGCCCGATAACGAGCTGACCCCCGGCACGATCGCCCACGTCATCGCCGCCCGCATCCAGAAATATTACGATACCGATGCGATCCGCAACCGGCTGGCGTTCTTCACCGATCAGGACGCCAAGGCGAGCGCCTACGTCACGCCGATCAAGCGGACGCCGTATTTTTGCAGCGGCTGCCCGCACAACACCTCGACCAAGGCCCCCGAAGGCGCGCGGACGCTCGCCGGCATCGGCTGCCACATCATGGCGCTGTGGATGGATCGCGCCGAGACCTTCACCCAGATGGGCGGCGAGGGCGTGACGTGGGTAGGCGAATCCCCGTTCACCAGCGAAAAGCATGTCTTCGCCAACCTTGGCGACGGCACCTATTTCCACTCTGGCCTTCTTGCCGTGCGTCAGTCGATCGCGGCGAAGGTCAATATCACATACAAGATCCTGTTCAACGACGCCGTCGCGATGACGGGCGGCCAGACCCACGACGGCGAATTGGACGTCCCGTCGATCGCCAACCAGATGGTCGCCGAGCACGCCGTCAAGGTCGCTGTGCTAACTGAGGACGTCGAGCGTTATAAAGGCGTTACGCTGCCTTCCTCAGTCAGATTATTGGACCGCAGTGCCCTCCCGGCGATCCAGGACGAGTTCGCCGCGACCGCCGGTACGACCGTCATCATCTTCGACCAGACGTGCGCGGCCGAAAAGCGCCGCAGGCGGAAGCGCCAGACGCTGGCCGACCCGGCGCAGCGCGTCTTCATCAACACCGCCGTTTGCGAAGGCTGCGGCGATTGCTCGGTTCAGTCGAATTGCGTGTCGATCGAGCCGGTCGAAACCGGACTCGGGCGCAAGCGGAAGATCAACCAGTCGAGTTGCAACAAGGACTACAGCTGCCTCAAGGGCTTCTGCCCGTCATTCGTCACGGTGGATGGCGCCAAACCCCGCAAGGCAAAGGCGGCGGGCGACATCGACCTGTCGGGCGTTCCCGAACCAACTCTCCCCAGCCCCGGCCACGGCTATAATATCATGGTCACCGGCATCGGCGGCACGGGCGTTCTGACCGTATCGGCGCTGCTTGGGACCGCCGGACACATCGAGGGCCTCGCCGCCACGACCGCCGACATGGCCGGCATGGCGCAGAAAGGCGGCGCCGTCTATTCCGCCGTCCGCCTCGCAGCATCGAACGCCGACCTGACGAGCCCGCGCATCATCGCCGGAGCCGCCGACCTCGTCCTTGCCTGCGACGCCGTCGTCGCCGCCGACAAGGCGACGCAGACGCTGATGATCCCGACGCGCACCGCCGTCGTCGCCAACGCCGACATGGCCCCGGTCAGTGACTTCGTCCGCAACCGCGATCTTGATTTCCGCTCGAACCAGGTCGAGCGCGCGATCCGCAAGGCGGCGAACCCGAACGCGACGAGTTTCGTTGCCGCCGACACGATTGCGACGTCGCTGCTCGGCGATGCGATCGGCGCGAACATCCTGTTGATGGGCTATGCGTGGCAGTCGGGACTGATCCCGCTCACCCTCGCGAGCATCGACGCGGCGATCGAATTGAACGGCGTCGCGGTCCTGTTCAACAAGCGCGCCTTCGCGTTGGGCCGCCTCCTCGCTCATTCGCCGCATAAGGTCGAAGCGATGGTGGCGGCCGCGCGCGGCCCGGTTGCCGACCCGCCGTCGACCACGCTGCCCGACCTGATCGCCCGCCGCGTCGCCGACCTGACGGCGTATCAAGATGCTGCCTATGCATCGAAATTCAGCGACTTGGTCGCTCGTGTTCAGACAACGGGTGATAGCCGACTGGCGGAAGCGGTTGCGCGGTCGGCGTATAAGTTGCTCGCGTACAAGGACGAGTATGAGGTCGGTCGCCTCTACAGCGACGGTCGTTTCACCGCCGCGTTCGCCGCGCAGTTCGAGGGCGGCGACCGCCCGCGTGTTCAGCTGTCACCGCCGGTCTTCGCCACGATCGATGCTGCGACCGGGCGGCCAAAGAAATATAGCTTCGGGCCGTGGATCTTCACCGCCTTCGGCCTGCTCGCGAAGGGCAAGCGCCTGCGCGGCACTGTGTTCGATCCGTTCGGTTATAGTGCCGAGCGCCGCCACGAGCGCGCGGCGTTCGGAGAATATGCCGCCAAGATCGACCGCCTCCTCGCCGACCTCCGCCCCGACAACGCCGCGCTTGCGATCGAGATCGCCGCCCTGCCTCTCGCAATTCGCGGCTTCGGCCCGGTCAAGGCAGCGGCCGCAGCCAAGGTCGCGATCGAAGAAGCTGCCCTGTGGGCCAAGTGGCCCGGTGAGGCGTTCCGCGCAGCAGCGTAGGCGCTTAGCCTGTTGGCGCGGAAATATCGCTGTCGCAGCCGTCCAACGGCGGCGGTGATCGAACCGGTTAGCCCGCCGTCACAAAGCACGCGCGCCCCGCCGCCGTCAGTTTCGTACACGCCGCCTTGGCTGCGTCGCGGGTAGGGAACGGCCCGACCTGAAGTTTGGTCACCGGACCATCGGTCGCGAAGACCGGCTTTGCTGGAGCCGCCGCGGTCTTGACATCCTCCCATGCGATTTCCGCCAGTTTGCGCGATGAGAAGGCCCCAAGCTGGACGCGCCAGCCAGAAGGCCGCGGCCGATCGGCTGCAACGGTTTCAAAGGGCTTGAGGGCGCGTGGCGCGGGCGGGACAGCGGTCGCTGTCGTCGCGGCAAGGCGGGTCGGCTCCGGCGCGGGGGATCGGGCTGGGTCCGCCGGGCCGTGCGCAGGCTTAGCGAGGGGATCGATCGCACGCGCGGCGACGGGCGCGGGCGTCGGCGCTACCACGGGCCGCGAAGCGGGAATGTCGATGGTTGCAATACCCGGTCGCTGGATACCGACGCCGTCAACTGGTCGCTCGACCGGCGCGCCGACCGCTGGACGAGCGGCAGCCGGCACCGCCGGTCGTGGTGCCACCGGTGCCGCTGTCATAGCTGGCGTCAGGGCTGGCGCAACGATTGCGGCACTCACTGTCGCGGTCGGCGGCGTCACCACGGGCAATGTCGTTCGCGCGACAGCAACCGTGCGGGACGTCGCCGTCGCGGCCAGAGCAGGCGGCACCCCGGTCCCTGCGGCAAGGCTGGCCGCGACTGCCTCACCAGCGGTACGATCGGCAGATGACAGGCCGGGCGAGATTGTCCCGAGCGCGGTTACAGCCTGCGGCAGGCCGCTAGCTTGCGCCCTGAGCAGATAAGCGTAACCCAATAATTGTGAACGAGCGACACTGTCGCCATTGAACGTGGCAATGCCAAGAACATATTGCGCCCGCGCCTCGCCACGATCGGCGGCGGACTTGAGCCACTTGATCGCCTCCGCTTTTTCGCCGGCCTGAAACAGCGCGATACCGAGATTGGCTTGCGCTGGCAGGTGCCCCTTCGTCGCCGCCTTGCGATAATAGTCGCGCGCGGCCACTGGATCGACCGCCACCCCTCGCCCCAATTTATAGGCCTGCCCGAGGTTGAACAGCGCGTCCGCATCGCCCGCCGTGGCAAAGGGGGTCCAGATCGCGACAGCGGCGGGATAATCGCCCGCGCGCCATTTCTCCACGCCCGTCTTGATCGTCGGCGGCGCGGGCGTTGTCACCGAGACCGGCGGGACGGACGGCGGCGGCGGACGCCGCGCCGCCGTCAACGCGACAAGCATCGCCAGCACGACTGCGCCTCTTACCGTCGCCATGCGATTTCTCCGCCCTTGATTGTCATCATTACCTGACCTTGAACCGGCAGGCCGTCGAATGGGGTGTTGCCTGTTGCCGCTGCCCCGCGCTCGGCGTCGATCCGCCACGGGGCGCCCGGGTCGAACACGATCAGGTCACCCGGCGATCCCGCCGCGAGCCGCCCGCCGGGGAGGCGGAACAGCGCGGCGGGGGTGCTCGTCATCGCCCGGAGCAGCGCGCCCCACGTCATGCCGTGATCGCGCACCAGCGACGCCGCCAGTGCCAGCAGCGTCTCGGCACCGACCATTCCCGGCGCGGCGTCGGCGAACGGCAGCCGCTTGTCCTCCATCGTCCGTGGCTCGTGCCCGCTGGCGACGATATCGATCGTCCCGTCGACGATGGCCGCCGCAACGGCGCGCCGGTCGGTGTCGCAGCGCAGCGGTGGCGACAGGCGGGCAAAGGTCCGGTACCCCGCAACCGCGTCGTCTGCGAGCAGGAAGTGCGCCGGGGTCACCCCACACGTCACTCGCGTCCCCGCCGCCTTGGCCGCGCGGATCAAGTCGAGCGCCTCTGCTGTCGTCACCTGGCGGAAGTGAAGCCGCACCCCCGTCGCCGCCGCCAACCGCAGATCGCGCGCGACCGCGATCGCCTCGGCGAATGCGGGAGCCGCCGGGAGCCCAAGGCGGGTCGCAAATTCGCCCGTCGTCGCGACCGCTCCGGCCACGAGCGCGGCGTTTTCAGCATGGCTGACGACAACGAGGTCGAATGCGGTCGCGTATTGCATCAGCCGGAACATCACCCCCGCGTCGGCGATCGCCGCCCTGCCGGTGGCGACCCCGACAGCCCCGGCGGCACTGCACAGCCCGATCTCCGCCAGCTCGACCCCTGCCAGCCCCTGCGTCGCGGCAGCCAGCGGGTGGACCCAGACGTGCGGCTTGCCGATCCGCTGAGCGAACTCGATCAGCGCGGGCTCGTCGAGCGGCGGCGTCCGGTCGGGCATCAGGACAACGCGTGCGATGCCCCCGGCAAGGCACGCGGGCGCATCGGCCGCGAATACCCCGGCGTCGATCAGCGCCGGGGCGACGATCCGCCCGCCGCAATCGATGATCTCGGCATCGGCAGGGATCGCGGCGTCGATGCCGACGATAGCGCGGTCGGCGACGACGACGTGCCCGGGGGCGTCGTGGCCGGTCAGCGGATCGATCACTCGCGCGTTAGTCAGCGCCAACGTCACCATCCGGCCACTCCGCGCCGGGTCCGGGTCAGCACGTCGAGGCAGGCCATCCGCACCGCGACCCCCATCTCGACCTGTTCGCTGACGCCCGAGCGGACGATATCGTCGGCGACGATGCTGTCGATCTCGACACCCCGGTTCATCGGTCCGGGATGCATGACCAGCACGTCGGATCTTGCAGCGGCGAGGCGCGCGGCGGTCAGGCCGTAGAAGTGGAAGTATTCGCGGGTCGACGGGACATACGCCCCGCTCATCCGTTCGCGTTGCAGGCGGAGCATCATCACGACATCGGCCCCATCAAGCCCGGCGTCCATGTCGGTGAATACCTCGACCCCCATCCGGTCGAGATCGGGCGCGAGCAGCGTCGGCGGTGCGACCGCGCGCACCGTTGCCCCCAGCGACGCCAGCAGCACGAAATTCGACCGGGCCACCCGGCTGTGGAGGATGTCGCCGCAGATCGCGACCGTCAGCCCGGCGATATCACCCTTGCGCCGCCGGATCGTCAGCGCGTCGAGCAGCGCCTGCGTCGGATGTTCGTGCCGTCCGTCCCCCGCATTCAACACCGGGCAGCCGACCTTCGCCGCGATCAGCGCCACCGCGCCGCTCTCGCCGTGGCGGATGACAAGCATGTCGGGGTGCATCGCATCGAGCGTCAACGCGGTGTCGAGCAGCGTCTCGCCCTTTTTCACCGACGACGCGCCGACCGTCATGTTGACGACGTCGGCACCAAGCCGCTTCCCCGCGATCTCGAAGCTGAGCAGCGTCCGCGTCGAGTTTTCGAAGAAGGCATTGATCAAGGTCAGCCCGGCGAGGCGGTCGTCGTGCTTGCGTAAGCCCCGGTTGACCTCGACCCACGTCTCCGCCTCGTCGAGCAGCAGGGTGATTTCCCACGGCTTCAAATCGGCGATCGCGAGCAGGTCGCGGTGCGGGAACGGATGGACGCCAGCGGTGGCCGATGGCGGGGTGGCGACGATCATCTTTACTGGTCTAGCGCGTGCGTCACCGCGCCGCCAGACCGTCCGGGCGCGGGTGGCGCACGGACTGGCGGTCAGACAGCGGCGTCGCCCGCCAGCCCGGTGCCGACGAGCGCGTCGATCGCGCCTTGCAGAATGTACGCCGCCGCCAGCTTGTCGATCAGCGCGTGGCGCTTGGCCCGGCTGAGGTCGGCGGCGATCATGTCGCGCTCGACCGCCGCCGTCGACCAGCGCTCATCCCACAGCAGCAGCGGGCGCGCGACCGGCGCGGCGATCGAATTGGCGAACTGCCGGACCGACTGGGTGCGCGGCGAATCGGTTCCGTCCATGCTCAGCGGCAGCCCGACGACGACGCCGGTAATCCGTTCACGATCAAGGATCACGCGCAGCGCGGCAAGATCGGGGGTGAACTTGGTCCGCGCGATGGTTACCAGCGCGGTGGCAAAGCTCCACCCGGCGTCGCACGTCGCGATGCCGATCGTCCGGGTCCCGACGTCGAGGCCGGCGAGCCGTCCGCCTTCGGGCAGCGCCGAGCGGAAGCCGCCGAGGTCGACGATCATCTGGCCGCCGGATCCCGCGCGCCGAACGCCGTCACACGCCTCTCCACATCGGCGCGAATGTTTGCCCAGAACAGGTTGTAATCGTACACATGATAGTTGTTACCCGGCAGGACGTACTGCCCGAACCCGCCGGGCGCTCCACCGATCGACAGGTAATCGCCCCGGCACGCCGCACCGACGCCGTGCGCGACGAGCGTGCCGCCGCGGCCGTCCTTGCCCGGTACCAGCGCGCCAAGGTTCACCCCCGCCGGAACCGCGTTCGACCCGATCGACCCGGACAGCGGGTTAACGCACAGCAGCGGGGCGCGCGCCCGCATCGCGACCGGGTCCGACGTCCTGAAATCGGTCACCTCGGCGGGTTCGGCGTAGCTGCGCCAACTAACGACGCACCCAGTAGCCGCCGGTGCCGCGCAGCCCGGCAGCGCCATCGCCGTGAGGTCGGTTGCCGCCACTGGCCAGCCGATCGCATAGACCGCGACCACCCGGCCCGCGAGCGGCGTGCCCGCAACGTGCTCGGCCACGAGGCGCAGCAGATGGCGCGACCCCTGGCTATGCCCCGCGAGCACGATCGGCGTCCCCGGCGGCACGGTGGCGACGAAGGCGGCAAAGGCGCGAACGACATCGGCATAAGCGAAGTCGAGCGCGCGCGCCGCGTCGGGCTTGGCGGTCAGGAACGCGCCGAACGTCGCCTGCCGGTATTTCGGCGCCCAGACGCCGCCGACGGCGTTGAACACGCTGGCCTGGCTCTGGAGATATTGCTCCACCCGGCCGTTGGTTGCGGCGTCGTCGAACGGCATCGTCCAGCGGTCGCGGCCGAGATACGCGGTCGGCGTGACGAAGAACACCGCGGCACGACCATGACCCGGGGGCACAACCCCGGGCGGCAGCCACCGCGCCGGATCGCTCGCCAGCGCCGGGTTTGCGTCCCACGCGCCCGGCTGGCGATAATCCGGGGCCGCCGCCACCTTGCTGTCGGCGAACGCCACCGCGGGCACCAATGCCGCCGCCAGCAACTGCCGTCCGAACAACCGATACGCCCCCGCCGCGACGACGACGAGGATGATGATCGTGGCGATGATCCACAGAAAGCGGCGAGCAAGCATGGCGGGTCCCTAGCACGCCCGCCGCCGCACCGAAACGCAGTTGACCCGAGGCGCGCAGTGGGGCGTTGTCGCGGACGAAGCGGAGGACCCCATGCGCCTGGACGACGAACCCGAGAGCAACAACGTCATCGACGATCGCGGCAATGGCGGCGGCGGTGGCGGCTTCGGCTTTGGTGGCGGTGGCGGCGGCGGGATGCTGCCGATGCTTTTCGGCTTCGTCCTGAGCCGCTTCGGCTGCGGCGGCGTGGTCGTCCTCGGCATCATCGTGCTCGCCTTCGGCGGGCTCGGCAGCCTCGGTAGCCTTGTCGGCGGCAGCGGCGGTGCGCCGACCCAGCAGATCGGCCAGCCCGCCGAAAGCGTCGCGCCCGGCACCGCCATCGCGCCTGGCACACCCGGTCAGGAGGATGCCAGCAAGGCCTTCGTCCGCCGCGTCCTCCATTCGACCGAAACGACGTGGGGCCGCCTCCTCCCGGCGCAGGCGCACGTCGCCTATGTCGACCCCAAGCTCGTCCTCTACAACGGGCGCGACAACCCCGGCGGGTGCGGCGAGGTGTCGTCGGCATCCGGGCCGTTCTATTGCCCGCAGGACCGCCGCGTGTACCTCGATACCAGCTTCTTCAACGAGTTGACGCAGCGGTTCGGCGCTCCGGGAGACTTCGCCGACGCCTATGTCATCGCCCACGAGATCGGCCACCACGTCCAGAACCTGCTCGGCATCTCCGACCAGGCCGAGGCGGCGATGTCGCGCGGCAGCCGCGCGCAACGCAACGCCATCTCGGTCCGCCTCGAGCTTCAGGCCGATTGCTTCGCCGGCGTGTGGGCGAGCGCGAACCCGAAGCTGCTCAGCCCCGGCGACGTCGACGAGGCGCTGAAGGCCGCGACGGCGATCGGCGACGACCGCCTGCAGCAGGCGGCGCAGGGCACCATCACCCCCGACACCTTCACCCACGGGTCGAGCGCCCAGCGCGTCCACTGGCTCCAGCAGGGCCTGACGAGCGGCGACATCAACGCCTGCGACACGTTCAAGCAAGGCGTCTGACGCCGCCGCCGTCGCGCGCAGCCAACGACCGTCGAGGGGCCGCCGCGACTGCGTAACGTTACATTCTTCACCCGCGCCCGCTGTGTGGCGAAGGGGACATCGACGCCCGGCGTCCCGGAGCGCGCCCGGTCGGCCACGCTACCGTCGGGCGCGCGTAACTTTACATTCTTCACACGTCCACGCTCTGCGGTGACAGGGGCATCGGCTGCGATCCCGCGAGCGGGTTGGCTGCATCGCCGCGCCGACCGCGCCGGTCGCGCGCGTCCCACCGCCACGAACCAGATCGGAAAGTTCACGCCAAGCTCACGCCCGCGACGCGCAAATCCGCCATTGGTCTCGGACGACCGAGTGCGGCGGGCGGCGGCGGGGCCAGGCGGGACGAGGGTCATCGCGCACGATGCTGCCCGATCCGCCGCGTGTAGGACAGCGTTATCTGTTCGCTTTCCGTTCGCGATCCGGATGGGGCGAGGAAGAGCCTTCGGGCAGAGCGGAGCCCTGCACCCGGGCGTTACCCGCCGCAGCCCAATGGTCGAACACGCGCCGCTGCGCCGCCGCGACATACGCCGCCGCCGCCGGCCCGGTGAACTCGCACGCATGGTCGCGCCGCGACAGCCACCACCCCTGCCCCGGCAACCCGTCGCTCGCCCGCACGACGAGCACCGCCAGCGGCGGCCGCCCCGCCCCCCGCTCCGCCGCATCGACATCGTCGAGCGCCACACACAACGCCCGCATCTTCGGGCGGGAGAAAGCAAAGCCGAGCGCGTTGAGGACTTCGGCATACGTCACCGCCTCGCCCGCACGGGCAGCCGCGTGGAGGAGCGCGGCGACGTGGTCGGGGTCGATCATGTTGGTCCTACAAGGGTTAAAATCATCTTCAGGCACCGCCGCGTCTATAGTGCAAGCACCTCGATGACACTCGTACGTATATCTGTGAATCTAACGATCTCTAACCACCGCAACAATTGCGGCTCCGAGTTGTCTGAGGAAGGCAATACTTTCCTCGACATCATCAATTTGGATGGCCCAGAGGTCGACACCGCCTAATTGTGGGTTAACATCTGACTCATGAGCTATCCTATTGCGCCATTTCACAATCTCGGCGAGACGACGCTTGACTTGCTGCTCCGGCTCTTCAATCTGTAAGGAGATGCTCGACCACGACTGAGAGACAAAATGACAGATCACCTCTGCGATTTTGTCTGGCGCAACAAACGATCTATATGAATGAGAGGCCTTCAGATCGGCTTCCATGGCGGCATAACGACCTATATCGTCGGATATAAGAACATTAAATGGAACTTTAAGTCCATTGATTGCGACGCGTTGCTCGAGTCGATAGAATACTTCAGTCCTGTATGTATCATGGACTAGTAAGTCCAGAGCACCGACTGCCAACATTACAGCGGCCCGCAACACGTCTGTTAGGTCTAATGCCGCTGGGTATTGAGTTAGTGAGTAGGCGTATAACTGACACAACTTGGCCGCTCTACCTAAACCTATCTCAAACCTGTAAAGGTTTTGATCATGAGACATACTGGCTTAATTTTACGATCTTCTTAGCACCGTCGTTGTACTTTTTCCTGAAGCTCTTTGCACTGGCAACCTGATTATCAGCAACTGATCCAGAACTCATTATATCTTCCCTTGTTAAACAAAATACCGGCTTTGAAAGACCTTGGGCAATTGCGATCAAGCTGTTGAAGTCCGATATCTCTAAAAAGAATTCGTTTAGATTGGCTCCGGAGGAGCTGTATGCAGCATCTTCAAGAAGCAACCCCGCCTTTCTTAATTCCGGTAAAAGCGTGTCCGCTTTGGTCGTCGTCAATTCGTCGAACCATCGTTGATATGCCTTCGTCGGAGCCGCTTCTTTGCCGTCTCTTGCTCGAATACGGTAGTTCTGAACTATAGATCCCAAGTATTTCGGGGTTTTTTTTGGCCAAGGGTAAGCAGAGTCACTTAGCGATTGGTGCTGTGAAGCACTTGCCGACCAAGCATACCACTTCGGAAGCACACGAGATAACGATCGTAGAGCCATAGCCGAAAAGTAATCAGGAGCCATGGGGATGATAAACGCGTCACTTGTCGCCCAAATATTTTGATTGATCGCGCCGAGGCTCGGGCTCATATCAACAATTGTAAATTCTGCATTAATCGAT
The DNA here is from genome assembly GCA_025362895.1 of Sphingomonadaceae bacterium. Classification (GTDB taxonomy): domain Bacteria; phylum Pseudomonadota; class Alphaproteobacteria; order Sphingomonadales; family Sphingomonadaceae; genus Polymorphobacter_B. The sequence goes on along the minus strand of JANYFA010000118.1, from coordinate 11,531 downwards.
CTTGCAGTCAGGTCGATCAGCCATCGGGCGGCACCCGGAATATTTTGTAAAGCTGCAAGCGATCCAGAAAGTTCATGCGCAATTGAAAGCTGACTTTCGTATTCCGCTAATCCGACATGTCCGGGAAGGACGTATAAGTTAGGACATCCAACAACGGGCTGCGTCTTCACTGGTGCAAGCAGGACTGGTCTAGCTTCAAATGCTGGGGCGAGACCATCCCTTATATTCATTGGTGCAATTTTACTCTCGAATTGATACTCATCGCTGTGGTCATACTCGAGTACAAGGCCAGTCATATTGCACTGCGGATCGCAATCAACTAATAAAACACGCTTTCCTTGCTCGGCGAGCATCCAACCGACGTGAAAGGCCTATGTTGTTTTAGCTACCCCGCCCTTATGGTTGAAGAACGCGATTTGAATAGGATTGGCCATTATTCTTGCCCCGTTTCGATCTGAATTATTCCGCCGCCACACCCACCAACAGCCCCTGCGCATCATCCTCGTTCGCCGCGCTCACGCCCGCCGTCTGTGCGCCGCGGCGGCGGTCGAAGGCGTCCCAGACTTCGTTCCAGTTGCCCTTGGTCGCGGCCTTTGAATATTCGGTCGCGCGAGCTTCGAAGAAGTTGGCGTGTTCGACGCCGTTGAGGAGCGGGCTGAGCCACGGCAGGGGGTGGTCGTCGATCATGTAAATCGGCTTCATGCCGAGCTGCTTGAGGCGCCAGTCGGCGGTGAAGCGGACGTAGCGCTTGATCTCGGCGGGTGTCATGCCGGTGACCGGGCCCATCTCGAAGGCGAGGTCGATGAACGCGTCCTCGAGCCGGACGGTGCGGATGCAGACGTCGGCGATGTCGTCGCGGATCTTCGACGTCAGCACACCCGTTTCGGCGCAAAAGGCGTGGAACAGCTTGATGATGCCCTCGCAGTGGAGGCTTTCGTCGCGGACGCTCCACGTGACGATCTGGCCCATGCCCTTCATCTTGTTGAAGCGCGGGAAGTTCATCAGCATCGCGAAGCTGGCGAACAGCTGCAGCCCCTCGGTAAAGCCGCCGAACATCGCGAGCGTCCGGGCGATGTCGGCATCGTTGTCGACGCCGAAGGTCGCCATATACTCGTGCTTGTCGCGCATCTCCTTGTAGTTGAGGAAGGCGCTATATTCGCTTTCGGGCATCCCGATCGTGTCGAGCAGGTGGCTGTAGGCGGCGATATGGACCGTCTCCATGTTGCTGAACGCGGTCAGCATCATCTTGACCTCGGTCGGCTTGAACACGCGGCCGTATTTCTCGTGGTAACAGTCCTGCACCTCGACGTCGGCCTGGGTGAAGAAGCGGAAGATCTGGGTGAGCAGGTTGCGTTCGTGCTCGGTCAGCTTCTGCGCCCAGTCGCGGCAGTCCTCACCCAAGGGCACTTCTTCGGGCATCCAGTGGATCTGCTGCTGGCGCTTCCAGAAGTCGAACGCCCACGGGTATTCGAACGGCTTGTAGGTGTTGGAGGCTTTGAGCAGGGACATCGTTCTTCTCCGAAAACTTCAGATTTTGGCGGCGGGAGCCGTCGTCGTCACTTCGTCACTTTCGCCTGCCGGTAAGGGAGGGGACCCGGTTCGCACGTCGTGGAATGCGCGAACCCGGCCTCCTCACCCGCCCGCCGGAGCAACGCGCCACAGCCGGTCCCGAACGGTTGCCCGTCCGGGGATGCCTTACTGACAGGCAAGGCACTCGTCATAATCGTTCGGTTGCAGTTCGACCTGACGGAGGTCGGGGGTGTTGTCGGCCTCGACCCCGCCGGCGAATCCGGCGCGCTGAATCGACTTCGAGCGGAGGTAATAGAGCGACTTGATGCCCAATTCCCATGCGCGGAAGTGAAGCATCAGCAGGTCCCACTTCTCAACGTCGGCGGGGATGAACAGGTTGAGGGACTGCGCCTGGTCGATGTACGGCGTCCGGTCGCCGGCGAGTTCGAGAAGCCAGCGCTGGTCGATCTCGAACGCCGTGCGGTACACCGCCTTCTCGTCGGCGCTGAGGAAGTCGAGGTGCTGGACCGACCCGCCCTGTTCGAGGATCGAGTTCCACACATTGTCGCTGTTCTTCGCCTTCGCGGTCAACAGCTTCTCGAGGAACGGGTTGCGGATCGAGAAGCTGCCCGACAGCGTCTTGTGGGTGTAGATGTTCGCCGGGATCGGCTCGACGCAGGCGCTCGTGCCGCCGGTGATGATGCTGATGCTCGCCGTCGGCGCGATCGCCATCTTGCAGCTGAAGCGCTCCATGACCCCGGCGTCGGCGGCGTCGGGGCACGCGCCGCGTTCGTTGGCGAGATGCATCGACGCCTCATCCGCCGCCGCACGAATATGGCGGAAGATCTTCATGTTCCACGATTTCGCCATCGCACCTTCGAACGCGAGGCCGCGCGCCTGGAAGAAGCTGTGGAGCCCCATGACGCCGAGGCCGACCGAGCGTTCGCGCATCGCGGCATAGGCCGCGCGCTCCATGCCGGGCTCGGCGCGGGCGATGTAATCGCTCAGCACGTTGTCGAGGAAACGCATGACGTCCTCGATGAAGACGCGGTTGCCCTGCCAGTCGTCCCAATATTCGAGGTTGAGCGACGACAGGCAGCAGACGGCGGTGCGGTCCTTGCCGTACTGATCGACGCCGGTCGGCAGGACGATCTCGGAACACAGGTTCGACGTCGAAACGCGCAGGCCGACGTCGCGCTGATGCTTGGGCATCGCGTCGTTCACATGGTCGATGAAGACGATATACGGCTCGCCGGTCGCCAGCCGCGTCTCGACCAGCTTGGTGAACAGGCCGCGTGCGTCGACGGTGGCGCGGACGTCGCCGTTCTTGGGGCTGACGAGGTTCCATTCGGACCCGGCGCGGACGGCCTCCATGAACTTGTCGGTGACGAGGACGCCATGGTGGAGGTTGAGCGCCTTGCGGTTGAAATCGCCGCTCGGTTTGCGGATTTCGAGGAATTCCTCGATCTCGGGGTGGTTGATGTCGAGGTAGACCGCCGCCGACCCGCGCCGCAGCGACCCCTGGCTGATTGCGAGCGTCAGGCTGTCCATGACGCGGACGAAGGGGATGATGCCGCTCGTCTTGCCGTTGAGGCCGACCGGCTCGCCGATGCCGCGGACATGGCCCCAATAAGTGCCAATGCCGCCGCCGCGTGCCGCGAGCCAGACGTTCTCGTTCCATGTGTCGACGATCGCGTCGAGGCTGTCGCCGACACTGTTGAGATAGCACGAAATCGGTAGGCCGCGCCCAGTGCCGCCGTTCGACAGGACGGGCGTCGACGGCATGAACCACAGCTTCGAGATATAATCATACAGCCGCTGCGCGTGCTCGGCGTCGTCGGCATACGCGGCGGCGACGCGGGCGAACAGGTCCTGATACGATTCGCCGGGCAGCAGGTAGCGGTCCTTGAGCGTCTCGCGCCCGAAGTCGGTCAGCAGCGCGTCGCGGTCGCGGTCGACGGTGACGGGGAAGGCCCACGGCAGGATGGCGTTCGACGCGCGCGGATCGGCTTTCTCGGCCCGCGCGTCGGACTTGGGATCGCGGTCGACGTCGGGCGCGCGCGGCGCTTCGCCATGCTCCGTACCGGGCCGTTCGATCGTCGCCGTGTCGCTGAAAGTCATGCTCGTGCCTCACCCCGTTCCGCCGCCGCCTGCCGCGCGATATCGCTCGATCGATACCATCCGCGATTCGCGCTCGTGACGCCAATGTTCTTTTTTCGTTCCTCCGGCTGTGGGGCTGTCAAGGATAGCGTCGGTAACCGACCAACTACCATCGCTTGTGTCCGCCCCGCGATCTCCGGCTACAAATAGTGCCTGAAATGCTTCGTCGCACAAGTCGAAATATGGGGCGGCGTTGCCGCACCTGCAACTCCAACGGCTTGAACGGTGAAGTTGATCGGGAAGGCGATGACGGCGGGGCGACGCGACTCAAAAGCCAACGCGCCGGGTGCCGCGCCGCCGGTTAGCGGGGGCGAATCGCCCCCGTCGCAAGCGCGTGTTCGACCGCCGTGAACGACGAACCAGCGGCATTCGGCGCGGGCTCGGCGACGCCGGTCGCGACGAACGCGATGCCGGTGCGCTTGGCCCGATCGAGCCAGAGCCCCGACCGGACGTGATACGCCTCACCCGCGTGGCCATCGCGCGCGCGGCCGTCGCCGAACAGGTCGTCGCGGCAGCCGGGCGTGGTGGCGATCACTTCCTCGCCGAGCACATAGGCGCAGTAGAAACCGTCCTCGCTGTCGCCGTTGTGCCCGTCGAAACGCCATTGCGGCGTCCGCATCAGCACGGCGGTAGCCGGGCGAAGCAGGCGGACGCCGTCGACGCTGCCGTCGCCCAATAGAAAGCGACCGATCTTCGCCAGCCCCAGCATCGAAATCCGCAAGCCCCCCTGCGGGCTGAACACCGCGCCGTTGCTACCGGGGACATAGGCGTCCAGCGCGCACGCGGCGGTGTCGATCCGGTTGACCCCGGCGCAATCGGGGCGGCGACCGTGGAGATCGTCCTTGACCGGAACGCCGTTGCCGTCCGGGAGGACCGCCGCGCGCGCGACCGCCACGTCGGAACATTGCGCCCAGTTGAAGCAGGCGTCGATCGCCAACGGACCCAGCACCAGTCGCGCCATCAGCCGATCGAAGCGTTCGCCGGTGGCGGCCTCCATGACCTGCGCGACGACGGGAAAATTGAAATTGGTGTAGTGGAACCACGTCCCCGGTGCGTGCGCCGACCAATTCGCCGGGCGGATCGCGTCGCGCAAGGGGCGCCCAAGGGGGACGGCATAATCGTCGCCGCCGTCGTCGATCATCCCCGACGTATGCGATAACAGCTGGCGAAGCGTCACCGCCGCATCGGGGAAGGCCGGATTGCGGAAGCGCCATCCCAATTTCGCCGATACGTCGGCATCGAGGTCGAGCGTCCCCGCATCGACCAGCCGCAGCGCGCCGATCGTCGTTACCAGTTTCGACACGCTGGCGACGCGGACGACGGTTTCGGGCGTGAAGCCATGTCCGGGGCTGGCATGGCCCGACGCGGCGCGCGTCGTGACGCCGGTCAGCTCGAAGGTAACCCGCGCATCGCCTCCCAGGTGGGTCGCGCAGGCACCGGCGGCGAGTAGCGCGACAAGGGCGAGACCCGCGCGACCGCGCTCGCGAAGGTCGATCGATCGCCGGATCGGCCGCCCGCCGTTACCGGCTCCGCACGGGGTCATGCCCGGCAATCAGCCGCCAACGGTCGCACCGGCGATCAGCGCGCGCGCGGCGGCGACGATGGCGGTCGGACGATAGGACTTGCCGACGAAGTGGCCGCCTTCGACCATCGCCAGACCGTCACCGGCGAAGCCCGTGACATAGATCACCGGCAGCGCCTGGTGAACCGAGCGAGCGTAGCGCGCGATCGCCCAGCCATCGAGAGTGCCGGGCAGGCGGATATCGGTGAACAACACGTCGATCGCCGCGTCGAGATCGAGATGGGCGAGGGCACTCGCGCCGTCGCCGGCCTCGATCACGACAAAGCCCGCGTCGGTAAATTCGGCCGCCGCGACTTCGCGGACAAGCGCCTCGTCTTCGACAATCAATACAGCCGGCATCAACAACGTTATATCACGCGCGCCGCGTGGTGGACAAGATCATGCGCGCGGCAGGCGTATCCGGACCGTCGTGCCCCGCCCAAGTTCGCTTTCGATCGCGACCGTACCCCCCGACTGCGTGACGAAGCCATAGACCTGGCTGAGGCCCAAGCCGTTGCCATGACCGACCTGCTTCGTCGTGAAAAACGGTTCGAAGGCGTGCGCGATGACGTCGGGCGCCATGCCGGTCCCGGTGTCGATGACGGCGACCTCAACACAGTCACCGATAGCGTCGGTAACATTCGCCGTCGCAATCGTCAGCGTGCCGCCGCCCGGCATCGCGTCTCGGGCGTTGACGACGAGGTTGAGCAGGGCGTTTTCGATCTGGTTGATATCGACATTGACCCGCCACAAGTCGGGCGACAGGTCGAGGTCGAGCGTTATCCCGTTCAGCGCTGCCCCCGCCAGGGTGCGGACATCGTCGACCGCGGCGTTGAGATCGCATTCGGTGGCGATCAACGGCTGGCGGCGGGCGAACGCGAGCAGTTGCTTCGTCAGCGCCGCCGCCCGCTCCGCCCCGGCGATCGCGTTGACCACCGGGCGGTCAAGGCGCGGGTCATCCTCCGTCAAGCGGCGAATACGGTCGAGATTGGCGACAACGATCGTCAGCAAATTGTTGAAGTCATGCGCGATACCTCCGGTCAACTGGCCGACTGCCTCCATCTTTTGCGGTTGACGGAACATTGTCTCGGCGCGCTCGCGTTCGGCGGTTTCGCGGTGGAGCGCGGCGAGCGCGGCGTCGCGTTCAGCAATTCGCAGCGACAGCCCGGTGTTCGCCGCCTGCAGCTGAGCCGGCGACGGCAGCGCGATCGCGCGCGGCAGCAACGGCCACAGCGCGACGGCGGTCAGCACCGACACCGCCGCCGTCGCCGCCTTGACCAACCCCTCGACCCCGTAATCGGGGTGCCACAGAGTCCAGATCGACAGGAAATGCGTCGCCCCACACGCCATGATGAACGCAGCGAACAGCCACACGACCCAGCCGAACGCGACGTCGCGGCGGTGCGTCAGAAAATAAGCGATCGCGACGGGGATCGAGAAATACGCCCCGCCGATTAGCGCGTCGGCGATGACGTGCGTCCAGATCAGCGCCGGGTCCCACAACAGGCAGAACCCGTGTGGCGCCAACCCGCGCTCACCGAGCAAGTGCTGGAAATAATTAAACACTGGCATCCCCTCCGGCCTCGCCTGGCTTCATCGCAATTTCATGCTGCGGCGGCAACGGTCGGATAATCGGGAATTAGACCCGTTTGCCGTCGGCACCGCCCGCGCGGCCCTGGGTCAGGCCGGACCGGACCCTAAAGGCACAGAACTTATTGCCGTCGAGGTCGCGGAAATAGGCGCCGTAGAACGCTTGTGGTCCCTCTTCGCCGCGAACGCCTTCATCGCCGCCGCCGAGCGCGATTGCTTTCGCGTGGAGCGCATCGACCTTGGCCCGATCGTCGAGGACCAGGGCGATCATCGTGCCGTTGCCGGGCGTCGCGGGTCTGCCGTCGTACGGTGGCCCAACGGCAATCATCGGCGTGGTCCAGCTTGCGCCGTAAGCCACCGCTCCGTTCGGAAATTCCGTCAGTCGCCCGACGCCAACCGCGGCGAACAAGCCGTCGAAGAACGCCGTCGCCCTGCCCATGTCATTGGTGCCGATGGTGGCGTAGCCGATCATGCCCGTACCTCTTGTTTCCGCCCGACCGTAGCGTGCCGCGTGATAGCGGCAAGAGCCACTGGAACAAACCCCGTCCAGCGGCCATAATGGTGTTATGGCCGCCATCCAGATTCGCACGTCCCTCGCCGAACCCGAAAGCAGCGGCGCATTCGTCCCGCACCGCCCCGCGCGGCCCGAAAAGTCCGAAGGGGGCAAGGCTTTCCGCCTCGTCACCGACTATCGCGCGGCGGGCGATCAGCCGACCGCGATCGCCGAACTTGTCGCGCAGGCCAATGCCGGTGACCGCGACCAGGTCCTCCTCGGCGTTACGGGTTCGGGCAAGACCTTCACCGCCGCCAAGGTCATCGAGGCGGTCCAGCGCCCCGCCCTCGTCCTCGCCCCGAATAAGATCCTCGCCGCGCAGCTGTATGGAGAATTCAAGTCTTTCTTCCCCGACAACGCCGTCGAGTATTTCGTCAGCTACTACGACTATTACCAACCGGAGGCGTACGTCCCGCGATCCGACACGTACATCGAGAAGGAATCGTCGGTAAACGAGTCGATCGACCGGATGCGCCACTCGGCGACGCGGTCACTGCTGGAACGCGACGACGTCATCATCGTCGCGAGCGTATCGTGCCTTTACGGCATCGGCTCGGTCGAGACGTACAGCGCGATGACCTTCTCCCACAAGAAAGGCATGACCGCCGACCGCAGCGAGATCATCCGCAAGCTCGTCGCGCTCCAGTACAAGCGCAACGACATGGGCTTCGCGCGCGGCAATTTCCGCGTGCGCGGCGACTCGGTCGAGCTGTTCCCGTCGCACTATGAGGACAGTGCGTGGCGGCTGAGCTTCTTCGGCGACGAGATCGAGACGATCACAGAGTTCGACCCGCTGACCGGGCAGAAGGTCGCCGACCTGACCAGCATCAAGGTCTACGCCAACTCGCACTACGTCACGCCGGGACCGACCCTCAAGCAGGCGAGCGAGGCGATCAAGCACGAGCTGACCGAGCGCCTCAAGGAGATGCACATCGAGGGCAAGTTGCTCGAGGCGCAGCGGCTCGAGCAGCGGACCAACTTCGACCTCGAGATGATCGCCGCGACCGGCAGCTGCGCCGGCATCGAGAACTACAGCCGCTTCCTGACCGGCCGGCTGCCCGGCGAGCCGCCGCCGACATTGTTCGAATATCTCCCCGAAAACGCCCTGCTGTTCGTCGACGAAAGCCACGTCACCGTGCCGCAGATCGGCGGGATGAGCCGCGGCGACCACCGGCGGAAGCTGACGCTGGCCGAATACGGCTTCCGCCTGCCGTCGTGCATCGACAACCGCCCGCTGCGCTTCGAGGAATGGGAGGCGATGCGCCCACAGACGGTGTTCGTCAGCGCGACGCCGGGCAAGTGGGAGATGGAGGCGACCGGTGGCGTCTTCGTCGAGCAGGTCATCCGCCCGACCGGGCTGATCGACCCGCCGATCGAGATCAAACCGGTCGAGGACCAGGTCGAGGACTGCATCAACGAAGCGCGGAAGGTCGCCGCCAACGGCTACCGCACCCTCGTAACGACGTTGACCAAGCGCATGGCCGAGGACCTGACCGAGTTTATGCACGAAGCCGGCCTGCGCGTCCGCTACATGCACAGCGACGTCGAGACGCTCGAGCGCATCGAGCTGATCCGTGACCTGCGGCTCGGCGTCTACGACGTGCTGGTCGGCATCAACCTGCTGCGCGAAGGCCTCGATATTCCAGAGTGCGGCTTGGTCGCGATCCTCGACGCCGACAAGGAAGGGTTCCTGCGGTCGGAGACCAGCCTGATCCAGACGATCGGCCGCGCCGCGCGCAACGTCGAGGGCCGCGTCATCCTCTACGCCGACCGGATCACCGGCAGCATGGAGCGCGCGATGGCCGAAACCGACCGCCGCCGCACGCGGCAGGAGGATTACAACCGCGAACACGGCATCACCCCGACGACGATCAAGCGCAACATCAGCGACGTCCTCGCCGACGTGTCGATGCGCGACGGGCTGACGGTCGACACTGGCGACGACGAAACCCCCAACCTCGTCGGCCACAACCTCAAGGCGTATATCGCCGACCTCGAAAAGCAGATGCAGACCGCCGCCGCCAACCTCGACTTCGAAATCGCCGCCGCCGTCCGCGACCAGGTCCGCCGGCTGGAAGCCGACGACCTCGGGTTGCCGAGCACGGGGCCGAAGGCCGCGCCCGTGCAGGGCCGCGCGGTGGGGGGCAAGCCGGGGACGCGGACAACACGCTTCGCGAAGGCGAAGGCTGCGAAGGGGGCAAGGCGGGGTGGGCGATAAGCTTCGCTGCCCAAGCGATAACGGGCGCGCGAGTTGCGAAATGCTAGATAACGTCGGTTGAAAAGATCCTTAGCTCAGGATTATGCGAAGCGATTTGGCCATTATGGATAGTAAACGTCCCTACGCTATTACCGCTGTAACCGGGGCAACTTATTGTGTATCCTAAGACGTACAATCCCGACTGAGAAGCCCTTAGCTTCATTGTCCCCATGGCGTAAGCGCGCTCTTTATATAACGGCATTTTTGCTGGAACCGACCAATTCTGGGCAAAACACACTAGCGTTGTGGCGCGACCATTGATTTCCTTAGGCGCTAGTTCAGTTATACTCATCTCTGGCAACGTTTCGCCATCAATCACAAGAAGCTTATCAATCAAAATCATTATAGTGCTATAAAGGACAGGCTCATCACTCCTGTTACCGATACTGACATCAATGATAAATTCGGTAATCTGTCCTATCTGTTCAGCGGTCCTTAAGTGGAATACGACATAGGGATGCCCCCGCGCCGAGCGGCGCATAACGTCGCGAATCTCATAATCTTCCATAGGTACGGAAGCAAAATTGTAGCGCTTATAATATTTCTTATCGGACGACTGATGTGGTGCAAAAGACTGTGACTGCGGAATATCGACGACGAACGCCCAACCTTGACTCTTTAGCAATATTGGTTTAATAATAATACCGTCAATTCGAGGCTTAATAAGAGAATTTATAATCTGCTCAAGCCATTCGCGGGTGATATCCGTTCCGTCCGATCCATCGTCTACAGCCTGCGGAAGTTGATCCGCCTCTTTAATCCCATAGATTATTCTACCTCCAGCAGAATTGGCAAAAGCCGCAACATCTTTGGATATTTCATTCTTCTTGTTATTATCAGTTTTCGATAGAGATGCCGACCGCTTGTAATCTAAAGTCAGACTTTCCTGAACACCGCTGTCGACTAAAGCGTCGAGATCGCTCTCATCCCACTGTTCAAGCGGGCGCATCCTCCCCCTCCTCCCCAATCTTCGCCGCGCTCACAACGCTCTCCCCTTCCGCCACGTCGAACAACCGCACTCCCTGCGCGCCGCGGCCCATCACGCGGATTTGCTTCGCCTCGGTGCGGATGAGTTTGCCCTGGTCGGTGACGAGCATGATTTCGTCGGCGTCGTGGGCGGGGAAGCTGGCGACGACGGTGCCGTTGCGTTCGCTGTCGGCGATCGTCGCGATGCCCTGCCCGCCGCGCCCCGACTGACGGTATTCGAACGCGCTCGTCCGCTTGCCGAAGCCGTTCGAGGTGACAGTGAGGATGAACTCCTCGGCCGCCGCGAACTGCCCCATGCGGGTTTCGGACAGGACGCGCTCGCCGGGCTCGGGCTTCCATGCGGCGGCCTTGAGGTAATCCTCGCGCTCCTGCGTGGTCGCGTCGAACGGCTTGAGGATCGACATCGAGATGACCTCGTCGCGCGGGCCTTTGCTGCCCTTGCTTTTGCTTGCGTGCTCCTTGCCGGTCTCGCCGTCGCCGGACGCGCCGCCATCTCCACCGCCGCTCAGCGTGATGCCGCGCACCCCCGTCGACGTCCGCGACACAAATTCGCGGACGTCCTCGACGGCGAAGCGGATCGCCTTGCGGTTGCGCGTCACGAGCAGCACGTCGTCGGCGGCGTCGCATAGCGCGACCCCGATCAGCCGGTCGTCGTCGCCGTCGTCGAAGCGGATCGCGAGCTTGCCCGCCGCATTGATGTTGGCGAACGCGTCCATGCTGTTGCGCCGGACGCCGCCGTGGGCGGTGGCGAACATGACGTGGAGTTTCGACCAGCTGTCCTCGTCCTCGGGCAGCGGCAGGACGCTGGTGATCGTCTCATCCTTGGCCAGCGGCAGCATCTGGACCATCGGGCGGCCCTTCGCGGTCGGCCCGCCGAGCGGCAGCTTCCACACCTTCAGGCGATAGACCTTGCC
>JANYFA010000105.1 GCA_025362895.1 Sphingomonadaceae bacterium | reverse complement strand
TAACGGGTTGCGACGGCGAAGCGTCGCGGGCTACCCCCAGCGCGTTGCTGGGCTTATGCAATTCAAGGGACCTCCGGGAGTCAGTTCGCTACAAGCGGGTAGCACCGAAACTGCCTTGCGGTGGAAGTCCCATGGGGCAGCACAGCGCTGTCTAGGGTTACGTCTGGTTCGTGTAAAGCGGTTTTTTGTGACAGTGATTTCTCGTGTATTCATGTGGCCGATCAATGGGTTAGCCAGAACCTAAAAGGGACGTTTTTTCAATGGTTTCTCATGACGATGTACGAACCGCGGCGGTTCGTCTGATCGGTCACGCAGTGCGGACGCCGCTGCTGCGGTCGGACGCGCTCGATGCCCGGTGTGGCGGGCGAGTGTGGCTGAAACCCGAATGTCTGCAGATTACCGGCAGCTTCAAGTTTCGTGGCGCGTACAACCGGCTGAGCGCGATGACGCCGGCGGAGCGCGCGCGCGGTGTGGTCGCGTTCAGCAGTGGCAACCACGCGCAAGGCGTCGCGCGCTCAGCGATGCTGCTCGGGATTCGCGCGACGATCGTCATGCCGCTCGACGCGCCGGCGGTGAAAGTCGCCGCGACCGAGGCCGACGGCGCGACCGTGGTCCGCTATGACCGCTACACCGAAGACCGCGTCCAAATCGCCGCGCGTCTCGTTGGCGATAGCGGCGCGACGATCGTCCCGCCGTTCGACGACCCGCATATCGTTGCGGGGCAGGGGACGGCGGGTCTCGAAGCCGTTGACGACCTTGCCGCACTGGGCGTGACCGCCGACGTCGCGGTCGTTTGCTGCGGCGGCGGCGGACTGGCGTCGGGGTTCGGACTCGGCTCCGGGCTGCCGGTCGTCGCGGTCGAGCCGGTCGGCTATGACGACGTCGTCCGGAGCCTCGCGAGCGGCGCGATCGTCACCGTCGAGAACCCCGGCCCGACGATCTGCGACGCGCTGCAGACGATGGTCATGGCGCCGCTGACATTCGACATCTTGAGCCGCCTCGGTGCGAGCGGCGTCGTCGTCAGCGACGCCGAGGCGGCGGCTGCCGTTGCGTTCGCCTTTCGCCACCTCAAGCTGGTCGTTGAACCCGGCGGCGCAGTTGCCCTTGCAGCGGCGCTGACTGGACGGGTCGATCTGACGGGCAAGACGGCGATCGTCGTGCTGTCGGGCGGCAACGTCGACGCGGCGGTGTTCAGCGCGTGCCTAGGGTAGGTCCGCCAGTCGCCATACGCCGATCACCTTGTCGGCCCACGCGCCATCGCCCTCGGTGCAGCCCTCGTCGATGATCTCGACAGGGGGTGGCCAGTCGAATGGGGCGCGGGTCAGGTTCAGCGCGCGCCAGTCGCCGTCGGCACAGTCGGCGTTGGCGTCCCAGCCGGTAAAGGTGGTCGTCAGCAGCCACGTAGCGCCGCTGGCGCGGAAGTTGGCGACGGCTGCGGCGATGTTGACGAACGACAGATGGACGAGAAAATCGCGGCACAGGATCGCGTCGGTGCGGGGCAAGGGGTCCGACGTCAGGTCGGCAAGGCGGAAATCGCCGCCCGTTTCGAGGCATGCCTGCTCGACCACGGCGGGAACGATGTCGACCCCGATCACTGCGACGCCGGGCAGTGCAGGAAGCCAGCGGGTTGCGCCGCAGGGGGCGTCGAGGAGGGTCCGCACGCCAAGTCGCGCCACCATGGCGGGCAGCGCCGCCGCGACCCGCGCGGTCGCCGCCGTTTCGGACCCCAGGCCGGCGCGCGACGTCTCCGCCCCCCACAAGTTGGTCGCATGGATCCGTTCGAATCGCGCGGCGAGGTCGAGGCCGACAAAGGCGGCGGTGTCGGCGGCGAAGCGCTGGTGGGCGAGGACGGGCGGGCGGGTCATCCCACGCCGGGCGCGGCAAAGCGGTGCGTCGCTGGAGCGATGCCGTCGTCGCGCACCGCCTCGCCGAACCACGCCGCAACCCGCGCCTTGGCGGCGGCATCGAGGTGGAGCCCGAGCTTGGTTCGCCGCCACAGAACATCATCGGCGGTCGTCGCCCATTCGAAACCGCGGAAGTGCGCGAGCTCAGCCTCGAACACACCGCCTAAGTTTTCGCCAAGGCCGTCAGCGAGAAGCGGCTCGGCGGCGGTGCCAAGTGTGCGCGCCAGACGACGAATCAACTTCGGATCATAGTCTGCGTGCGTCTGCGTCAGCGTTGCGAGCCAGCGCTTGAATGCATCCTGGCCATTCTCACCCTTGGCCCGCGGAACCGCTCCCCCCGGCAGCGGCGCATCCGCCGTCCACCGCTTCGTTTTTGGCGCGACCACCTTAAGGACGGCCTCGGCGAGAACCCGATAGGTCGTGATCTTGCCGCCGACGACGGTCAGCGCGGGTACCCCGGCGTGGGGAACGAGTGCATAGTCGCGGCTTGTTTCGCGATCACCCTTACCGTCCTCGACGATCAGCGGACGCATCCCGGCATAACGATGGACGATGTCGGCGGAGGTCAGCGGGCGGACGAGGTAACGGTTGACGGCGGCGAGCAGATAGCCGGTTTCGGCGTCGGTAACCGCGACCGTCCCGGGGGTATCGACGCTGTGCTCGGTCGTCCCGATTAGCGAAAAGTCGTGCTCATACGGGATGACGAAGACGATCCGCCCGTCGGGCTGTTGGAGCATGAAGGCGTCGCGCCCCAGATGCACACGTCGCGTTACGATATGCGATCCCTGAACGAGGCGTAGGGCCGGTGCATCGTTGCGACCCAGAACGCTCCGTGCCACCGTCTCCGCCCATGGCCCGGCGGCGTTTACGACGTAGTTCGCGGCTAATGTCGCGCCGGTATCGAGCGTCACCATCCAGCGCCCGTCATCGAAGGTCGCGCGCACGACGCGGGTGCGCGGCAACACCGATCCGCCGCGTGCGCGCACGTCCTGTGCGTTGGCGATTACGAGACGGGCGTCATCGACCCAGCCGTCCCAATAGCGGAAGCCGGTGCGAAATTCAGGGCGCAGCATCCGCCCGGCGCGGTCTTGCCGCAAGTCTATCCGCGCCGAAGCGGGAACCACGTCGCGGCGCGCCAGATGGTCGTATAACCAAGTTCCGGCGCGGAGCATCCATTCGGGGCGCTGCTCGGGCGAATGCGGCAGAACGAACGGCTGCGGCCAAGTGATGTGCGGCGCGATGTCGAGCAGGGTCTCGCGCTCGGCAAGCGCCTTGCGGACCAGTCCGAACTGATAGAATTCGAGGTAACGCAGCCCGCCGTGGATCAGCTTGGTCGAAGCGCTCGACGTTGCGCCGCCGAGGTCACCCGCTTCCACCAATGCCACCGACAGCCCGCGCCCGGCGGCATCACGCGCGATTCCGGCGCCGTTGATGCCACCACCGATGACGAGAAGGTCGAAATGCTCCACAGCCCTTACCTAGGGGCGCGGACCGCGTTAGGAAAGCGCGATGAACCGCCGCGACCCCGACCTAATTCTTGTTATCGACGAGGGCACCACGTCGACGCGCGCCCTGGCGTTCGACCGGTCGGGGACAATCGTCGCCTCTGCCGTGCGGGCGATTACTCAACATTACCCGGCGAGCGGCTGGGTCGAACACGATGCCGACGAATTGTGGTCCCTTAGTCGCGCGTGCGCCGATGAGGTCGCTACGACGGTCGGCCCCGATCGGATCGCGTGCCTCGGCGTGACCAACCAGCGCGAAACGGTCGTCTTTTGGGACCGCCTGACCGGGGCGGCACTTGCCCCTGCGATTGTCTGGCAGGATCGGCGCGGAGCAGCATTATGCGACCAATGGCGCGCCGATGGCCTCGTACCGGCCATCCAGGCGACAACAGGACTGGTCCTCGATCCGTATTTCTCGGCATCGAAGATCGTCTGGGCGCTCGCAAACTGGCCGTCGGTCGCGGACGCGGCGGCGACCGGCGCGTTGATGCTCGGGACGGTCGATGCCTGGCTGTTGTTCAAGCTGACCGGCGGCGCAGTCCATTCGACCGACGCGACCAACGCTTCCCGCACGTTGTTGATGGATCTCGCGACGTGCGCGTGGGATGCCGATCTGATCGCGTGTTTTGGGGTTCCCGCCACTGCACTTCCAACGATAACCGATTGTGCCGGTGCCCTCGGTTTTGCAACGATCGCCGGGCGCCAGGTGCCAATTGCGGGCTGCGCGGGCGACCAGCACGCCGCCGCTATCGGCCAGGCATGTCTGTCTCCCGGCATGGTCAAGGCGACCTTTGGCACCGGGACTTTCGTCCTCGCTCATGCCGGGGCCGCGCCGCCGATATCGTCCCATCGCCTGCTCGCGACGCTTGCGTGGCGCCTCGACGGCGTGGCGGCCCATGCCGTCGAAGGCAGCGTGTTCACCGCCGGGGCCGCCGTCCAGTGGCTCCGTGACGGGATCGGCGTCATCGCCTCCGCCCCGGAAACAGAGGTCCTCGCCCGGAGCGTTCCCGATAGTGGCGGAGTCGTCGTCGTCCCGGCATTCACGGGCATGGGTGCTCCGCACTGGCGCGCCGACGTACGTGGGATCATCACGGGGCTCACCGCCGCGACAACCCGCGCTCATCTCGCCCGGGCAACGCTCGAAGCCGTCGTCCAACAGACCGCCGACCTGCTCGACGCGCTCGCCGCCGATGGCGTCACGACGACGTGCCTGCGCGTCGACGGCGGCATGGTCGCCAACGATTGGCTGTGCCAGCATCTTGCCGATGTCCTCGGATTACCGGTCGAGCGGCCCCGCGTGATCGAAACGACGGCGCTCGGTGCGGCCATGCTAGCGGGAGTCGGGACAGGGTGGTTCGCCGACTTGGCCGAGGCGAGCGAGATGCACGCTATCGACCGTGTATTTACGCCGGCGATGGCGCCTGACACCCGCGCTGCCGCCCGTTCGCGCTGGGCCCACGCCGTGCGGCAGGCGCTGACGACATGACGGCGGCCTTGATAACTAGAGCACCGCGATGATGCCCGCACTCCTCTCGCTCGGTGTCCTTGCGGGACTGCTGCTCGGCGGCTTCGGCATATGGGCATTGGTCACGGGCTATGGCGACCGGTTGAAAGCGGGGCTGATGGTCGGAGCCGGTGTCGTCGTCTTGATCAACGTCTGGTTATACTCGCTCGCGCCGCCGGGGCGTTGAAGGTCCCCGGCAAGAGTTTCAGCGCGCCCGCGTCAGCTCCCGCATGGCCCCGTCCAGCCCACCCAAGGTCAGCGGGTACATCCGGTCTTCCATGATCGTCTTCATCATCTGGATCGACTGACCGTGGCCCCAACTCGCTTCGGGGATCGGGTTAAGCCAGACGGCGGCGGGATAGACGTCGAGCATGCGGCGCAGCCACGTCTCGCCGCTCTCCTCGTTCCAATGCTCGACCGAGCCGCCCGGGTAGTTGATCTCATACGGGCTCATCGAAGCATCGCCGACGAAGATCAGTTTGTAATCGTGCGGGTATTTGTGGAGCAGGTCCATCGTCGGAGTCCGCTCGGTCCACCGCCGCCGGTTATCCTGCCACAACGCTTCATATGGGCAGTTGTGGAAATAGAAGAATTCGAGATGCTTGAATTCGGAGCGCGCCGCCGAAAACAGTTCCTCACACAGCTTGATGAACGGATCCATCGACCCGCCGACGTCAAGGAATAGCAGCACCTTGACCGCATTGTGCCGCTCGGGACGCATGACGATGTCGAGATACGCCTTCTTCGCCGTGCCGCTGACGGTCGCATCCATGTCGAGTTCGTCAGCGGCGC
Organism: Sphingomonadaceae bacterium; assembly: GCA_025362895.1. Taxonomy (GTDB): domain Bacteria; phylum Pseudomonadota; class Alphaproteobacteria; order Sphingomonadales; family Sphingomonadaceae; genus Polymorphobacter_B. The sequence goes on along the minus strand of JANYFA010000105.1, from coordinate 3,468 downwards.
CGTCGCGCGCAAAGCGGCGGAGGCGGCGCAGCGCAACCTTGATGTTGCGTGTCCCCAGTTCAACCGTCGCGTCGAGGTTACGGAACTCGCGCTTGTCCCACACCTTGATCGCCTTGCCCTGCCGCCCGGCATCCTGGCCGATCCGCACGCCTTCGGGGTTGTAGCCGTTCGCCCCGAACGGTGAGGTGCCGCCGGTGCCGATCCATTTGTTGCCGCCCTCGTGCCGCCCCTTCTGCTCCTCGAGGCGTTGCTTGAGCGTGGCCATGATCTCGTCCCACGACCCGAGCTTCTGGATATCGGCCATCTCGGCCTCGGTCAGATGAAGCTCGGCGACCTTGCGCAGCCATTCCTCAGGGATTTCGGCGGTGCCGGTGTCGATGATCGTTTCGATCCCCTTGAACACCTTGCCAAACACTTGGTCGAAGCGGTCGAGCAGACCTTCGTCCTTCACGTAGCAACTGCGGCTAAGATAATAGAATTGCTCAACCCGGAAATCGATTACGTCGGCTCGCAACGCCTCGAGCAGCGTCAGATGCTCCTTGAGGCTCGCCGGGATTTTCGCGACGCGGAGTTCGGTGAGGAAGTTGAGGAACACCTCAGCCCTGCCCGCCGCCCCGCCGCGACATAAACGCCAGCTTCTCGAACAGCATGACGTCCTGTTCGTTCTTCAGCAGCGCGCCGTGGAGCGGGGGGATCAGCGTCTTCGTGTCGCGCGATTTGAGGACGTCGAGCGGCAGGTCCTCGTGCATCAGCAGTTTTAGCCAGTCGAGCAATTCGGACGTCGAAGGCTTCTTCTTCATCCCCGGAACTTCGCGGATGTCGTAGAAGATGTTGAGCGCCTCGCGGACCAGCTGGCCGGTGATGTCGGGGAAGTGGACCGCGACGATCGCCTCCATCGTGCTCCGGTCGGGGAACTTGATGTAGTGGAAGAAGCAGCGGCGCAGGAAGGCGTCGGGCAGATCCTTCTCATTGTTCGACGTGATTATGACGATCGGGCGCTGCGCCGCAATAACGCGCTCGCCGGTTTCGTAGACGTCGAATTCCATGCGGTCGAGTTCGGTCAGCAGATCGTTGGGGAATTCGATGTCGGCCTTGTCGATTTCGTCGATCAGCAGGACGGGGAGGGCGGGGGATGTGAATGCCTCCCACATTTTGCCGCGACGGATGTAGTTCGAGATGTCGCGGACGCGCGCGTCGCCGAGCTGGCCGTCGCGCAGGCGGCTGACCGCGTCATACTCGTACAGGCCCTGCTGCGCCTTGGTCGTCGACTTGACGTTCCACTCGATTAGCGGCGCGCCGAAACTCCGCGCGATCTCACCGGCGAGCACTGTCTTGCCGGTGCCGGGCTCGCCCTTGATCAGCAGCGGACGGCGGAGCGTCGCGGCGGCATTGACCGCAACCTTTAAGTCGTCGGTGGCGACATATCCGGCAGTGCCTTCGAAACGCATCGATCACGACCCTTTGCGGTTGACGTCTGCGTCAACGCTACGGGCGGCGGCGGGCGAGGGCAAGTGGCGTCCGCGTCTTGGTTCAGGGCTGGGCGGGGTGAAGGTTGGTGATCACGATCTCGGTACGTTGCGTGCCCCCAGTGCCGAACTGGCTGCCGGTCACGGTGTTGACGCTGCGGACGAGGACAGGATACCCATCGGGTCCGCGAGAATAATCGGTTGCCGTCTCAAGACTGTCGATCTTGGCGATCAGCATGACCCTGAATGGGGCGCGCGCGAAGAGACGCAGATGCGTGACAAACGGCGTGCCACTCCCAGAATCGACCGTGGCGTCGGCGGCAACCTTGTTTGACACGTCGCCGCCGGCGTTGACACTGCCGGCGGGCATCGGATCGATGCGATAAACGATGCGACCCTGGGCATCAGTCGATTTTGTCGCCATTCCGCTCAGGAAGAGCCCAAGGCGGTAATAACCGGGGACGATCGCTGTATTCGCCTGTTTGGCATAGGCTGCGATGGCGTCGGCGGCGGGCGGTTTGCCGTTCACGCTGACCAACGTCCACGCTTTGCCTAACCAATGGTCGACCCGGCGATTGGTTTCGGATGAGGCTCCGCTGGTCTTTGTAACACTCGTCGCGCGATCGAAGCTCATCGTTGCCGGGACCAGCGCGCGCGCGTCAGTGATCAAGCGGTCACGCAAACGATCGGTGACTGCATTCGCCCCGAAGCAAATAACGCAATAACGAGGCATACGCCGTTCTGGATACAGTTTATTTCGGAAGCCTATCGCAGGTGTATTGCGATTACAAGACAGCGACGAACGAGGCGTCGCCGTCCCCCGTTATACGTCGAGAAAGCTCCGCATTTTCCGGCTGCGCGATGGGTGCTTTAGCTTGCGAAGCGCCTTCGCCTCAATCTGGCGGATGCGCTCGCGGGTGACGCTGAACTGTTGGCCGACTTCCTCAAGCGTGTGGTCGGTGTTCATGCCGATGCCGAAGCGCATCCGCAGCACGCGCTCCTCGCGCGGGGTCAGCGAGGCGAGAACGCGCGTCACCGTCTCCTTGAGGTTGGCGTGGATTGCCGCGTCGACGGGAATCACCGCGTTCTTGTCCTCGATGAAATCGCCGAGGTGGCTGTCTTCCTCGTCGCCGATCGGGGTTTCGAGGCTGATCGGCTCCTTGGCGATCTTCATCACCTTGCGGACTTTTTCGAGCGGCATGGACAGCCGTTCCGCCAGCTCCTCAGGCGTCGGTTCACGGCCGATTTCGTGGAGGATTTGGCGGCTGGTGCGGACGAGCTTGTTGATCGTCTCGATCATGTGGACCGGAATACGGATCGTGCGCGCTTGATCGGCAATGCTGCGGGTGATCGCCTGGCGGATCCACCACGTTGCATAGGTGCTGAATTTATAGCCGCGGCGATACTCGAACTTATCCACCGCCTTCATCAGGCCGATATTACCTTCCTGAATAAGATCAAGGAACTGAAGGCCACGGTTGGTGTATTTTTTCGCAATCGAGATGACAAGGCGCAGGTTCGCCTCGACCATTTCCTTCTTGGCGATCCGCGCCTCGCGCTCGCCTTTCTGGACCATGTTGACGATGCGGCGAAACTCGCCAAGGTCAACACCGGTCGCTTCGGCGATGTCGGCGATTTCGAGACGGATGTCCTCGACCGCGCCCCGCTCGGCGGTCGCGAACGCGCCGAACTTCTTGTCGATCCCGGCGACGCGCGCGGTCCAGCCAGCGTCCAGCTCAAAGCCGAGATAGGCGTCGAGGAATGCCTTGCGGTTGATCTTGTGGCGGTCAGCAAGCCGCATCATCGTCCCGCCGAGAGCGAGAAGACGGCGGTTATAACCGTACAGCTGATCGACGAGATATTCGATCTTGTTATTATTGAAGTGGATCGACTGGACCCCTGCGGTCAGCTCGACGCGCAATTTTTGATACTTGCGCTCATCGGCGGCCGGATAGGCGGCGTTGCTGCGGAACGCCATCAGCCGCGCGTCCTGCAGCTTCTG
>JANYFA010000083.1 GCA_025362895.1 Sphingomonadaceae bacterium | reverse complement strand
TACGCTCAAGGTCAAGTTCGCCGACTTCAGCATGATTACTCGGGCACAGTCGCTTGCCGTGCCGATCGCCAGTCGCGCTATGATCGCCGAGGTCGGACGAGCGATCCTCGTGCGGGTTCTTCCGGTGCCAATCGGCGTACGCCTGCTCGGGCTGACGTTATCGGGGCTGGACTGCAACCCCGTGGCGGCGACCCAGTCGAGCCTCCTGCTCTAGCCCTGCAAAGGGCCAAGCAAGGCGGCGCTAGTGACGCGTCTCCCCGTCGTCGACCTGGGGGCCGAGCTTGGCGATCCGCAAAACAATGCCGGCCCAGGTCGCGTAGCCGGCGTGATCGCCAGCCTCGAGCATCGCGTCCATCTTCAACGCGGCAGCCACCATCGCGTCGTCGCCGTGCTGGCTCAGCTGCTGCCGCGCGCACTGCCAGAGTTCCCTGTCGGAGATCGGGGAACCCAGCGTGGGCAGCGGCCTCACGCCGGCTTCGCCCCCGGCGTGCCGCACTTCGCGAAGGCACCCTTGGCAGTACGGCAACGCGCTGCGGGTGCGGCGGCGACCGGCGGACACTTCATGAACTTGCCCTTTGCATCCTTGCATGGGGCGGCGAGCGAAGGCGACGCGAGGCCAGCTGCAACGACGAACACGATCATTAGCTGTCGCATGATATTCTCCTGTGAGGCGAAAGAGCCTAGCTGAGACCGCGTTCGACCGGAAGCCAGCTTGTGCCGATCGACGGGCGCCCTTTTGCCTGCGAGAATGGGGTTTGGGCTGAAGCGGCCCGAGATAAACGAAGGCGCAAGGTATGGACCTCAAGCTCGAAGGGCGGACAGTTCTCGTCACCGGCGGCAGCCGAGGCATCGGTCTGGGCATCGTCGAAGCATGCCTGGCAGAGGGCGCGCGCGTCGGTTTCACGGCGCGTGGTGCGGGACCGCTCAACGAGATTCATGCCCAGCTAGCGGCGACGTATGGCGCCGACCGTGTCTGGTCGATGGCAGGCGACATGCAAGACAGCGCGACCGTCGACGCTGCGGTTGCAGGGATCGAGCGAGCGCTCGGGCCGCTCTGGGGCGCGGTGGCCAACGTCGGCCTCGACGGCGCTCCTCCTGGGTTCGATCTTGACGACCAAACCTGGACGGCCGGGCTGAGCCAGAACCTCGATAGCGCGTACCGGCTCGCACGGCCCGTGCTGCGCGGAATGACCGAACGCGGTGAGGGGTCGCTGCTGTTCATCAGCTCAATCGCGGGGTTAGCTGCGCTGGGCACGCCCCTCACTTACGGAACCTCGAAGGCAGCGATGAATCACTTGGCGAAGGAGCTAGCCAAGCTGGTCGGGTCGAGAGGCGTACGCGTCAACGTTATCGCGCCGGGTAACGTCATCTTCCCCGGCGGCGAATGGCAGAAGCAGATTGATGGCCCGCGCGGTGACAGCTGGAAACGCTGGATCCGTCGCGAGGTGCCACAGCAGCGGTTTGGATCACCGTCTGAAATCGGCAGCGTTGCAGCCTTTTTGCTAAGCTCGCAGGCCAGCTTCGTCACCGGTGCCGTCGTTCCTGTCGACGGAGGTCAGACTCGCTGATCCACCCGGTCGGCGCGACGGGCACAAGCTGGTGCGGTCGGTCATTCGCCCGCTCCGCATCTTCAGCGTTATCGACCCGAACCGCGCGCTCTGTCGAAGCCGACAGCGCGGCCGAGTGCGATACTGTCATAAAGCGAGCCGTTGCGGACCACTTTGACCACCCGTCGCAAGTCGCTCATGTTCGTCAGTGGGTTGCCGTCGATCAGTATTAGGTCGGCACGCTTGCCGACTTCAACTGACCCAGAGTCCTTGTCGAGCTTCATCGCTCGTGCAGCGCCAAGTGTCGCGGTCTGGATCGCCGCAATCGGCGTCATGCCCGCCGCGACGTAGAGCTCAAGCTCGCGGTCTAGGCCATAGCCCACGAGTCCGGTGTCGCTGCCCGCTACAATCGGTACCCCAGCCGCGTGGAGCGCACCGATAACCTGCCCGTTTGTCACCATCCGTTTGTGCCAGGCCAGTTCTTCCGCCTGTGTGCCGAGAGATTCGTACTTGTAGCGAAGCGTGAAGGGTGCCGCTGCAATGCCCGGCTCGAACGAAGCCGCGCTGACTCCTCGCGGATGGCTCGCCATCTCGCCCCAGCTGTCGGTCGGGTCGACGACAATCTGGCGCTCCTTAAGCAAAGCGATCATCCGCTTGGCGCTCTCGGATCCGGGGTTAACGGGACCGTCCGCCCCCTCCTGCATCGTCCGGGTAACGTATTGCAGATGGTTGATCTGATCCATGCCATCGGCGATGCCGCCGAACGTATCGACCGCCACGGGAACGTGTCCGGTGACGGTCAGACCGCGCCGGTGCGCTTCGGCGGCAATTGCCTTCAACACGTCAGGCTGAATCTGATCGTAGACCTTGATCTGCTCAAAACCCGCATCCGCATAGCGGTCGACCGCGGCGACGCCCTCGGCCGTGGTCTCGACATCGACCTCGCCGAAGCCTAGCGGGCCCCCGCTGTCGATGAGGCCGGCAAGCAAGAGCCAGGGGCCGAGCGCCCCAGCGCCGTTGAGCTTGCGGCGCAATGTCGTCAGGAACTCGAACTCGCCGCCGAGATCACGCGCCGTGGTGATCCCTGCCGAAAGGAGCGCCGGCCCAAATTCGACGCCAGAATAATGGATGTGCATCTCCCAAAGACCCGGCAGCAGGGTTCGGCCTTCGGCGTGAACGACCTTGATGCCTCGCGGCAGCGTCACCGTGGCGTGCGCGCCGACCGTGACGATCTTGCCGTCGCTCACAATTACCGCCGAATCCGCGATCGGGGCGGCACCGGTACCGTCGATCAGCCGCGCACCGACGATAGCGAAGGTACCCGTCGCTTCGGGGCGGAGCTGCCGGCCGAGGTCGTCGAGGTTCGCCATCTCCTGCCGCACGCCGCTGTCGACGAGCTGGCGAAACGCAGAGCGATAATCCTCGAGCACCTGTTCGACCGGCAGGCCGCCGGCGAAAGTCATTAGGGCGGCAAGCCTGCCCCGATCGTCCATCCACACGATCTCGCGACCAAACAGCAGGTTGGCGACGGTATAGCGGGTAAGCATAGCGCGCCTGCCACCCGGCAGGGCGAGCGTATCGGTGCCGACGCGACGGATCTCGACCGGCGGCGCGGTCGGGTCGGCCCGTAGAATTGGCAGTGCACGCGGCTGATGGTGCAGCGACCAGTAGCGCATCATCATCATCTGCAAGGCCGCTGGCATCTCCTGGAAACCGACGAAGGCGACCGGCGGCTTTGGCGCGGTGCGGCTGACAGCTCCCTCCTGGATCGTCGCGGTGCTGGTGCCGACGCGGCTGCGCCAGGCGTCTCCCGTGGCGGAGCCCTTGCGCTTGGTCTCAAGAAAGACAGGGGTAATGTCCTTGGCCGTCTCCAGCGTGGTGGTCCTCGCACGGACGGAGCCTCGATCCTGCAGGTTTGAGGTTACGCTCAGGAGAAACCCGGTCGCGGTACGCCGCACCGCATAGTTCTCCGAGCCGACCTCATGCAGCAGCAGATGTGTGATGTAGCGGCCTTGCTCCTCCGGCGTAGCGGGAGCCGACGCTAAACCGACAACTGGGGTCGCTAGAAGCAAAACGAGCACGGCCGCAGCTGTCCCGCGTCGGCAAGTCGGCAAAATCGCTCTACTCGTCATGTTGTTCGCTCGCTTTTTGGTCGGCACGGGACTGCACACCGCACGGATCGGCGCTATGAGCCGCGCGATCCTCGCTGTGCCGACTCATCGCTCGGCGTGGCGTCACGCATTGGGCGGTGGGCACGGAAGTTGGTCGGAACCCCACGCCAGCCCTGTTGGGTCGTTCACCGGCGTCGCAACAGCCTCGAACGATCACGATGGCGTGAAGCTGACGATGCTCTCCGCCTCGTGCTCGACCGCAGCCGGCGAGAACACCAGCGGGACATACTGGCCGGCGGCCCACAGCGGATAAAGGTCGCGGTAGTGGGCACTAAAGGGGTTCCCCGATTGCCCCGGGGTGTTGATGAACATGCTGTTGTCCCATTCGCCGACGTCGAGCACCATCCGCACTGATGCACCCGACGTCACGTCAAAACCGGCGCTGCCCATGCCGGTGGCCATGGGCGTCGAGGCGGACCCGCCGACCTGCAGCGGGGCCATCTCAAGCTGCGCGCGCAGCGGGGCGCCGGCGAGGGCGGCCACCGCGGGCGCAAAACGCGCGACATGGAGATCGCCCCAGCGCCAGCGTGCGGGGTCGGGACCCAACAGCCGCGCGGTCTCGGCCCACGCGTCGCCAAGCGAGCTGAGTAGGATCGCTCGGCGCGTTGTTTCCGGATGCGACCCCAGCAGCCGCCCGGGGTTGGCGAGTGCGCTGACGACCGCGCCCAAGGCCGGGTTCGCGAACGCCGGCTGCGCCGTCGCGGGCACGGCCGCCGCAACCGTGGCGCTGCGCAGGTGGCGCTGGCCCCAGACTTCGAACAGAGCGGCGGCTGCGCTGTCGATCTGCTCTCCGCCGTTCCAGTGAGACAGCAGGGCGAGGGCGGCGACTTGATCGGGGGTGTCACCGGTCAGTCCGTGCAGCAAGGCGGTCGTCCGGAGCGCCAGCGGGCTTACCTGATCGGTCTGCAGCGCCATCGCGTCGGCCAGGTCGAACTTGGGCTTGGCGCCGAGCACCGCGTCAATCCGGTCGATCCGCGAGCGATCAGCCCACTCGTAGCCGACGTGACGCGTTTCGTTCGGGAAGTCCGGCGGCAGGTTCATCTCGTTTGCCGTTGCGATCCAGCCCTTCGCCGGATTGCGCACCGCCGGCAGGATATTGGAGGGCATCAGCCCGTGCCATTCGTGGCTGCCGTCGCCCGGAACCGGCAACAGCCCGTCCCAGTTGTTACGCACGGGCGTGAAACCCGCCGCGCGCCAGCCGATGGTGCCGCGGCGATCCGCGTAGACGAAATTGAGCGGCGGAGTCCCCCAATGTTGGCTCACCGCATCGAACTCGGTCGCATCCCGAACTCGGAACATCCACGTGGCGTTGAAGTAGCCGGAGGCGCCCGGCTCGGCCCACACCGAGCGCACAGCGAACGCGTGGGTTGCATTACTCCAGATCACCGGACCCACGTGGCTGAAGCGTAGCGTCACGGTTCGGGCCGCCTCCCCTTTGACCTCGATCCGCTCGACAACGCGGGTCAACGGCCGAGGCTTGCCGCGGAAGCGGTACGTGTCGGGCGACAGCAGCGCGAGCCCGTACAGGTCTTCCTGGTCGATGCCGAAGATCGTCAGGCCCCACGCCACGTCGGCGTTATGGCCCAGGGCGATCCCCGGCAGCGCCGGTTCGCCGGCACCGATAAGATGGAGGCCGGGCGCGTCGAGATGGACAACGCTGCGCAGTGAGGGGACGCCGTGCGCGCGGTGCGGGTCGTTGGCCAAGATCGGCCGGCCGGTGGCGCTGTGCGCGCCGTCGATAACCCAGTTGTTCGAGCCTTCATCGGCCATGTTGGCGTTGAATGCGGTAAGCAACTGCATTGCGCTAGCCGCCGCCACCCGCTGTCCGTCGAACGATACCGGCGCCGTCGCGAGCAGATAGTCCGAGAGAACCGCCGCCGGGACGCTGCACGGGTCGAGCCCTTCGGGCAGCCGCACACTGTGCCGCGGCTCGATCGCGATGCGAACTGGCTCCCATTTCGCGCCGCCGAGGCACAGCGAGCGGGCGCGGGCAACCTCGTTGCCGAGGTTCGCGACGAGGGCGTTACTGCGGATGCGGACGATATCGTCGGCAGTCCAGTGCTCGGGCGTAGAACCCGTCAGGGAGAATTCGGGTGGCAGTGGCTGGCGACCCGCGCTGACGTCGTCGACGAACGCGTTGATGCCGGCGGCGAACGCTTCCGTCCACCCCTTGGCGTCCGCCGGATAGGCAGCCCACTCCGCCGCCATCGATCCACGGTAGAGAAACAGTCGGGCTGCCCGGTCCTGCGCGATAAAATTCGGTCCGAAACTCGCCGACAAGCGTCCAAGGCCCCGCTTGCGCCACAAGTCGATCTGCCAAAGCCGATCGCGCGCAGCGATGTATCCTTGCAAAAAGAAGGCGTCGTGCGCGCTTGCAGCCTGAATGTGCGGGACGCCCCAATGGTCGGTGACCACGCGTGCGGGAGCGGCGAGTCCGGTCACCGAGCGCGATTCGCTCCGTGGCGTTGCCCAGCTCACAACGCCAGCCGCGGCCATCCAGATCGCTGCAATCGCTCGAGCGAGGCGGGTGGCATCGGAATAGTACATTGAGCCGCACTCTTGAGTCGTTATGCGAAACCAACATGCACGAAGGGGCGCCTATGTTGGAAGCTCTTGCCCTACCGGGATTTCATAAAGCTGTCGAAAACGAGGGGGGGCGACTGCCTGTCAGGCAATCGCGCAAGCGGCGCTGCCGCCCTGTGCCGGCAGCACGACCGCCGAACCGACGGTATAGACAAATGCACCCGTCAGGACTTGTCCCTTAGCGCCCCACAGGTTGATGCGGGGGCGGCATCGTCGATCAGTCTTTGTATCTCGTGCATCAGAGCGGTCGCCACCGGCGGATCGCGATTCGACACGACGGCGACGACCCACTGTCCGTCGCGCCGCACCGCGAACTCCGTGTTCGCGCCGAAGGTGCCGCCGTTGTGTCCGAACCAGCTATAGCCTACCTGTTCGCTGACGCCGAACCCATAACCGTAACTCAGCGCCGATCGCGTCGCGGTGGCCGGGAACGCCTCGATTTGGGCGGATGTGAAGGCCGCTGTCGTCGCGCGCGACAACAGGCGATCGGCGTCGAGCGCCGTCGCGAACCGAAGCAGGTCGTCGGTTGTGCCGAAGAGGCCGCCGGCGGGGGAACCGTGACCGTCGGCGGCACCGGGCGCCGGGTGGAGCGCACCAGCGCCGCCACCGGGATCGTGCGCCGTCATCCCGATGGCGAGAGTTCCCAGCGGCGCGGGGTCCGCGCTCGTGGCGGTCATTCCCGCGGGCGCGAAAACATGCTGCCGCAGATAGTCGGGGTACGACTGCTCGGAGATCCGCTCGATGACGACGCCGAGCAGCGCAAAGCCGCTGTTCGAGTAAGCGAAGCGGCTACCTGGCGCGAACGCCGGTCGCTCGCCAGCGATCAGCGGGAGAATATCGTCCGCCCTCCTCGCTTTCATCATCATCGCCATGTTCTCGGGCCGAAAGAAGTCGCCGAGGCCCGAGGTGTGCGTCAACAGCTGCCGGATCGTCACGCGCGCCGCCTCGGGCGTCAGACCCGCGACTATCTCGCCGACCGGCTGGTCGAGGCGCAGCCTGCCGCCGTCGATCAGCTGACCAATCGCGACCGCCGTGAACATCTTGCTCGCCGAAGCGAGGTTGAAGCGGGTCGCAGGCGTAATGGACGGGCTGCCCGGACCCGCCATTAGTCCGCGCTCCACGAGCGCGACGACCTTCTCGCCGCGGGCGACGCGTATCGATCCCGAGAAAGCCGCTCGGTCGACCGCGGCCGCCACGCAGCGTTGCAACCCATCGTCCACGTCTGACTTGACGGGACTTGCGCCCGCTGCAGCAGAGCCGAACGTCAATAATGCCAACAATATTGGGAATGTGCGCATCACGCCTCCGATCACCGGGTCGACTTACGGCGTCAGCAAGTTCAAGCGATAGACCGTTCCTTGAAGCTGTGAGAAGATCGGGCAATGGACGCGCCCGCCGTGCAGATGATCGTCGCCGAACCACGGATCGCCCGTATCTTCGCCGCAGCACGGTCACGGGAAGTCATCTTCTCCCTGATGCAGTCCGCCAAGACGACGCGGAGCCTCGCGGCCGAATTGGGTTTGTCGTTCAGTCTTCTGCACTATCACCTCGCGCGGCTCGTCGGGTCGGGGCTTGTCCGCGTCGTGCGCCACGAGAAACGCGCCGGTCCGGCATCGGCCGTCTATGCCGTGGCGGCAGGGTCGTTCCTCGTCCTCGCGAACGCCGAGCCCGAAGCGCCGACGTCAGCACTGGCGGGCGAACTGCAAGCGGCGCTCGAGCGCGCTCGACTAAGGGACGGTGGCACCGGAACAGTCTATTCGCTCGACGCGGATCGGATGCCATCCGTGCGACGGCTGTCACGGTCTGACCGTACCGGCGAGGGCGAGATGTGGTGGCGGCTACACCTCGACGAGAGCGACGCCAAACGCCTGGGACGCGAGATCGGCGATCTGGTCGCCACCTTCCGCGCGAAGAGCAGGCCGACCGGGCGAGCATACGCTGTAACGGTTGCGTTCAAAGTGGATGAGGCAGACCGGCGACACCCGCTTGGTATGTTCGACGAAGCCGTCGAAGGGCCGCCCTAGCGGCATCAGGCTGCCCACCTCCGCCGCATGCACATCGGCGACGGTGCCGGG
>JANYFA010000074.1 GCA_025362895.1 Sphingomonadaceae bacterium | reverse complement strand
TCGTCGACCTTCAGGCCGCCATCAACCGTTTCCTTGCCGACCACAACGAAAGCCCAAAACCCTTCGTCTGGACCGCTGATCCTGATAAAATCATCGCCGCGGTCAGACGCGGGCACCAAGTGTTAGATTCGATCCACTAGTATCAGTCGACGACCTATGTTCGCGCCGACAACTTCCAGAACTTTGGTGAAAAGACGCTCGTCGACCTGCGTTTGACTGCTCGCTACCAGCGCGCCAGCCTGCAGTTGTTCGTCAACAACGTCTTCGACAACGATCGCCCGGTTTCCGGCGTCCGCTTCTTCGATTCGACCAATTATTCGGTATCGTCGCCGTTGGTCCAGGGCGCCGACCGGCGCGAGTTCGGGGCGACGCTCGGCTACAGGTTCTGATATGACGGCGTACATGGTCGTCGCCGCGCAGATCGCCGACCGCGACGCCTTTATTGCCGGTTACGGAGCCGCGGCGGCGGCGCTCGTCGCGCGCTTCGGCGGGCAATACGTCCTGCGCGGGGCGGGCGCGCTGGGTTTGGAGGGCGATTTCGGCGACGGTGCGTCGATGGTCATTTCGGAATGGCCCGACAAGGCTGCCGCCCTCGCCTTCTGGAACTCGCCCGAATATGCCGAGGTCAGGAAACTGCGCGACGGCATCGCCGAGTGTCAGGTGTTGCTGATCGAGGCCCCGAAGATCGCCTGACGTCAGCGTGGGGTAAAGCCCCTCTTCTCATCGACCCCCGCCGCCGTGAGCCGCGCCGCCCGAACCGGACGGTTGCCGTCGAAGCTGATCGGAAGCGCGGGCAGTTCCATCGTGCGGCCATCGGGCAGGGCAACCGTTTCCAGTCCGCCCGCCAGCAGGTGCGGATCGTCGAACAGGTCTTCGGGGCGGCGGATCGGGGCGAAGGGCAGGCCCGACCCGTCGAGCAGCGCCTCGACTTCGGCGCGCGTCAGGGCGCCGATGGCGGCGCGCGCGACCGGCAGGATGCGGTCGCGGGCCCGCACCCGGTCGTTGTTCCGCGCCAGCGCCGCGTCGGCGGCAAGGTCGCTGAGGCCGAACACGCGGCAGAACACTGGCCATTGCGCGTCGCTGACAACGCCGATGAATACCGGCTCGTCGCGCGTGCTGAACACGTCGTAAACCGCCCATGCCGAGAGGCGCGCGGGCATCGGCGCCGCGGCGACACCGGTCACGGCGAACTGCGCCATGTGCTGGCCGACGAGATAGGCGGTCGTTTCGAACAGCGACGCGGCAATGTGCGCCCCACATCCGGTGCGATGGCGCTCCTGGACTGCCGACAGGATGGCGATGACGCCGAACATCCCGCCGGTGACATCGATGACGCTCGCCCCCACGCGCAGTGGCTGGCCCGGCGGACCGGTCATATACGCAAGGCCGCCCATCATCTGCGCGACTTCGTCGAGCGCGGTACGATCTTCGTAGGGGCCGGGGAGGAAGCCCTTGAGCGCGCAATAAATCAGGCGCGGATTGGCCGCCGACATCGCCGCATAGCCAAGGCCCAGCCGGTCGAGCGCGCCGGGGCGGAAGTTCTCGATCACGATGTCGGCGGCGGCGATGAGATTGCGCGCGGCGTCAAGACCCGCGGGCGACTTGAGATCGAGGCAAACGCTCGCCTTGTGGCGATTGTACATCGGGTAATAGCCCGACCCCGACCCGATCAGATTTCGCGTCGGGTCGCCGCCGATCGGCTCGACGCGGATTACCTCCGCCCCCAGCGCCGCAAGGATGCCGCCTGCCGCCGGCCCCATGACCATGTGCGTGAACTCGACGACGGTCAGTCCCGCCAACGGCGTGGCGGTCATGCCAACCGCTCGCGCAGGCCCAACGGCAGGCCCGCGTCAGGGGTGAAGCCGTACAGCGGCTCGCCGGGGAGAGCGGCGGCGATGATGGCGCGCACCGCGAGCAGCGCATCGAGATCGATGCCGGTGTCATACCCCATCGCGTGGAGCATGAAGGCGAGATCCTCGGTTACGATGTTGCCCGACGCGCCGGGCGCGAACGGGCAGCCCCCGAGGCCGCCGAGCGAGGCGTCGAAAGTGGTGATGCCCTCCTCAAGCCCCGCGACGACGTTCGCCAGCCCAAGGCCGCGCGTGTTGTGGAGGTGGAGCGTCGTCAGCGCCGCGCCGACGCCCTCGTGCACCCGCCGCACCAGCCGCCGGACCTGCGCCGGGTCGGCGTAGCCGGTGGTGTCGGACAGGCTGAATTCCTTCGCCCCCGCCGCCCGTGCGGCCTCAGCGAGGCGGACGACGCGATCTTCGGGAACGTGACCTTCGTAGGTGCAGCCAAAGGCGGTCGCGAGGCCGACGGCGAAATGAACCCCGGCGTCGGCAGCGATCCGCGCGGTGGCGGCGATCTCCACTAGGACCCCGGCGTGGTCCTTGCGGACATTCTTCAGGCTATGCGTTTCCGACATCGAGAATGGCATCGAGATCGCGTCGACGCCGGCGGCAGCCGCGCGCTCGGCTCCGCGCGCATTCGGCACGAGCGCGACGACGGTCAGACCGGGAATGCCCTTCGCAAAGGCGACCAGCGCCGCGGTGTCGGCCATTTGCGGGAGAAGGCTGGCGGGAACGAAGCTGCCGACCTCGATCTCGCGAACCCCGGCGGCGGCCTCGGCGGCGATCCACGCCTGTTTTGCGGCCAGCGGCATGACGCGGTTTATCGATTGGAGCCCGTCGCGCAAGCCGACCTCGGACAGGAGGATTGCCGTCATGCCGCGTCCCCGAAATAGATCCACGGTCGTGCCGCCCGGTCGCGCACGGTCCACGCGGCGATGGTCGCGCTGTCCGCCAGCGTCAGGTCGATCGCGTCGAGGCCGCCCAGCAGCATCGCCTTCGCCTCGGCGGCGATGTCGAACGTCCAGACCTGGTCGCCCTGTGCCACCGTCTGCGCGGCGAGATCGACCGTCAGCGGCGCATCGGCGAAGGCGGCGTCGAGCACGATCGGGACAACGCCGTTACGCACACAGTTGGCGGCGAAGATCGGCGCGAAGCCCGGCGCGATGATGGCCCGAACACCATATTCATGGAGCGCCCAGACCGCGTGTTCGCGGCTCGACCCGCACCCGAAGTTGGCCCCGCCAAGGAGGATCGCCGCCCCGGCATAGCGCGGATCATTGAGGATGAACCGAGAGTCCAGGTCGCGCGTTCCCGTGTGGTAGCGCCACCCGGCGAACAGACCGTCGGCGAGACCGGTCTTGCCGACAGTTCTGATTTCCCGCGACGGAATGATTGCATCGGTGTCGATGCTGTCACGCATGAGCGGCGCGGGAAGGGCGGTAACCGTCGCCACGGGGGCAAAGGCGGTCATGCGGCCACGCTCGGCGGTAGCACGTCGCGCGGGTCGGTGAGCACCCCCATGACCGCGCTGGCGGCAACCGTCTCGGGGCTGGCGATGTGGGTGCGGACGCCTGGACCCTGGCGCCCTTCGAAGTTGCGATTGGTCGACGAGACGACGCGACTGCCGAGCGGAAACGTCTCGCCGCCGGCGTTGAAGCACATCGCGCATCCGCTTTCGCGCCATTCGAAGCCAGCAGCGGTGAAAATGCGGTCGAGCCCCTCGGCCTCGGCGGCGCGCTTGACCGCGCTAGACCCCGGTACGACGAGGGCGCGCACCCCGGCGGCGACGTGGCGGCCGATGAGCACCGACGCGGCGGCGCGGAGGTCGGACAGGCGGCCATTGGTACAGCTGCCGATAAACGCAGCGTCGATCGGCAGGCCCGCCACCCTGCCGGCGACATTCATATAGGCGTTTGTTCCCGCCGGTGCGCCGAACGCGACCGATTCGGCGGGCGACGTGCCCCAGCTCATCATCGGCATCACGCTCGCCGCGTCGACGGTGATCTCCCGATCGAACACCGCGCCGTCGTCGGTAACCAGCGCCCGCCACGCGGTGACGGCGCGGTTCCACATCGCCCCCGCCGGGGCATGGTCCCGCCCGCGCAGCCAGTCGAACACCGTGTCATCGGGGGCGATCGTCGCCGTCACCGCGCCGAACTCGGTCGCCATGTTGCACAGGGTAAGCCGCGCCTCGATGTCCATCGCCCGCACCGTGTCGCCGCCATATTCGACCGCATGCCCCTGCCCGCCAGCGGATCCGTGCACGGCGATAATATGGAGCGCTAGGTCCTTCGCCGTCGCCATCAGCCGCCCCGACACCGTGATCTGCATGGTCCGCGGGCGCGCCATGCGGATCGTGCCCGTCGCCAGCGCGTGCTCGGCGTCCGAACTGCCGATGCCCCACGCGAACGCGCCCATCGCCCCCTGGGTGCAGGTATGGCTGTCGGGACACGCAATCGTGCTGCCGGGAAGGGCGAGG
>JANYFA010000044.1 GCA_025362895.1 Sphingomonadaceae bacterium | reverse complement strand
GTGAGAATCATTCGACTATGGTCCGGTGCCGCGATCCGCGCCCGGTCCCAGCCATCGATCAACTGATCGAGCGCCGCCGCCCTCGTGTCTGCACCGTGCACCATGCCGCGTCCGGCATAGCTTTGGATCGCCTCGGCCGTCCGTCCGGTAGCCAGCGCCACCGTCGCATCGCGCTGCCAGTCGGCGCGCTGACGGCGGATCGCGGTTATCTCGACCGCGCCGTGCCGCTCAGTCAACGCCCGGAACGCAGCCCCCGCCTCGATCGCCTGTAATTGCTCGGGGTCGCCGACGAGAACGACCTTCGCGCCGGCCGTCGCGGCGGCCGACAGCACCCGCTCCATCTGGCGCGAGCCGATCATCCCCGCCTCGTCGATGACCAGCACATCGCCGTCCGACAGCAGTTCCCGGCCTTGGCTCCACTGATGCTCGAGACTGGCGATCGTCCGCGAAGCGACGCCCGACCCGCCTTCAAGGTTCTCAGCGGCAATGCCCGACAGCGCGAGGCCGCGCACCCTGAAGCCCTGTCCCTCCCACGCCTCTCGAGCCACCCCGAGCATGGCGGACTTGCCGCTGCCGGCGAAGCCGATGACCGACGCCATTGCGGAACTGCCGAGCAGATGCACGAACGCCGCGCGCTGCTCGTCGGACAGCACCATCCCCCGCGCCGCCGACGAGGTCAGGGCCGCCTCGACATGCCGCCGGACGACGCCGTGAGCGTCGCGCCCCGCCAGCGTCGCTGCCGCCGCTTCGAGCCGTGTTTCGACCGCGATCATCTCGCGACTGGTAAACCTCGCCTGCCCCTTGGCGTCCTTGCCGATCGTGACGAGCTCGGGTGACGCGGTGACCGCCGCCATCACCCCATCGAACTGCGCTTTGCCGTCGGTATGCCGGTGGACGAACATCGCGAGATCGCGCTTCGTAAACGTCGCCTGCGACTGGGTGATCGTGTCGATCGCGACTGAAGGATCGGCGAGGATCTTCGCGCCGTTCTCGCGCGCGATGCGGATGTGCTCGTCGGCCCGTTCCGACGCCTTGCCTCGCGTGTCGCGACGGTCAGCTGCCGGACCGATCTTGTTCTGTGGTTCGAGCGCGATACCGCGTGCGGCGTTTGACCGGTGATCGATCCGCAGATCGATCCCGAGCTGCGCCAGCGCGGCATTGGCGTAGTCCGCCCACGACCTGCGCCACTGCGCCAAAAGTTCCTGCCGGTTCCACTCGCGCACCTTCGGCCCGAAGCCATTTGCGTCGACCGTCCGCATTGTCAGCATGACATGCGCGTGCTGCTCGAAGACGCCGTCTGTTGCGAGCTTCGAATGCACGTTGAAATCGGCGATCATGCCTTGAGCGACAAATTCGCTTCGGACGAACTCGCGGGCCAGCGCAATCCCCTCGGCCGGCGACAGCTCCCGCGGGATGGCGAACTCGATTTCACGGCACAGTTGTGCATCTTTCCGTTTCTCCGATGTCTCAACCGAATTCCACAACGACGACCGGTCCGACAGATGCGGCGGCGCCCCTTCGGGCAGCAGCACCTCCGAGTAGATCACGTCGTCCTTTCGCGTGAAATCATGATGTCGGCCAAGCCGCTCGTCGAACAGGCGCATTCCTGCACGATAGGCGGCCGACGCAACCGCGTTCCGGCCGTCGGCGCGACTGAAGATCTGCACTGAGAAATGATAGATCGCCATCGCAAAAATAATTATACCCTACCAAGCGCACGTCGGCAACGACGTATAAGCGCGCACTCCTCAAGACTGCGTCTTTCGTCGTGACTTGCTTTGCCTGAACCGATTTGAGAGAATCTGCGTCGGGGGTTTGAGCGGGAGAGCACTATGCGAAACATTAAGAACTACGAAGCGCAGTTAACTGCGCTTAACAGCAAGAGAACCGCGCTTAAAGCGAAAAAAGTTCGACAGCTGGGTGAGCTGGTGGTCGCCACAGGCGCCGATGCTCTCGACGCAAACGTCGTCGCCGGGATATTGCTTGCAGCGATGGGCGCCCTCGACCCCGAACGGAAGGAATCGTGGCACGCCAAAGGCGCCGCCTTCTTTCAAGGGCGAAACAAGAAGTCTCGCAACGCAATTGCGTTCGACGACAGCGGCACTGAACCGAGCAGCAACGGCCATCAACCGCGCTGAATCAAGTCAGCGGCTCACCTGTAAGCGAGGACGAGACATGACACGCACGGAACGTACCCGACACATGATCGAACTCGGCGGTCTCGTCGTCAAAGCCCGTCTCGTCGAGCTGTTCGACGACGATCGAGTTGCGCTCTACGGCGCGATGCTCGGTATTGCCGAAGTCGCGCGCGAATCACCCGATGCGGTCAGGGCCTGGCGACGCCGCGGCGGGACGGAGTTTGACGTCGATGCCGGGGCGGGAAAAGCGAGCATCTCTCGCTGATCACAGATCGACACCAAACCTAACCGGCGTAGCTGACCTCGGCGACATACCGCCCACGGCCCTCGACGGCAACGATCTGGCCGCCGTGTTCGATCTGCTGAAGCCGAGCACCACCGTGTTCGAGTTCGGCGGACTGCACGACCAGCAGCGCGAATATATTCTATGGGCGCTCAGTGTCTAGTCGCGTCCGGGCGATGGCCGAAGTGGTGTTTCTTACAGACCGACGCTTTTGACGAGCAGCACGGGCATGATTATTCTCAACAACAACCGAAGGTGGTTGGCTTTCCAAAACAGTTCTCATATTTGCAGTTCTCGGGAAGCCAGATCGGCAACGGGTTGTGAGAACTTGACAGAAATGAGAGCAGTTCCGGTAACGTTCCGAACGCTAGTTTAGTTGAGCGCCGAAGGGCTGAGCGTCCCCAACCAGGCCACGAGCGCCAGCACGGTGAATACAGCCCCGGCCTCGACCATGACACTTCGCCGGAGGCGTAAGACGGTAGCCGGCGCGATGGTCACTGGATTGCGGCCGAGGGCAGGTGTCAGTACCCAGCGGTTGAGGCCGGCGAGCCCGAGCATGGCCGCAAACAGCGCCAGCTTGGCGAGCAGCAAGCGCCCCCATAGTGTGCCGGGCAGATCGAGGACCTGGCCGGGGCCGATCAGCACCCAGCTATTGACCAGCCCTGACCCGACGATCGCGGCGACGATGATCGTTCCCGCTCGGCCGAAGCTGGAGAGGGCGGCATGAGTGACCTCGACCACCGACACGTCCCGCGCGGCCCGCCAGAGCAGCAGCGACAGCGCGATCAGCGCACCGGTCCATACCCCAGCCGCGAGCAGGTGAACGCCATCAGCCGCGAGATGGAGCGGGCCAGCGATGCCGTCCCCGGCGGCACCGTGTCCGACCCACGCCAGCGATCCAAGCGCAACCGCGCCGAGAGCGACGCCCACGGCCAGAAGCATCCGCTGGAACCGCGCGATGGACGCGCCGAGCACCACCACCAGCGCCGCGATCCGGATCAACCACGACGCGCCCAGCCCCGGCATGGCGATCATCGCCCCGAGATCGTCGCGGGTAACGCCGGCGAGCGGCTTGCCCGCCATCGCCGCTGTCATGGCGATCCAGCCCAGCAGCGACAGCCCGAGTGCCGCCGCCGCACTCAGCCCGACGATCGTTCGCAGAGGCAGCGCATCCCGGTGTGCGGGAGCGATCGAGACAAGCGCGAACAGCGGGACGCCGAACGTCGCGCTTAGCGTCAGATACAACCCCCACCGGATGCCGACGACGAGGGGATCATCCACGAGGGCTACTGAACCTTGAACATAAAGCTGCCGGCGACACGGTGCGTGTCGGCCGCGACCGCGTGCCAGATGACCTTATAGGAGCCAGCAGCAAGGGCGTGAGGGCTTTTCAAGAGGATCGATTTCCCGTCGGGACCGAACGAGGTCACGAGGCCGGCCACCGGCTGCGACGCACCCGTCGTCACCGACGCCCCAGTGAAACGCGGCACGATCTTTTCATTGAACGTCATCGACACCAGGGCCGGCGCTGCGACCGTGGCGTTTGCCGCCGGGACGGTCGTGACGAGCTTGGGATGCGCGAAGGCGGGGGACGCGATCGTCAGGGCGGCGATCGTGAACAGGACGGGTTTCAGCATGGATAGCTCCATTTTCAGCGCAGGGCGCGCCGGAGAAGTTCGGTCAGTTCGGTCATCTTGACCTTGGTCGCCTCGACATCGCCCGAGGAGGCGGCGGCGTTGACGCAGGCGTTAACGTGATCGTCGAGGA
>JANYFA010000010.1 GCA_025362895.1 Sphingomonadaceae bacterium | reverse complement strand
GAATCGACGCCCTGCTGCGTCAGCCAGCCTCCCGCGCCGCGTTGCAAGGGCGGGCGCAGGCCTGGCTAGAACAGCATGACTGGTCGCTGATCGCTGAAAGGCTACAGGGCATGCTGAACGGTCTGCATGCCGAGCGCCTTTACAAGCTACGTTGCTACGAAGCGGACAACGCCATGGCGGCCAATGGCGGCTTTACTCCTTCGGGGATCGGGCATTCATAAGGCGTCTCGGCCGTGCGCTCGGCTAGATCGGCCTTTGCCCGGGCGATCAGGCTGGGATCTTCCAATGCCTTGATGGCGGTGGCAGCCATCACCTTGGCCACATGGATCATGCCCTTGTGCGCCGCCGGCGTCTTTCCCTGTGCGGTGAGCTGCCAGGAATGGCCCGGTGTGCCGATCGCGTAGGTGGCGGCATGGGCCTGGACGGTTGGCACCACCCAACTGACATCGCCGACATCGGTGGAGCCGATCATTGGCTTGCCCTTCACGTCGAGCGGCTTCACGCCGTCATGCAGCACCATATCGGGCTTCGATTTCACACCACTGCGGCGGAACGAGTTGGCGATATCGCCTGGTTGCAGCGTGGCCTGGATCTTCCGGGCGAAGTCACGATCCGCGTCGTCCCAGTCTGGAGCACCCAGGCGGTCGAACTCATCCTGCATGGCGCGTTCGAGCGGGGTGTTTCCCAGCAGGTTCGAGACGGCCGCCAGAATTTCGATCTCCACCTTCGTGCCAGTCATGAGTGCTGCGCCGCGGGCGCAATCCTTTACGCGCTCCAGCAACTCCTTCATTTCAGGCAGGTCGATCGCGCGCACGGCGTAGCGCACGCGCGCCTTGGATTGCACGACGTTCGGCGCGATGCCGCCCGAATCGATCATGGCGTAATGGATTCGCGCATCCGATGGCATGTGTTCGCGCAGGTAGTTCACGCCCACGTTCATAAGCTCCACGGCATCGAGCGCGCTGCGCCCGAGATGTGGCGAGGCGGCTGCATGCGAGGCGCGGCCGGTGAACGAGAAATCAACGCGGGTATTGGCCAGAGAGAGCGCGTCGGCCACTTCGAAGAACGCGTTGGGGTGCCAGGTGATGGCGATATCGACGTCGTCGAACGCGCCGGCGCGGACCATGAACGCTTTGGCAGCGCCACCTTCCTCGGCCGGACAGCCGTAATAGCGCACGCGTCCTTTCATGTTGTTGGCGGCCAGCCAGTCTTTCACCGAGGTGGCAGCGAGCAGGGCGGCGGAGCCCAGCAGGTTATGGCCGCAGCCGTGGCCATTGCCGTTGCCCGGAATCGGACGGTGCTCGGCCACGCCGGCTTCTTGGCTCAGGCCGGGCAGGGCGTCGTATTCGCCGAGAATGGCGATCACCGGGCCTTCGTCGCCGGCTTCGCCTATCACGGCAGTGGGGATGCCAGCCACGTTTTCGGTGATCTTGAAGCCCTGGCGCTTCAGCTCCTCGACATGCTCGGCCACCGAGCGGGTTTCGGTGTAGCAGGTCTCCGGCATTCCCCAGACGCGATCGGCAAGCTCAATGAAGGGCTGGCGCTTGGCGTCGACGAGGTTCCAGATCTGGTCGCTGTTCTGCATGTCCGAGGCTCCTGCTGATTGAACGTTCAAGCGTTGGGAAGGACGAGCGTCGCGTGTCCGTCCTCGATGTCAAGTTCGGTGCCGAACGGCGCCGACAGGGTTTCGAAACGAGCAAGGATGTGCATCGCCTCGTCGCCCTCCGCAAGCCGCGGCCGGCCGCGCAGAAAGCGTTTTTCGCCAAGGCCGAGGCTGATGGGGTGAATGTCCATGCCGACCAACCGGCCACCGGCGAATTCGCATACGGGCATGACGCTTTCCCAAAAACGCTGGTCCGCAGGAAAGCCTTTCTGGTCGTTGTCGGTTCGCTTGCGATAGAGTTCACCGGGCTTGAGTGTGGAGGCCGCGCGAAACCGCTCGTAGCTATCGGCTGGCAGTCGCGGGACCAGTTCATTCTGACCCAGGAAATTGCCCAGGCTGTAGAAAATCGGGCAATCCCGGTAGATCTCCATGCCGCGGAGCAGATGCGGGCCATGGCCCACAA
>JANYFA010000009.1 GCA_025362895.1 Sphingomonadaceae bacterium | reverse complement strand
CGAGACCGCGCAGGGCGAATATCGCGGCGGCGACGCGGTGTGGCTCACCCGGCTCGAACCCAAAGCCTTTTCCAGTGCGCTCAACCGCGACATCCTCGTCCCCCGCCCCGCCGGGCGCTTCGCCTTTGGGCGGCTCGTCGGTGTCGAGGGCAAGAAGCTGCAACTGCTGCCGCTCGAACCGGGCGCGCGGCAACTGATCATCGCCGACGCGGCGTGGATCGGCGTCGTCAAAGCGCTGATGCGCGCGCTTTAGGTGAGGCGAAGGGCGGGCGGTTCGCGGCGGAACCGGGGTGGACTTCGCGGTAGCTCGCGCGCATTTAGCCGCGATGCCGATCGCCGCTTTCGCCGCTGCGCCGATGGTCGACCCGTTCGGGCGCGTCATCGATTACCTGCGGGTTTCCGTCACGGACCGCTGCGATTTTCGTTGTGTCTATTGCATGCCCGAGGCGATGACCTTCCTGCCGCGGAGCGAAGTCCTCAGCCTTGAGGAGATCGACCGCCTCGCCTCCGCCTTCGTCGCGCGGGGGACGCGCAAACTCCGACTGACCGGCGGCGAGCCCCTCGTCCGGCGCGGCGTCGTCGACCTCGTGCGGTCGTTGTCGCGCCACCTCGGCCACGGCCTCGACGAACTCACGATGACCACCAACGGGTCGCAGCTGGCGCGGTTCGCCAACGATCTATTCGCCGCCGGAATGCGGCGGATCAATGTCAGCCTCGATACGCTCGACTCCGAAAAGTTCGCGCGGATTACCCGCTGGGGCAAGCTCGACCAAGTTTTGGATGGCATCGCCGCCGCGTCCGCCGCCGGGCTACATATCAAGATCAACATGGTCGCGCTGAACGGCGTCAACGATGCGGAAATCGAGGGCGTACTGCACTGGACGGCGGCGAACGGTCACGACCTCGTGCTGATCGAAACGATGCCGATGGGGACGATCGACGATGATCGCGTCGATCGCTATCTGCCGTTGAAAGCCGTTCGCCGTGATCTCGAACGCCGCTGGACGCTCGTCGACCTGCCCGATTCGACGGGCGGCCCGGCCCGCTATGTCCGCGTCGCCGAAACCGGACAGCGCCTGGGCTTCATCACGCCGCTGACACATAATTTTTGCGAATCGTGCAACCGTGTCCGGCTGACCGCAACGGGACGGCTGTACCTGTGCCTGGGCCAGGACGACATGGTCGATTTCCGGGGACCCCTGCGGGCCGGGGTCGACGCTGCCGGGCTCGACGAGCTGATCGACCGCGCGCTGTTGAAGAAGCCTAAGGGGCACGACTTCGTCATCGACCGCGCGCGTCCGGCCCCCGCCGTCGTGCGGCACATGAGCCTGACCGGCGGATGAGCATCCGCATGGCGCTGATGGTGTCGCCCACACCCCAGGCGGCGGCGGCGGCGGAGCTGCTGCGGCCATGCTATGAATGGCACGCCGTCGGCGATGCCGAAGTCGTGGTTGCGCTAGGGGGCGACGGTTTCCTGCTGCAAGTCTTGCATGGCGCCTTGAACGCACGTCAGCCGCGCCCGATGTTCGGGATGAACCTCGGTTCGGTCGGCTTCCTAATGAACGACTTTCGTGTTGAGGATCTGCCGCAGCGGCTTGCCGCCGCGAAGAACTACGCCCTCCACCCCCTCACCATGACCGCGCGAACAGTCGCGGGGAAGATCATCACGTCGCCTGCGATCAATGAAGTCAGCCTGCTTCGTGAAACGCGGCAGGCGGCCAAGATCGAGATCAGCGTCGACGGGAAGGTGCGAATGCCCGAGCTTTCGTGCGACGGCATCCTCGTCGCGACGCCAGCAGGCTCGACCGCGTATAATTTGTCGGCGAACGGCCCGATCCTGCCGCTCCAGGCCGATCTACTGGCGTTGACGCCGATCAGCCCGTTTCGCCCCCGCCGCTGGCGCGGTGCGCTGTTGCCGCAAAGCGCGGTCGTCGAATTTCGTGTCCTCGAAGCCGCCAAGCGCCCGGTCAGCGCCGTCGCCGACCAGCTCGAGGTTCGCGACGTCGCCCATGTCCGCGTCGTCAGCGACAAGTCGATCAGCCTCGATCTGCTGTTCGATCCGGGCCACACCCTCGATGACCGCATCTTCACCGAGCAGTTCGAGAATTGACGTCTTGTCGGTGCCCGGCGCGGCGGCTATAGGCGCACCTCCATTCCCTGGTAGCTCAGCGGTAGAGCGTTCGACTGTTAATCGAAATGTCGCAGGTTCGAATCCTGCCCGGGGAGCCAACGCCGCGTTACGGCCTTGGCATCAGGATACCGCCGCCACCACCGCCGCACGCAGTTCGGCGATGCCGTCGCCCTTTTCGGCGCTCGTCGCGAGCAGGTGTGGAAAAGCGGCCGGGTGGGTCCGCGCAATGGTCGCCACTGCCGCCAATGTACCGGCCAGCGCACTCGGCTTGATCTTGTCACCCTTTGTCAGGACGACCTGATAACTGACCGCCGCCTTATCGAGCAGCCCCATAATTTCGGCATCGACCGGCTTGACCCCATGGCGCGCGTCGATGAGCAGCAGCACCCGCTTCAGCGCCGCACGCCCGCGCAAATAGTCGAACACCAGCGCCTTCCATTCGCGAACGATGTCCTTGGGCGCCTCGGCATAGCCATAGCCCGGCATATCGATCAGGCGAAAGGCGAGGGGGTCGCCGATATCGAAGACGTTCAATTCCTGCGTCCGCCCCGGCGTGTTCGACGTCCGCGCAATCCCGGCACGCCCGGTCAGCGCATTGAGCAGCGACGACTTGCCGACGTTCGACCGGCCCGCGAAGGCAATTTCCGGCACCTTCGGCTCGGGCAGGAACTCGAGCTTCGGCGCCGACAGCAGGAACTCGATCCGGCCGGCGAAGACACGGCGCGCGGTTTCCAGCCGGTACGCCAGTGCCTTCGGGTCTTCGGGGGCGTCGGCTTCGGTCACTTGGCGGGAACGGGCGTTGCCGGAGCCGGGGTCCGCTTCGTCATCACCCACTGCTGCAGCATCGTCAGGCAGTTGTTGGTGATCCAGTAGACGATGAGGCCGGTCGCATACGGGGCCATGATGAACATCAGCACCCACGGCATCAGCGCGAAGATCTGCTTTTGCGCCGGATCGACCGGCGCGGGGTTGAGCTTCTGCTGCGCCCACATCGACACGCCGAGCAGGATCGGCAGCAGGCCGATGCCGATCAGCGTCGGCGGGGTGAAGGGGATCAGCCCAAACAGATTGACGGGCGTCAGCGGGTCGGCGACCGACAGGTCCTTGATCCACAGCGTGAACGGCTGGTGGCGCATTTCGGTCGAGACGAGCAGAGTCTTGTACAGCGCATAAAAGATCGGGATCTGGAGGACGACGGGCAGGCACCCGGCAACGGGGTTCGCCTTCTCCTTTTTATACAGCGCCATCGTCTCGTTCTGGAGCGTCGGCTTGTCGTCCTTGTACCGCTCCTGCAACTCCTTCAATTTCGGCTGGAGGATCTTCATCTTGTTCATGCTGGCGAACTGCTTTGCCGCGATCGGGAACATGACGGCGCGGATGATAACGGTCAGCCCGATGATCGCGACACCGAAGTTGCCGAACAGGTGGAACAGGAAGTCGAGCAGCAGGAAGATCGGCTGGGCGATAAACCAGAACCACCCCCACGACACGATCCGGTCGAACAGCGGAATGCCGAGCGCGTCCTTGTAGCGTCCGATCAGCGTGACTTCCTTCGCCCCCGCAAACAGATGTGCGGTCGTCGTCAACGTCGCGCCGGGCGCGATGCTGATCGCGGGGCTGAGATAATCGGTCTGAAAGCGGTTGCCGGGCGCGAGGGCGAACCGCGCGGTGACCGGCGTCTTCTGGTCGGGGATCAGCGCCGTTGCCCAATATTTGTCGGTGATACCGAGCCAGCCGCCAGTTGTGGCAAAGCTCTGTGCCCCGTCATCGCGCAGCTTGGCGTAGGCGACTTCCGAATCCTTGAGCCGCTCGCCGACGACACCGATCGGGCCGA
>JANYFA010000137.1 GCA_025362895.1 Sphingomonadaceae bacterium | reverse complement strand
GAACGTGCCGCCGCTGACCGCGACGTTCCACACATTGTCGAGGACCATCGCGGTGGTGAACGTCGCCTGCGACGCGTCGATCGTCATGACCCCCGAGTAATTGCGATTGGTCAAACGGACCTCGCCGAAATTTCCAATCAGAGAAACTTTGTCGCCACCGACGGCGCTAGCCAGTGTCGCGTCCAACGTCGCCGATGTAGCGATGCGTGTTGCCGCCGCAACAGGTACCATAAACAGAATACTAATCACAGCGCCGGCACTGCACGTCGAGCTTAACAACGTAGAAAGTATAATTCCCACCCTTAATCAAACGGTCACAATTCGCATTCCCGCGAAGTATGACTGATTATTACGTAGAAAGAACTGCTTTCGACGTACCAATACTTTCTATAGGATCACATATTTAGAATCGTATAATGCGTCGTGGTATTTAGACGAGGCGGATCGCCTTCAATCGACAGCTTGCCGCCAGCCTGCTAAAACTAAAGTGTTCGCGTCAGTGAATGATCGCTGGGTTACGGAGGGGCGGCGAATGACCGGTCGAATTCGAATTTTCGACACGACGCTTCGCGATGGCGAGCAGTCGCCGGGGTGCTCGATGAACCTGGAAGAGAAGCTTCGCGTTGCGGCGCAGCTCGAGGCGCTGGGGGTCGACATCATCGAAGCCGGGTTCGCGATCGCATCGGAGGGTGATTTCGCCGCGATTCGGGAGGTCGCGCGCCAGTGCGAGCGCGCGACGGTCGCCAGCCTCGCGCGCGCCTCGATCGGCGACATCGACCGGGCGTGGGCGGCTGTAAAGGGTGCCCGCAGCCCGCGCATCCACACGTTCATCGCGACGTCGCCGCTCCACATGCGCGTCAAGCTCAACCTGTCGCCGGAAGCGGTGCTCGACGCGATCCAGGGGTCGGTCGCGCATGCGCGCAACCTGTGTCCCGATGTCGAGTGGTCGGCCGAAGACGCGACGCGAACCGACCCGGACTTCCTGTGCCGAGCCGTCGAGATCGCGATCCGGGCCGGAGCGACGACGATCAACCTGCCCGACACCGTTGGCTATGCTACGCCCGAAACGTATGGCGCGATGTTTCGCGACATCATCTCGCGCGTGCCGAACGCGGGCGAAGCGGTGTTTTCGACCCATTGCCACAATGACCTTGGCCTCGCCGTCGCCAACACGCTTGCCGCGATCATGGCCGGTGCGCGGCAGGTCGAGGCGACAGTCAACGGCATCGGCGAGCGCGCCGGAAACGCGGCAGTAGAGGAGATTGCGATGGCGTTGCACGTCAGGCGCGATGTCATGCCGTTTACGACCGGGGTCAACGCTGGTGAGATAACCCGTGCCAGCCGGATGGTGAGCGGGATCACCGGGATGGCGGTCCAGGCGAACAAGGCCATTGTCGGAGCCAACGCCTTCGCCCACGAAAGCGGTATCCACCAGGACGGCATGATCAAGGATGCGTCGACCTACGAGATCATGACCCCCGCCAGCGTCGGTCAGGGGGCGACCAACCTCATCCTCGGCAAGCATTCGGGGCGTGCGGCGTTTCGCCAGAAGCTCGACGAGTTGGGCTACGCTTTATCGGACAACGAGTTCGGCGATGCGTTCAAACGCTTCAAAGACCTCGCCGACGCCAAGAAGGCGATCTGGGATGAGGACATCGTTGCCTTGGTCGATGACGAGGTTTTGCGTGGTCATGACGCGATCAAAGTCGTTGAGGTCGAGGTTTATTGCGGGTCGACCGGGCCGCAGCGCGCCATCCTGACGCTGTCGGTCGACGGCGTCGAGACAACGGCGGCGGTGCGCGGTAATGGACCCGTCGACGCGCTGTTCGCCGCAATCCGCAAGATCGTGCCGCACGACGCCGCGACGCTGCAGCTGTATCAGGTTCACGCCGTGACGCAGGGAACCGACGCGCAGGCCGAGGTCAGCGTCATGCTCGCCGAGGCCGGGCGCACCGTGCGTGGAACCGGGGCCGACGTCGACACGCTCGTCGCCAGTGCCCGCGCCTATGTCAACGCGCTCAACAAGCTGATGGTCAAGCGCGGGCGCAGCGCCTTGGGCGAAATGGCGACGGGTTAGCGCACACCGTTCGTCCCCAGATCGCGGATGATCGCCGTCAGCAGGTACAAGCGCGGCGTTACGCTCGACAGGTCGATATATTCCTCATCGTTGTGGAAATTGCCGCCCACCGGGCCGAGGCCGTCGAGCGCGGGAACGCCCCGTGCCGCCGCCATCGCCGATTCCGACGCCCCGCCATTGCCACCGGTGCCGAGCGTCCGCCCTACCCCTGCGTAGATCTTCGCCGCGCGGGCCGCGAGCGCATCGGTCGCCGGGTTGTTTGCCAACGGCGGGAAGGCGGGTTCGTGGAGAATTTTGACCGTCGTTCCGGGCACGGCAACCGTCTTCGCGGTCGCCTCGAGCTGCGCCAATACCCCATCCGCCGCCGCGACGGTGCGCGCACGGACACTGAACGAGGCGCTCGCATGATCGGGAATGATGTTATTGCGTGATCCCGCTGCCATCAGCGTCAGGTTGACCGTGGTCTGATCGCCGGTGTGGGGAAATTTGTCATAGGCCTGCAACTGGTGGAGCAATTCGACCGCCGCATTGCGCCCATCTTGCGGCGCAACCCCGGCGTGCGCCGCCTTACCGGTGACGTCGATCGTCATCACGGTCGAGCTTTTGCGCCACACCGTGACCTTGTCTGGAGCGTCCCCGGGTTCGAGGTTGAGTTCGACGTCAGCGGTGTCGAGCAGTCGCTCGATCAGCTTGCGTGTCCCCGGCGAGCCACGCTCCTCGCTCGTCTCGATCAGCAGGGTGATACTGGCAAAATCGGTGAACTTGGCGTCGCGGAGCAGTTCGAGCGCCTTGATCCCCTCGACCACCCCGCCCTTCTCGTCACCGACGCCGGGGCCGCGCGCGCGCCCGGTCAGCGAGTCGCCGTCGATTCTGAACGGGCGCTGCGCGACGGTGCCGGGGCCAAACACCGTATCGAGGTGGCCGATCATCAGAATGCGCGTCTTGCCGGTGCCCGTGACCGTGGCGACGATGTTCTCAGGGAGTCCCGGCGCCTCGGCGGCGACCATCTCGACCCGCGCGCCGAGCGCCTTGAGTCGCGCCGCGAACACCGCGCCGACCCTGCGCCCGCCCTCGACATCGCCGGTACCGGAGTCGATGTTGACGACTTGCTCGAGCAATTTCAGCTGATCGGCGCGCGCGGCGGTCGCGGCGTCCAGCACCGGATTGGACGCGGCGAAAGCGGGCGTAGCGGCGAGCAGGGCGGCAGCGGCGAGGCGAAGCATGGTGTTCTCCAGTCAGGATACGACAGCGTTGCCGCTCCGTCCGGCGGCGTCAATCCGCAGTTGCAAGGCGGCGATCAGCGCGTCCACCGTCGTCAGCGACATCAACGCCGCCGCGTCGAGCCATATCGTCAACACCCCGCCGTCGTCGTGCGCGACCAGCGGCCGCGGTTCGTCGGCGAACGCGGGGTACGCCGCGAGAAAATCCGGCCGGTGAAAGAACGCGACCGGCACCGCGAGGGATGAAAGATAATCCCGCCACTGGCGGTTCATCCCGAACAAACCATAAGTGACGCCGCACAGGCTGCACGGATACGTCGCCGGCGACACGAGCTTGTGCGCGAGGTCGAACAGGCCCGCGACGATCCCGGCATCGGCATTGTAGACGAGGTCGAGGCGCGCGGTCATCGCCGCCCGAACAATTTCTCGAGGTCGGTCTTGGCCAGCTGGACCCATGTCGGACGACCGTGGTTGCACTGGCCCGAATGCGGCGTCACCTCCATCTCCCGCAGCAGCGCGTTCATCTCCGCCACCGACAGCAGTCGTCCGGCGCGAACGCTGCCGTGGCACGCCATCGTCGCGGCGACGGCGTCGAGCCGCTCCGTCAGCGCCATGCCGCTATCGAACGCGGCAAGATCGTCGACAAGATCACGGACGAGGCGCTCGGCGTCGACCGTCCCCAGTGCCGCCGGGACCGCGCGGACAAGGACCGCGGCCACCCCGAAGCCTTCGAGATCGAGGCCCAGCGCGGCGAAGGCGTCGCTGTGTTCGAGAACATGCGCCGCAGCGCCGGGATCGAGATCGACCACTTGCGGCAGCAGGAGAAGCTGGCTCGCGATCGCCCGGCCCGCCGCCGCCGCCTTGAGCCGCTCGAGCATCAGCCGCTCGTGCGCCGCGTGCTGGTCGACGAGGATCATGCCGTCGGGCGTCTCGGCGACGATATAGGTGCCCGCGACCTGCGCCCGCGCGACCCCCATCGGGAACGTCGCCATCGTGGCGGCGGCATCGGCGGCAGGAGCCTCGGTGCGGGCCGTCGGCGCAAACCATGCCGGGGCTGCATCAGCCCACTGCCCGCCGACCGCTGAAACTGGCTGGGCGGAGCGTTCGGCGAAAGACGGCGTCGGGGGGACAGCGGTCCCCGGCATCGATCCGGCCCTGAACGCCGCCATCGCCCCGGCCGCCACGGTCGTGCTGGCGCGGTGGCCCGCCAGGTCGAGGGCCCGGCGCAACCCCGACACGATCATGCCGCGAACCAGCCCGGCATCGCGAAACCGAACCTCGGTCTTCGCCGGGTGGACGTTGACGTCGACAAAATCGGGGGGGACATCGAGAAACAACGCCACCACCGGGTGCCGATCGCGCGCGAGCAAATCCTGGAACGCTCCGCGCACGGCCCCCACCAACAGGCGGTCGCGCACCGGGCGCGCGTTGACGAATAGGAACTGGTGGTCGGCGACACCACGATTGAAGGTCGGTACGCCGGCCAGACCGCCAAGATGGAGCCCGTCGCGGTCGAGATCGATCGCGACCGCGTTGGCGGCAAAGTCGTGGCCGAGCAGGGCCGCAAGCCGCGCCGGTCGCCCACCAGCAAAGTCCCCCTCGCCGCCGACGACCGCGTCCGCCGCGAGCAACCGTCGCCCGCCGTGACGAAGGTCAAAGCCGATGCCCGGATTGGCCATCGCCAGCCGCCGGACAACATCGACGCACGCCGCCAGCTCGGCGCGTTCGGATTTGAGGAACTTGCGCCGCGCCGGAACGCGGGCGAACAGCCCTTCTACGGTGACGCGCGTCCCCGGCGGCAAGGCGGCGGGGCCATCGCCGATGACGCGACCATGGTCGATCGTCAGCGCCCAGCCGTCGCCCGCCACCGTGCGGCTGGCGAGGGTCAACGTCGCGACGCTCGCGATCGACGGCAACGCCTCGCCGCGAAAGCCGAGCGTCGCGATCGCCGACAAATCGCCGTCGGGCAGTTTCGATGTCGCATGGCGTTCGACCGCGAGGCGCAGCTCGTCCGGGGTCATGCCGCTGCCATCGTCGCTGACCGCGAGCAGGTCGACACCGCCGCCCGCCAACTCGATAGCTATCCGCTTCGCCCCGGCGTCGATCGCGTTCTCGATAAGCTCCTTGAGCGCCGACGCCGGACGCTCGACAACTTCGCCGGCGGCAATCTGGTTGACCAGTTGGTCAGGCAGGCGGCGAATGGGCATGGCCGATACTCTAGGTAGCGTGAGCCTTGTTGTCACGAAAGCGACGGCAGGCGGCGCGCTGCGCTTTAACACGCGATCGCCGATCGTCCGGTCCGCTGGCGGATTTGCGGCACGACGGGTGATTTGGGCGGGCAGCGCGATCCGTCCGTCTTTTTCTTGGGGCGACGGTCCTTGCCGAACCGCCCCCTGCCCGCCTAAAGCCCTTGCACGGTCCGGCGCGGTGCGCGCCGCACACCCTCCAGCGCCCGGTCAACGCGATCATGTCGATTTTCAGCCGCCTGTTTTCATTCCTGTCGCAGGACATGGCGATCGACCTCGGCACGGCGAATACCCTCGTCTATGTTCGTGGTCGGGGCATCGTCCTAAACGAACCGTCGGTCGTCGCGATCGAGACGATTGCCGGACGGCGGACCGTCAAAGCCGTGGGCAACGACGCGCGGATGATGATGGGCAAGACCCCGGGGAACGTCGAAACGATCCGCCCCTTGCGCGACGGCGTCATCGCCGACATCGACGTCGCCGAGGACATGATCAAATATTTCATCAGCAAGGTCCACACCTCGCGCTTTCCGCGCTTCCCGGAAATTGTCATCTGCGTGCCGTCCGGGTCGACCAGCGTCGAGAAGCGCGCCATCCGCGACGCCGCGACCAACGCCGGGGCGAGCGCCGTCTATCTGATCGAGGAGCCGATGGCAGCCGCAATCGGTGCGGGGCTGCCCGTGACCGAACCGATCGGCAGCATGGTCGTCGACATCGGCGGCGGGACGACCGAGGTCGCCGTGCTGTCGCTGCGCGGCCTCGCCTACACCACCAGCGTCCGCGTCGGCGGCGACAAGATGGACGAAGCGATCGTCAGCTATGTCCGCCGCAACCATAACCTATTGATCGGCGAAATGACCGCCGAGCGGATAAAGAAGGAAATCGGCATCGCCCGCGCGCCGAAGGACGGCGTCGGGCGAACGATGGAGATAAAGGGCCGGGATTTGATGAACGGCGTCCCCAAGGAGATCACGATCAACCAGCAGCAGGTCGCCGAAGCGCTGGCCGAGCCGGTGTCGGCGATCGTCGAAGGCGTCCGCCTCGCGCTCGAGAACACCCAGCCGGAACTAGCCGCCGACATCGTCGATCAGGGTATCGTCCTAACCGGCGGCGGGGCGCTGCTCAACGAGCTCACCGACGTGTTGCGCGAGGCGACCGGGTTGCCGGTCACCGTCGCCGACGACCCGCTGACCTGCGTCGCCTTGGGGACCGGGCGCGCGCTCGAGGACCCGATGTACCGCGGCGTCCTGACCACCGCCTGACCCCGGTGCCCGGCGCATGGATTGGCCCCAGAAGCGCCGAACGTCGTTTGCCCGGCGCGAGCAAAACCTCGCGCTGATCGGTGCCGTCGTGACCGGGGCGGTGCTCGCCACGGGGCTGCTGCTGCTCGTCCTGAGCCGGATCAATCCCGCGTACACCACCCGACTGCGTGGCACCGCGGTCGATCTGGTCGCGCCGTTCTGGGCGAGCATCCGGAAGCCGTTCGATGCCCTGAGCGGCGGGCTCGACCGCGTCGGCGACTATATCGGCATCGTCCCCCGGCTGCGCCAGCTGACCGCCGACAATATCGCGCTGCGTCGCGCCGTGCAGGACCGCGATGCCGTCGCCGCCGAGAACCGCGCGCTGCGGCGGCTGGTCGCCGTCGCCGCGCCGCGCCTCGATCTCGTCACCATCGCACGCTTCGCCGGGTCGTCATCGGGCAGCTACGTCCGGAGTGCGATGATCGCGGCGGGCACCCGCAACGGCGTCTTTTCTGGTCAGGCGGTTCGCGCCGATGCCGGGCTGGTGGGGCGAACGACCGAGGCGGGCGACCATGCCGCGCGCATCCTGTTGTTGACCGACCCCACCAGCCGCGTTCCCGTCATCGTCGTCCGGACCGGGCAGGCGGCGCTCGCCGTCGGCGCGGCGGGTCCGTTGCTCGCCATTCGCGACCGCGCCGGGGCGGAGGTTCCGCTGAAACGGGGTGACCGGCTCGTCACGTCGGGGGCCGGTGGACTGTTCGCCCCGCAGATCCCGGTCGCCGAAGTCGTCGACGTCAGCGACACGCCCCGTGCACGACCGTTTGCCGACCCTGGCGCTCTCGATTTCGTCGCCGTCTACCGCGTCTATTTGCCGGTGCCCGAGGCGCCGGTGGCGCTAACCGCCGTCCCGGTTCCACGCGAAGCGCGCAAGAAATGATCCGTCCGGCCACCTCGTCGTTCCACCTTCGCACCACCGACGAGCGACTGGCGATGTGGCGCGCCGCATCGCAACGGGTTGTCCCTGCGGCGGTGACCATCGCCCTCATCGTCGCCACGACCGTGCCGGTTTTCGTCAGCGTGCCGATCGTTCCCGACCTTGGCCTGCTGGCGGTGATCGTGTGGACGAGCTTCCAGCCGCGCCTCATGCCGCCGTGGCTGGCGTTCGTCGTTGGCGCGACCGCCGACGTGGTGACGGGGACGCCGCTCGGCGTCGACGCGACGCTGTTGCCGGCGGTGGTGATCTTCGTCCGCCTTGTCAGCGCGCGCTTCACGGTTCGCCGCTATGCCTTTGACTGGCTGTTTGCGAGCGCCGTGATCGTCGGGGCCGCCATCGTCGAATGGCGGCTTCTCGCGTTTACCGGCGTCGTCGGCCCGCTCGGGCCGCTGCTGGTCCGCGCCGTGACGACGATCCTCGCCTACCCCGCCGTGGTGGCCCTCGCCGCGCGCGTCGAGCGCCGGCTGGCAGCCGCGTGAGGCGGAGATGACCTCTGACCCGCGCTTCACCCGCCGCGCGCTGTTCGTCGGTGCCGGGATGGGCACGGTCGGTATCACGCTGGCCGGGCGGATGGCATATCTGTCGGTGTGGGAGGGCGCGAAATACGCGGCGCAAGCCGAAGGCAACCGCGTCTCGCTGCGCCTGATTCCCCCCCGGCGCGGCTGGATCGTCGACCGCGCGGGCAAGCCCCTCGCCCTCAACGCCCCCGACTACCGGGTCGAACTCCTGCCCGATCAGATCAAGGATCTCGACGCCACCCTCGCCGCGATCGGCAAGGTCCTGCCGCTTACCGCCGACGACCTCGCGCGCATTCGCGGCGATTTCGCCGGTCAGCCGAAATATCTGTCGGTCGAGATCGCCAACGGCCTCGACTGGCCGACCTTCGCCCGGATCAACGTCAACCTGCCCGACCTTCCCGGTGTCACCCCGGTCCCCGGTTTCGCCCGGGTCTACCCCGGCGGCGATGCCTTCGCCCACCTGCTCGGCTATGTCGGGACACCGACCGCCGAGCAATTCTCGCGCGAGCGCGACCCGCTGTTGATCTTTCCCGGCTTCAAGATCGGCAAGGACGGCATCGAGCGCCGCGCCGATGCGGCGCTGCGCGGCGTCGCGGGCGCGCGGCGGGTCGAGGTGACGGCGCGCGGGCGGGTCATCCGCGACCTCGACACCCGCCCCGACCTGCCGGGCAAGACGCTGCGCCTGACGATCGACCGCGACCTGCAAAGCTATGCCGCGCGCCGCCTGACCGACAATTCGGCAAGCGTCGTCGTCATGGACTGCGCGACCGGCGACGTTCTGTGCATGGTGTCGATGCCGGCCTATGACCCCAACGTCTTTTCGGCGCGCGTCACCGCGAAGCTGTGGGCGGAGCTTCAGGCCGACGACCACCATCCGCTGATCAACAAAAGCGCGCAGGGGCTGTACCCGCCCGGATCGACGTTCAAGACGATGACCGCGCTGGCGATCCTGGGGTCAGGCATCACCGCCGATACGGCGACCGTCTGCACCGGCACCTACCGGCTCGGCAATGCCCAGTGGCACTGCCATGCGAAGCGCGGTCACGGGCGGGTCGACCTTCACCGCGGGCTGCCACAAAGCTGCGATGTCTATTTCTACACCTTCGGGCGCGCCGTCGGGATCGACGCGATCGCCGCGATATCGCGTAAATTCGGACTGGGGCAGAAGTTCGACCTGCCGCTGCCAGGCCAGTCGGCGGGCGTCGTTCCCGACACGGCGTGGAAGCTCGCGCGCTACAAAAAAGCGTGGGGCGTCGGCGACACGCTCAATTCGGCGATCGGTCAGGGCTATATCATCGCCAACCCGCTCCAGCTCGCCGTCATGGCGGCGCGGCTGGCGAGCGGCAGTGCTGTTGAGCCGCGCCTGTATGCCGACGCGCCGCGCGGTCCGATCCGCGCGCTCGACATTGCACCGGAACACCTCGCGATCGTCCGGCAGGCGATGAGCGACGTCGTCAACGGAGCGGGAACCGCGCGCGTCGCACGCCTCGCGGTCGACGGCGTCCAGATGGCGGGCAAAACGGGGTCGGCGCAGGTCCACGCGATTTCGAAAGCCGACCGCCGCGCCGGGCGGACCAACACCAAGTACCAGCCGTACAAGTTCCGCGACCACGGCCTGTTCGTTGCCTTCGCCCCCGTCGACGCGCCGAAATACGCGATCAGTGTCGTCGTCGAACACGGCGAGCACGGGACCGCCGCCGCCGTCATCGCGCGCGACGTGATGACCTATCTGTTCGAACCCGAACGCGCGCTGGCGAACCTCGCCCCGCTGGAAGCCGCCGTCGCGGCAAAGAAGCGCGCCGCCCTCGCCGCCGCCGAAGCCGCTGCAACGGGCCCGGTCGACCCT
Source organism: Sphingomonadaceae bacterium (assembly GCA_025362895.1). Taxonomy (GTDB): domain Bacteria; phylum Pseudomonadota; class Alphaproteobacteria; order Sphingomonadales; family Sphingomonadaceae; genus Polymorphobacter_B. The sequence goes on along the minus strand of JANYFA010000137.1, from coordinate 1,520 downwards.
GTCAGCGTCGCGGCATCGCTGACCCCGGTGGCGGAAATGGCGGCGGGCGATGAATGATACACCGCACTTTACCGCGCCGGCGACGCCGGTAACGCTAGCGCGCAATGTAGGACGTGCTTTGATTTCCTTGACTTTTTCACCCGTTTACGGCATGGTTTTAGCATGACAACCTTGTCGTTCTTCCGTCGCCATCGATTGCTGCCGTCAACCGCCCGCGCCGGTCGTGCATCACGCTTAAGGTCAACGATTCGACCCTTTCCGCGACAATTCCATGACCTTTAGCGCCATATGCTGAACGCTGCGTGGGGGACGCGGCTGCGCGAACTGCCGTGGGGGGTGCTCGCGGCGATTGTCGCGGTCGGCAGCTTTGGGCTCGTCGTGCTCTATTCGGCCGCCGGGGGCAGCTTCGCGCCGTGGGCGGCGAAGCAAGGCATCCGCTTCGCCATCCTGCTCGTGGCGATGCTCGCCATATCGCGGGTGCCCGTCCGGCTGTGGCTGCGCTGGGCGTATCCATTGTACGGCGCGGTCTTGGCCGCGCTGATTGCGGTCGAGGCGCTCGGGGCGATTCGCGGTGGCGGGCGGCGATGGCTCGACATCGGCGTCATGCAGCTCCAGCCGTCGGAGTTCATGAAGCTCGCGATCGTCCTCGCGCTGGCGCGCTATTACCATTTCGTTCCTCGCCAGTTTACCGGGCGCATCGCGGCGCTATGGCCGCCCCTGATGCTTATCGCCATGCCGGCGGCGCTGGTGATGCTTCAGCCCGACCTCGGGACCGCGTTGGCGATCGCGTTCGGCGGGGTGACGACGGTCTTTCTTGCCGGTGTATCGCTGTGGTGGTTCGCCGGGGCCGGAGCGGCGGCGGCGGCGGCGCTGCCCGTCGTCTGGTCGCTTATGCACGGCTATCAGAAGAAGCGCGTGTTGATCTTCCTCGAGCCCGCCAGCGACGCGCTCGGAGCCGGCTATCACATCACCCAGTCGAAGATCGCGATCGGCAGCGGCGGCCTGATCGGCAAGGGCTTCCTGCACGGGACGCAAAGCCACCTCGACTATCTTCCCGAACTTCAGACCGATTTTATTTTTGCAACGATGGCCGAGGAATGGGGGCTGGCGGGCGGTCTGTTCATCCTTGGCGCATTCGCCGTCATCCTCGTTTGGGCGATCCGCGTTGCGCTCCGCGCCCCGGCGTCGTTCAGCCGTCTTGTCGCGATGGGACTCGCCGCAACCCTGTTCTTTTACCTCGCGATCAACCTGATGATGGTCACCGGCCTTGCCCCGGTGGTCGGCATCCCGTTACCCCTTGTAAGCTACGGTGGATCGGCGATGATGACCGTGCTTATCCTGCTCGGAATCGTCATGGGAGTCGCCCGGTCGGGCAATGCGCCGCTCGACCGCTAGACAAGTGCGAACGCAGGTGTTACCCGCGCCGCTCGCGACGATGGACGTATAGCTCAGTCGGTAGAGCAGCTGACTCTTAATCAGCGGGTCCCAGGTTCGAACCCTGGTGCGTCCACCATCGTTTT
>JANYFA010000062.1 GCA_025362895.1 Sphingomonadaceae bacterium | reverse complement strand
CCCGGCGGTTACGTCGCCGCTATCCGCGCGGCGCAGCTTGGCCTCCGCACCGCGTGCGTCGAGAAGCGCGACCGGCTGGGCGGCACCTGCCTGAACGTCGGGTGTATCCCGTCGAAGTCGCTTCTCCATGCGAGCGAATATTACGACGAGGCCAAGGGCGGGCATCTGACCAAATTCGGCATCACGTTCGGATCAATCGACCTCGATGTCGGGGCGATGATGGCGGAGAAGGACAAGGCGGTGAAAGAGCTCACCGACGGCGTCGCCTTCCTGTTCAAGAAGAACAAGGTCGAGTGGATCAAGGGCACCGGCGCGTTCGCGGACAACACGACGCTGATGGTCGGCGATCGCCGCGTCACTGCGAAGAATTTCATCATCGCGACGGGGTCGGAGGTGTTGCTGCTGCCGGGCATGGTCCCCGACGGCGACGTGCTGGTAACCTCGACCGAGGCGCTCGCGCTGGCGACGGTACCGAAGCATCTGGTGGTGATCGGCGGCGGGTATATTGGGTTGGAGATGGGTTCGGTGTGGCGGCGGCTGGGGGCGCAAGTAACCGTGATCGAATACGCCGACCGCATTGTTCCCGCGATGGACGCCGAGATCGGCACCGCGTTTGCGAAGGTGATGACGAAGCAGGGCATGGTCCTTCGCACCTCGACCAAGGTGATCGAAGCACGGCGTGACGGGGCAGGGGCGATCGTCGTCGTCGAACCTGCCGCCGGGGGGGCGCGCGAGGAGATCGCCGCCGATGTCGTCCTGCTGTCGATCGGGCGCAGGCCGAATACCGACGGCCTCAACCTCGCTGCCACCGGCCTTACTCTCGATGCGCGTGGGCGAGTCCCTATCAACCCCGATTTCTCGACCCCCGTTCGTGGCATCTGGGCGATCGGTGACGTCGTCGTCGGCCCGATGCTCGCGCACAAGGCCGAGGACGAGGGCATCGCAGCGGCTGAAAACATCGCCGGCCTCAACGGGCTGGTCAACCATGCCGTTATCCCGGCGGTCGTCTACACCCACCCCGAGGTCGGCAGCGTTGGCAAGACCGAGGAGGAACTGACGGCAGCCGGCATTTTGTACAAGGTCGGCAAGTTTCCATTCAGCGCCAACAGCCGCGCCAAGGCGAACCGCGACACCGACGGCTTCGTCAAGATTCTCGCCGATGCCGCGACCGACCGTGTGCTGGGGGTCCATATTATCGGGAGCGAGGCGGGGACGATGATTGCCGAGGCCGCGCTGGCGATGGAGTTCGGCGCATCGAGTGAGGACATCGCCTACACCTGCCACGCCCATCCGACGCATTCCGAAGCGCTCAAGGAAGCAGCGATGGGAGTAAGGGGCAAGCCGATCCATATCTAAGCAGCGGGGAGCAAGCGGAGGTACCATAAAGAATTCGCTGTCCTCGACGCGGTTCCGCCGTCAGACTTGCGATGTGGGAATCGACTTTTCTGGACGATGCGTGCCGTTGGTTCGCCGCCGCGACGCGATGACGGTGGCATGATCAGCGTCCTCGCGGATGTCCGCCCGCTGCTCGCCATCCTCGACTATGCCGGGGTCGCGGTTTTCGCCGCATCGGGGGCGCTGGCGGCAGCGCGGGCCAAGCAAACGATCGTCACCTTCGTGTTTTTCGCTGCTGTCACCGGGGTTGGCGGCGGGACCTTACGCGACGTATTGATCGGTGCGCCGGTATTCTGGGTTCACCGAAGCGACTATCTTGGTGTGTGCATCGTCGCGGCGGCGCTTGTCTGGCTCTTGCGGGCCGACCGCTGGCGGTTGCGGACATTACTGTGGCTCGATGCGATCGGACTCGCCGCGTACGCCGTGATCGGCGCGGCCAAGGCTGCGAGCTATGGCGTTCCACCCGTCGCGCAGGTCGCGATGGGGGTGCTGACGGCGAGCTTCGGCGGCATCGTCCGCGACCTGCTTGCCGACGAGCCGTCGGTCCTGCTGCGCCGTGAGATATACGTCTCGGCGGCAGCGCTCGGGGCGGCGACCTATGTCATTGCCGCGAGTTTCGGTGTCGCGCCCCTGGTCGCGGGCGGGGCGGGGGTCGCTGCTGGCTTTGCCCTGCGCGCGGTCGCGCTTGGCTGGGGCGTCGTCCTGCCGGGGTATCGTGAGTAGGACGATCCGTGTCGGGATAGTGTCGGTCTTAACCTCCGCTGGGCCGCCCGATGTTATGGCGGCGCATTTTCTCGACCAGGGTCGTCCGCCGCATGCCGAGCAGTCGCGCCGACGCGGCGACGCCGAAGGCAGTGCGTCCGAGGGCGTCGCGGATAATCGTCTGTTCGAAGTCGGTAAGTAGCGCCTTGAGGTCGACCGCCTCGGCGGCAACCAGTGGCGGTGGCCGACGCCGGTTGGGCAGTGGAAGCGGTTCGTCGTCGGTGGCAAGCCAGCGATCGACTGCGCGCCGCTCGCCGTAGAGGAGGATTGCGGCGGCGGGTTCGTCGATCTCGGTTGCACCGTGAATCGCTGCCGCGCGGGCAACGACGTTACGGACCTCGCGGACGTTGCCCGGCCATGGCTGACGCGTGAGATAGGCGAGGGCGCTCGCGGTGAAGCGCGGCGGCTGCTCGTATCCCGTCGCCTCAGCGAAATGGACGATGAGCGCGGGAATGTCCTCGGGCCGGGCAGTGAGGGCGGGGAGGGCGATTTCAACGACGGCGAGGCGGTAAAAAAGGTCGGCCCGAAACCGCCCGGCGGCGATCGCGGCGGACAGGTCGACGTTGGTCGCCGCGACAACACGAACATCGACGGCGACCGCGCCGGTTCCCCCGACGCGCTCGACCCGCCGGGTTTCGAGGACTCGGAGGAGCTTTGCCTGAAACTCGAGGGGCATGTCGCCAATCTCGTCGAGAAACAACGTCCCGCCGTCGGCGAGTTCGAACTTGCCGCGCCGGGCGTGGGCCGCGCCGGTGAACGCCCCGGCCTCGTGGCCGAACAAGTCGCTTTCGAGCAGGTCGCGAGGGCCGGCGACACAGTTTACCGCGACGAACGGACGGGCGGCGCGGGTACCGCGTTGGTGGAGCAGCTCCGCGACGACCTCCTTACCGCTGCCCGATGGTCCGGTCACGAGGACGGATGCGTCGATGCTGGCCAACCGATCGATAAGGTCGCGGATCGCGCGCATCTCCGGACTCGACCCGATCAGCGCGGCAAGCCGGGGCGTTGGGGACGGCGTGATCGTGCTCCGCATAAATTACCTCGGACCTGCGCCGCAGGGTTGCCCGGCGGTAACACTATTCATCATCCTGAGTGTCACCGGAATAAAGCGATGATGTATCCGAAACGGTTGATTAGACTGGTAAAGATTGGCACCATGCTGCCGTGTGGTTGCATTTGTGCATTCGTTAATAGATTGGACTAATTAATTACTTTGCTCGATACGAATTTGCACATCGCCGCGACGATAGAATGGGCCGATCGGTACCGTCACGCACTCGCCTCCGCCGGAGTAACGGCGGCGTTCTTCGGTAGTGGCGACGCGCTGGCCGACGCCCTTGCCGCCGATTGGACCGTCGATGTGGTCATCGTCGACCTCGCGATGATGACGCCCAGACTGGCGCAGCGGCTGGACCCCGACGGCCCGCGCGTCCTCGCCTTTGGCGATGCGGCGAATGCCGGGGCCGCGCTCGCCGCCAATCTCGCGGATTTCCTGCCCGATGCGCCGGAGGCCGACGACTTGATCACGGCGGTATACGCGGCGTTGGTTCCGTTGCCCACGGCGGGGGTCGCCGATCTATCGGATCGATCAGTGGCCCGACTGGGCGCGCTGGGGGCGGACGCGACGCGGATTGCCATCGCGCTCGCCCGGCTCGATGGCGTGGCGCAGCCCGACGCGGTGCCGCCGATCGATGCGGTGCGGGTGCGCGGCGCAATCCGGGCTCGCCGTGCCCGCGAACGCTTCTTCCCGCCGGAGATGTTCGGTGAGCCGGCGTGGGACATGATCCTCGATCTCGCTGCCGCCACCGCCGAAGGACGCGAGGTCGCCGTTTCCAGCCTGTGTATCGCAGCGGCGGTGCCGACGACGACAGCGCTGCGGTGGATCAAGAACCTGTGCGACGCCGAGCTGTTCATCCGCCGCGACGACCCCGCCGACGCCCGCCGCGCCTTTGTCAGCCTGAGCGGCCCAGCGCTGACGGCGATGGCGCGCTATCTGGCGCAAACGCCGCCCCCGTGGTCGTAAGCGCCGCGACGAACGCCGCGACATCGGCGGCCGAGCGGTCGGGGGTCTCCTCCATGGGGATGTGGCCGACGCCGTCATAGATAACCGTCCGGCTGTGCGGGAGCATTTTGGCGAAATACCCCGCCGCGGCGACGGGGATGAAATGGTCGTCGCGCCCCCACAGGATGAGCGTCGGGGCGGTGATGCGGGCGAGGTCAGCGGCGGTTAGCGGTGAGTACCCTTGGGCGAAACGGGCGATCGTCGCGACGCGGTTGCCGGGATAACGGAGGAGTTCCCAATAGCGGTCGATCACCGCCGGGGTCATCACCGACTTGACCGACACCGCCCCGGCGAACGAAGCCGCGATGAGTGAGCGGGGGGTGATGCTCGCCGCGATATCGCGGATAATCGGGGCCTGGGCGACGCGCAGGGCGAGTGGGATATCGCTGTTGGCCCGATAGGGAGTACCACTGGCGTCCACAAGGATCAGCCCGGCGACCCGCTCGGGATGGTCGGCGGCGTAACGCGCGGCGACCCCGCCGCCCATCGAATTGCCGCCGAGGACAAAGCGGTCGATGTGGCGGTTGCGGATGACCGCGTCGACGACCTTGGCATAGGCTCCTTGCGTATACTGGCCGTCGGGGGCGGGGCCGGTCAGGCCGTGCGCGGGGAAGTCGAAGCTAATGACCCGGAAATGCGCCCCCAGCCGCGCGACCCACGGCTGCCATGTATGGAGCGAGGCGTTCGACCCGTGGAGCAGAACGATCGGCACCCCGTCGCGGGGGCCCTCGTCGCGCAGGTGAACGACCAGGCCGGGCATGACCTCGACGAACTGCGATGCGGGCGAGGCGTATTTTGCGCGGAGCGTCGCGATGGGCACGTCGGGAACGCGAAAGATGAGCCACGCGCCAACGAGCAACGCGACGACCCCCGCGACAATCCGCACCGCGATCCGTGCGCCCCGGGCCATCGCTTACAGCCGCTCAAGCCGGATCGGCAGGCCATCCCTAGGCTTGGGGATCGGGAACATCTGGAAATCGCAAACATAATCGGGTTCGACGACGACCCGGTATTCGCTCAGCAGGGCATAGAAGAAGGCCTTCATCTGCATATACGCGAAGTGCAGCCCGATACACATGTGCGCGCCGCCTCCAAACGGGACCCAGGCGTATTTGTGCCGCCCCTTCGAACGGTTGTGGCTGAAGCGCGACGGGTCGAACGTCTCCGGGTCTTCCCAATATTCGGCCATGCGGTGGGTGTACATCGGGTTGACGCCAACATGAGTGCCACCGGGGATGGTGACGCCTTCGAACGTAAAGTCGCGCAGCGCCCGGCGTGGAACCGACGGCACAGGCGGCAGGAGCCGCAGCGCCTCCTTGAATGCCCACTCCGTTTGCTCCATCTCGCCGAGTCGGTCGAATGGCAGGTTCGGTCCGGCGGTGGCTTGGATAGCCATTATTTCGGTCCGCAGCCGGTCCTGCCACTCTGAGTTTTTCGCGAGATAATAGAGCGTCGAGGTGAGCGACGAGGTGAGCGTGTCGTGCGCCGCCATCATCAAGAAGTTCATGTGGTCGATGATCTCCTGATCGGTCAGGAGGTCGCCGGCGTCGTTTCGGGCATTGCAGAACTGAGTGAAGAAGTCGTCGCCGGTTGCCCCGCGCCGCGCCGGAATCTCGCGGGCGAAGAATTTGGACATGAACTTGTGACCCTTGACCCCGCGCCCCATTGCGGTGCCCGGAAGCGGAATGCGGACGATGCCGATCGACGCCGCAACCATGTCGACGAACGCCTTGTTGATCGCATCCGCCTCCGGCCCCCAGGCGATGCCGAGGAACGACGTGGCCGCGAGGTCGAGCGTCAACGCCTTGATCGCGGGGTAGAATTTGAAGGTGCTACCACGCGGAAAAGCGGCGATCCCGCGTGCGATACCGTCGTTGAGCGCGCCCAGATAGTGGCGCATCGGTTCCGGCTTGAACGCGACCGACAGCGTCTTGCGGTCGGCGCGGTGATGGTCGAAGTCGAGCAGCATCAGTCCGCGCGGGAAGACCCGCCCGAGGATCGGGGTCCAGCCGAGCTCGCTGGAGAAATTCTTGTCCTTGTCGAACAGGACGAGTTCGTTCGCGTCCGCGCCGATCAGCCCGACATTCCAGCCCCCGAAGTTGTTGACCCGGTAGACGCGGCCGAATTTGGCGACGTTGGCGGTTACCCCGGCCAGCGGGTCTTTGAGGAACTCAATCGTGCGGAGCAGCGGCAGCGGATGCGGCTTGGTGCCCGGCAGGTGGCTAAGTTCCTTGAACGTCGGGAGGTGGAGGTCCTTTGCGGCGGGGACGAAGGTGGCGGACTTGACGGGGGCGTTCATCTAGGCAACTCCTGCAAGTGCGGAGTAACAATACGCAGTGTGTCCGTCGGGCGCAATGGTGCGGGGGCAATCGTTGGACGTGGAGAAAATCCCGTTCTTTAACAGCGCGTTGCCGCCAAGTATTCGCGGGGCGGAAGCTCACACGTCCTACAGCGTGAACACGCCCTCGATGACCGCGACGCAGCCCCCGCCAAGAAGGACGCGGTCGCTGCCGCCGATCGTTGCAACGCGGCACATGACTTGGCCGCCGCGCGCGCTCGCCTGATAGGCGGTGAACGAAGCTCGGCCGAGGCGCCCGGCCCAATACGGCGCGATGACGCAATGCGCCGATCCGGTGACCGGGTCCTCGCCGATGCCGGCATCATAGGCGAAGGCGCGGCTGACGACATCGGCTCCGCTCGCGTCGCCGTCGCCCGGCGCAGTTGCGATCAACAGCAGGTCAGGCCCGGTGTCGAGCGCCATGACGGCGGCGGCGTCGGGGGCGAGGGCGCGTACCTCGGCGGCGGTCGCGAACACCGCCACGAGGTAATCGTCGCCGAACATCAGCAGCGCCTGCGGCGTCGCACCAATCGCGGCCGCCGTCGCCTCGGCAAGGGCGGCATCGTCCAGCGCGCGCGGCCCGCGGGCAGGCAGATCGAGGGTAAAACCGGCACCGTCGCGGGCAACGGTTAGCATGCCCGCCTTGCGCGTGGCGAACGTGACGTGGTCACGGCGCGGATCACGTGCCAGCGCCCACGATCCCGACGCGAGCGTGGCGTGACCGCACAGTGCGATCTCACACGCCGGGGCGAACCAGCGCAGGTCGTAATCGGCAACACCGTCGGTCCGCGCGACGAGATAGGCGGTTTCAGCAAGGTTGTTCTCGGCGGCGATGCTGAGCAGCGTCGCATCGTCGAGCCACTCGGTCAGCAGCATGACCGCCGCCGGATTGCCGGTAAACGGCCTGTCGGCGAAGGCATCGATCTGGTGGAACGGGATACGCACCGGGTCAGGCTCCGAGAATCTGCGGGCGGTCGTAGTGCCCTAACGGGTCGACGTGAATCAGGATTTCCGCGCCAGGGAAGGCCGAGGCGACGTCGGCCTCGATCTCGTCGACGATGGCGTGGGCGCACGCAACGGTCATCTCGGGGGCCAGCCAGACATGGAACTGTATGAAGTCGGTGACGCCGCTCGACCGGGTGCGGAGTTCATGGACGCCGTCGACACGCGGATGGCGGGCGACGACGGCAAGAAGCGTCTGGCGTTTCGTCTCGGGCCACTCGCGGTCCATCAGCATATCGACGGCCGACCGCGCTGACGTCACCGCGCCATAAGCAAGGTAGAGCGCGATGCCGATCCCGAATACCGCGTCCGCGCCGCGGACGCCGGCATAGGCATCAAGCGCAAAAGCGACGACGACGGCGAGGTTGAGGAATAGGTCCGATTGGTAATGGATCTGGTCGGTCCCGATTGCGATCGACCCCGTCGCGCGCACGACGTACCGTTGATAGCCGACGAGAACGAGCGTCATCGCTGCCGCGCCGAGACTGATCCCGATGCCCATGCCCGGGTTTGTTGGGGTGGTGCGCGATCCTAGTGCCATCACCGCGCGCGCGCCGATCGCCACCGCCGAGCCGAGGATGACCAGCGTCTGCATCAGCGCGGCGATCGCCTCCGCCTTCCCGTGGCCGAAGCGGTGATCGGCATCGGCGGGCTGCGCCGCGAGCCATACGGCGTAGAGTGTGACTAGGCTCGACAGCAGATCGAGGCCGGTATCGGCAAGGCTCCCGAGCATCGCCACCGAGCCCGTCGCGCGCGCGGCATAGGCCTTGAGGAACAACAGGATCGTTGCCGACGACACCGACGCGATCGCCGCGCGGCGGGTGAGAGTGGCGCGGGCGGCGGTGTCGTTCACTTCCCATAGCTTTCGCGGGCGGAAAGCGGCAGCATAGACAATATGCTTGTCACGGAAACAGCAGTCCCGTCGTCCAGCCGGCGCCCACGCGCGTGAACAATTCGCGCTCGTGGTGGCGGAAATCGCGATCGTGCCAGAATTCGAGTGTGGAGGGGACGACGCGGAACCCGGACCATCGTGGCGGGCGAGGGACGGGCACGTCGGCAAAGCGCTCGGTGACGGCAGCGAGGCGCGCGTCGAATTCAGCGCGGTCGGCGAGCGGGCGCGACTGATCCGACGCCCAGGCTCCAAGCTGCGACGCGCGCGGGCGGGTGGCGAAATAGGTGTTGGCTTCGGCGTCGCTCACCGGCTTGCTGCGCCCGTCTATGCGGACTTGGCGGCGGAGCGATTTCCAGTGGAAATCGAGCTGGACGAAAGGATTGGCGCAAAGTTCGACGCCCTTACGGCTGTCGAGGTTCGTGTAAAACACAAACCCGCGAGCGTCCCAAGCCTTAAGCAGGACAATACGGACCGCCGGGCGACCGTCAGCGGTGGCTGTCGCCAAGGCCATAGCGTTAGGGTCGTTGGGTTCATGCGCCTCGGCAGCGGCGAACCAATCGGCGAAGCGGGCAAAGGGGTCGGTCACCCATGCCTTCTAGGCGGCTGTGGTGGCCCCGGCAATCGCCGGAGCCACCGTTCGCAGTACGCCTTACTAGTTGCGGGCGTCTTCGCGAGTCTGCTGGATACGTCCGTTGATCGTGTCGAGACGTGCGTTCACGGTCGCCAGATTACGCGGCGACAGCGAGCCGTCGCGGTAGTGCGGGTACGACGCCGCCATCCGATTGACCGACGCAAGGTCACGTCGCGCACGATAGGCTTGGGTCGACGTCATCGAACCATCGTTTACCGCACGATCGATCCGCTGACCGATGCGGGCGATGCGACCACGATAGTCGCGCTGATCGCCACCGTCGCGGGGGTCGTTGCCGTAACCACGCTGATCGTTATTGGCGTAGCGCGGATCTGTCGTCGCATAACGCGGGTCCGTGTTAGCGTAACGCGGATCGTTATTGGCATAGCGGGCATCGTTAGTGGCGTAACGCGGATCGACATAGGCCTGCTGAGTCGTTGTCTGCGTCGTCACATAGGCGCCGTTGGCACCGTAGTAGCCGTTAGCACCGGCGGGTACCCAATAGCCATTGCGGTCGCGGTATCCGCGCGACGCATCGGTCGCGACCCACTGGCCGTTGCGATCGTAATAGCCGGCGGGGGCACCAGTCACCCAACGGCCGTCGCGGTCATAAAACCCGGTCGCGGCGGTGGGGTCGACGCGGTTGGCGTGCCACTGACTGCCGTTATCGTAATAGCCATAGGCGTGGGTGCAGTCCTGTGGTCCGCGCTCGATCTGGTTACCGGCAACGCCACCGGCGACCGCACCGAGGACCGTACCAAGGGTGTCGCCACCGATGACCTTGCCGAGGATCGCGCCGACACCGGCACCGGCGACGGTGCCGATCGTGCGGTTCTGACTGCGCTTCTCGCACGTCTCCTGAGCACTGGCGGTGCCCGCAAGAGTGGTGGCGGCGAGCGCGGCGATGATCAACTTACGCATATCTGGTCTCCCATTGTTTTTGCTGTAACGATGCCTGTATGGTTCCCGTTCCATGAACGTAACATTGGTGGAACTGTCGGCCTGCGTTCATCGGAGCTGCGACCTTGCTCACACCGCGCCGTGCGCTATCTACGCGCATGTTGCCGACCGGCAGCATGGTACGGCAACCGACAGCTGTGGTGATTGAACGGCATGGCGAAGGACCTCTATTCGACCCTCGGCGTCGCGCGCGGCGCGAGCGCTCCCGACATTAAAAAGGCGTACCGCAAGCTCGCCAAGGCTAACCACCCTGATACCCACGCCGGCGATGCCGCAGCCCTTGCGCGGTTCAAAGACGTGTCGGCGGCGTACACGATCCTGTCCGACGCCGACGAGCGCGCCAAATATGATCGCGGCGAGATCGATGCCGACGGCCAGCCAAAAGCGCCACCGGGCTTTGGCGGCGGCAGTGGTTTCGGGGGCTTCAACCCTGGATCGGGCGGCTTTGGCGGCGGCGCCCCCGGGGGCGGCACTCGCTTCGATTTCGGCGGTGACCCATCCGACCTGTTCAGCGAGTTGTTCGGCGGGCGCGGCGGTGGCGATTCGCCGTTCGGGCAGGACCCGCGCGCCCGTACCGCGCCTCCGAAAGGCGGCGACGTCGCCTATCGCCTCAGCGTCCCGTTCGAGGAGGCGGCGCTGCTCAGGGCGCAGCGCATCTCGCTGCAGAATGGTAGGACGCTCGATCTCAAGCTGCCGCCTGGGTTCGAATCGGGGCGGCAAGTGCGGATGGGCGGGCAGGGGCAGGCAGGGCCGAGCGGAGCGGGCGATGCGCTGGTGACGCTCGATATTGCAACCCACCGTTTTATGCGCCGTGACGGTGACGACATCCGCCTCGACCTGCCGATCCGGCTCGGTGAGGCGGTACTCGGGGCGAAGGTCAAGGTGCCGACCCCCGACGGTCCGGTCATGCTGGGGGTTGCGGCGGGAACGACATCCGGGCGGACGCTGCGCCTGCGCGGGCGTGGCTTTACTCGCGCCGACGGCACGCGCGGCGATCTGCTCGCGACGATTGCGATCGATCTGCCCCCCGATGACGAGGAGCTTCGCGCCTTTGCCGAGCGTTGGACCGGCGACGCCTCCCGCAACCCGCGGAGCGCGCTCGGCGTCGACTAAAGGGGCGGTAGAATGCGGGCACCGGCGTTTCTTACGCGGCTGATGGCGACGCGGCCGTGGCGGATCGTGGCGCGTGTCGTCGGCCACACCTGGAGCGACGGCTTCACCCTCGCAGGCAACCTCGCCTATCTGTCGCTGCTGACGCTGTTTCCATTCTTCATCGTCGTCGCGACGGTGGCAGGGGCGCTGGGGCGGACCGCCGATGGCGTCCATGCGATCAGCGTCTTCCTCCACACCGTCCCCGCCGACGTCGGAACCCTGATCGCCAAACCGATTAAGGAAGTAATCGCCGCGCGGTCGCAAAAGGGTCTGCTGACCCTGGGCATCATCGTCACGCTATGGACGGTCAGCGGCTTCATCGAGACGATCCGCGAGATTCTCCGCCGCGCCTACGGGACGACATCGTCGCGTCCGGTGTGGGAGTATCGTCTTGGGGCGATGCTGCTTATCGTCGGCGCGGTAGGGCTAATGCTCGTCGCATTTGCGGTGCAGGTGATGATGACGGCGATCGAACAGTTCGTCACGCGGCTGTTGCCGTTTAACGGCTATGTTCTCAACATCGTCGGCCTCAGCCGTATTGCCCCGGCGTTCGCGCTGTTCGTGGCGCTTTGGGGTGTCTTCTATGCCCTCACACCACGCGAAATTCGTGAAGGGCGCGCCCCGATCTGGCCCGGCCCGCTGCTCATCACGGCGGTGTGGATGGGGACAACGATGGTGCTGCCGGCCATTCTCGGGCTTTTCGGCGGCTATAACCTGACCTACGGGAGTCTCGCCGGCGTCATCGTCGCGCTTTTGTTTTTCTATATCATCGGTCTGGGGCTGGTGATCGGGGCTCAACTCAACGCCGCACTGGCGATTGTCCCCAAACTGCGCCAGAACGCACGGACGGTCGAAGCAGGGGTCTAGATGCCGGGATTAATGGCGGGAAAGCGCGGGCTGATCATGGGCGTAGCCAATGATCGGAGCCTGGCGTGGGGAATCGCGCGGGCGGTGGCGCGCGAAGGTGGGCAGATTGCGTTCAGCTACCAGGGCGATGCTTTAGAAAAGCGGGTGCGCCCGCTCGCGGCGAGCCTGCCGCCACCCGAGGGTGACAACGGCCCTTTCCTGATCGAATGCGACGTGGCCGACACCGCATCGCTCGACGGGTGCTTTGCGACGCTCAAGGCGAAGTGGCCGAACATCGACTTTCTCGTCCATGCGATCGGCTTTTCCGACAAGAACGAGCTGCGCGGGCGCTATGTCGACACGTCGGCGGAAAATTTCGCGATGACGATGGACATCAGCGTGTTCAGCTTCACCGCCGTGTGTCAGCGCGCACTGGCGATGATGCCTGACGGCGGCTCGCTGCTGACGCTCAGCTATTACGGGGCGGAGAAAGTCATCCCGCATTACAATGTCATGGGCGTCGCCAAGGCCGCGCTGGAAGCTAGCGTCCGCTATCTCGCGATGGATCTGGGTCCTGATAAAGTTCGCGTAAACGCGATCAGCGCCGGTCCGATCAAGACACTGGCGGCGAGTGGCATCGGCGACTTTCGCTACATCCTCAAATGGAACGAATATAATTCGCCGCTGCGCCGGAATGTGACGATCGACGACGTCGGCGGGGCGGGCGTCTATCTGCTCAGTGACCTCGCGAACGGGGTGACGGGTGAGGTTCACCACGTCGACGCCGGGTACAACGTCATCGGCATGAAGGCGGAAGACGCGCCGGATATCAGTGTTGCTTGAGAGCATTGCGACTGAGGTCACCATACCAGAGCCCATCGGTCTCTATAATTTTGGCTTAGCCTACATTGCCACCGCGAATGCGGCTTTTGGCGTCGGGTGCTCCAATAGCTTTTCATGATCCAATCGAGCATCTCTTAGCTCATGGCCTAGAGCTTATCTTAAAGGCGGACCTCTATCGGTCGCGGTCGTTCGCTGAAATTCGGAATAGGTTCGGACATGATCTTCTTGCCTTGAGAGGGGCTTTATCGTCCGAATTTGTCTCAAGGTGGACCCTTGATGCCTCGTTCGACGAAGTAACGTGTTATTTGGCGATTGGGCACACGCGGAACAGCGGATATCACCATCGATATCTGCAGCCTGGAATGCGTGAGGTCGTTCGGCCCGAGAGGATCCAATCGGTAATGTCTAGGTTTGACGATGCTGATCGAAATGGCCTGCTTCGTTTCTTCGCGAAGCAATAGCCCGTGTCGTTTAACACCTTCGGCCACGTCTTTCGTTTCACCACTTGGGGTGAATCGCACGGCCCCGCGATTGGCGCGGTCGTCGACGGTTGCCCTCCGGGTCTGCTGCTGTCCGAGGCCGACGTCCAGCCGTGGCTCGACCAGCGTCGCCCCGGCACCTCGCGCTTTACGACGCAGCGGCAAGAGCCCGACGCGGTTCGTATTCTGTCGGGGGTCTATAATGGCCGAACGACGGGCACGCCGATCCACCTGATGATCGACAATGTCGATCAGCGATCAAAGGATTACGGCGACATCGCGCAGGCGTACCGGCCCGGCCACGCCGACTATGCCTATGACGCGAAATACGGCTTGCGCGATCCTCGCGGCGGGGGGCGATCATCGGCGCGCGAGACGGCGAGCCGGGTCGCCGCCGGGGCCGTCGCGCGGCTTGTGATCCCGGAGGTGAGCCTGTGCGCCTATCTCGTCGAATTAGGTGGCGATCCGATCGATCGAGCCGACTTCGACGCTGCCGAGATCGATCGTAATGCGTTCTTCTGCCCCGACCCCGCCGCCGCCGCCCGATGGGAGGTCATGCTCGACGCCGCACGCAAGGCGGGATCGTCGCTGGGCGCGGTCGTCGAATGCGTTGCGCGCGGCGTCCCCGCCGGGTGGGGATCCCCGGTCTATGCCAAGCTCGACGGGCAACTCGCGAGCGCGATGATGAGCATCAACGCCGTGAAGGGCGTCGAAATCGGCGATGGCTTCGCCGCCGCCCGCTTGCGCGGCGAGGATAATGCCGACGCGATGGCGTCCGGCCCCGATGGCAAAGCGATCTTCGCCGCCAACCACGCCGGGGGGACGGCAGGCGGCATCAGCACGGGGCAACCGGTCGTCGTCCGTATCGCGCTCAAGCCGACGTCGTCGATCCTGACGCCGGTGCCGACGATTACCGCCGCTGGCACCGCGACCATGATCGTCACCAAGGGCCGCCACGACCCATGCGTCGGCATCCGCGCCGCCCCCGTCGCGGAGGCGATGATGGCCCTCGTTCTCGCCGATGCAAAGCTGATGCACCGCGCGCAGACGGGGCGTTGAGGGTCGCTTCGCAGATTGGGCGTTGATCCCCGCGCGCAATCGACTATATTAGTCGAGTAACACAGTCGGGAGACGCACGATGGCCATCGATCGCTACTCGCCGCATGAGGTCGGCCCGCCGGTCGCGTCGACGCTGATCACCTATCTCGTCTGGTTCTTCCTCGGTAACATTGGCGGCCACCGCTTCCTCACCGGGCGCGTCGGGACGGGGCTGATGATGCTCGGCCTGCATGTCATCGGCTGGTTGACCTGGTGGCTGCTGGGACTGGGCTTCCTGATCTGGGGCATCGTCGGCGTCTGGTGGCTGATCGACGCGCTGCTGATCCCGGGGTGGTTGCGCCGCTAATCCACGAACGGGTCGCGGATCAGGATGGTGTCATCGCGCTCGGGTGACGTCGATACCAGCGCCACGGGGCAGTTCGTCAGTTCCTCGATGCGGCGGATGTACTTGATCGCCTGTGCCGGCAGGTCGCTCCAGCTGCGGGCGCCCATCGTCGATTCGTGCCAGCCGTCGAAACTTTCATAGACCGGCACGACAGCGGCCTGATCGGCGGCGTGGGCCGGGAAATGGTCGAGGGTTCGCCCGTCCAGCGTGTAGCCGGTGCAGACGCGGAGTTCGTCCAGACCATCGAGCACGTCGAGTTTCGTCAGCGCCATGCCGTGGACGCCGCTAACCTGAACCGCCTGACGCACCAGCACCGCGTCGAACCAGCCGCAGCGGCGCTTGCGCCCAGTGACAGTGCCGAATTCGCGCCCGCGCTCGCCGAGGCGCTGGCCGATCGCATCATTGAGCTCGGTCGGGAATGGGCCGCCGCCGACGCGGGTGGTGTACGCCTTGACGATGCCAAGGACATAATTGAGCGCTCCCGGCCCCATCCCGCTGCCGCCCGCCGCCGTTCCGGCGACGACGTTCGACGAGGTGACGAATGGGTAGGTGCCGTGATCGACGTCGAGAAGGACCCCTTGTGCGCCTTCGAAGAGGATGCGCTTGCCTGCGCGACGTGCGTCGCCCAGGCTCGCCCATGTCGCGGTGGCGAAGGGGAGAACGAATGGGGCGATCTCGGCCAGTGCCGCGACCAGCGCGGCGCGATCGACCGGCGGCACCCCGAAACCGACGCGGAGCGCGTTGTGGTGCGCCAGAAGTCGGTCGAGCTGCGGTCCGATCACGTCGAGGTGGGCGAGATCGCATACGCGCAGTGCGCGCCGCCCGGCCTTGTCCTCATAGGCCGGGCCGATGCCGCGCCGCGTCGTCCCGATCTTGCCTGCGCCGCTCGCGTCTTCGCGCAGCCCGTCGAGCTCGCTGTGGAGCGGCAGGATCAGCGGGCACAGCTCGCTCACTTGAAGGTTGGCGGGGGTGATCTCGACGCCCTGACCGCGCAGCTTGGCGACCTCGGTCGCGAAATGCCAAGGGTCGAACACGACGCCGTTGCCGACGACCGACAGCGCACCGCGGACGATTCCACTAGGTAGCAAGCTCAGCTTGTAGACCTCATTGCCGACGACGAGTGTATGTCCGGCGTTATGCCCGCCCTGAAACCGCACGACGACATCGGCGCGCGCCGACAGCCAATCGACGATCTTGCCCTTGCCCTCGTCGCCCCACTGCGCTCCGATAACGACGACGTTGGCCATGGTTGTCCTTTATTTGCGCGATTACCCCGCTTTACGCGACGGCGCGACTAGATCGCGACCGCCTCTACACCGTTCCACACATGGGTACAGCCGCTGGGCAGGTTAGCGTCAAGGGCGGCAACGGTGATCCAGCCGCTCGCACGCAGGTCGGCACCGACCGTCGCCGCTGTGCCCAGCGGCAACACGATCCGCCGCGCCGCGACGACGCCCAGCCCCGCGTCGACGAGCGCGTCGACATAGAGCGAAAAGCCCACTGCCGGTTCCACTCTGCCGTCGTGGCGCACCGAATACGTCCCGCCGCGTCCGATTTCACCGCGCACGCCGCCGGCGAAGATGGAGAAGCCGAGCCAGCTTTGATAATCGAAGCCGTGGCGTTCGGTTGGGTCGAGGGTGACAGGAACATTGCCGAGCGCAGCGGCGAGGGTGGCGGCTCCGTCTATGCGGGTCGCGAGCAACCCGGCGTGGTCAAACGCGCGCAGGCGGGGCAGGGCGGTATCGACCGGCCCGGTCGCGGCGAGCAACGGCTGCCAGTCGGCGAACCCCTCCGACGCCAACGCGCCCGCGTCCTTCATATCGAGCAGCGCTTTGAGCCGCGCGACGCGGTCGGGCGATAACGTCGCGCCTGCCAGCGTCTCGACAATGTCGGGCAGGGTCAGATCGACCGAAATCCGGTCGAGCCCAGCCCCGATCAACGCGGCGACAGCGATTCCGAGGACTTCGGTGGCAGCGGCGACGCTATCGCGCCCGATCAATTCGGCCCCGGCCTGGAGCATCTCGCGCGCGGGTGACAGTTGGGTCCCGCGCACGCGCAGAACCGGCCCGCCGTAGCTCAGGCGGAGCGGGCGGTCGGCATGGGCGAGCCGCGTTGCCGCGATCCGCCCGACCTGGCCGGTGATGTCCGACCGCAGCGCGAGCGTCCGCTGGCTGACGGGGTCGATGAAGCGCAGCAGGTCGCGGCGCCCGCCGGCGAGCAATTGCCCGGCTAGGCTCTCCTCGAATTCGACCATCGGTGGCTGAACGCGGTCGTAGCCATGCGCGGCGACGCGATCGAGCACAGCGCGCAACAGCCGGTCGGCGGCGTCGGCCTGCGGCGGCAGCCGGTCGCGCAAGCCTTCGGGAAGGAGGGCGGCGGGGGTCACGAGAATGCGAGCGCCTTGACTTGCTTCACGCCGTCGATCGCCTTGATCGCCGCCAGCACGCTTGCCGGGATGACCTCATCGACCGACAGGAGTAGTACCGCCTCGGCACCCGAGCGGGAACTCGCGGCAAGTAGCGAGTCGCGACGCCCGAGGTGGAACGTGCCGATATTTACCCCTGCCGCGCCAAGCGTCGATCCCAGCCGCCCGATGAAGCCCGGCTTGTCCTCGTTGACGATGAACAACATCGGCCCGGTCAGGCTTGCCTCGACCTTGATGCCGATGATCTCGACAAGGCGCGGGTCGCGGTTACCAAATAAAGTTCCCGCGACCGAGCGTTCGCCGGCGGGCGTCTTCACCGTGACGCGGACAAGGGTATGATAGTCGGTCTCGCGCTCGTGGCGAACTTCGGCGACGGCGATGTCGCGCTCGCGCGCGAGGAACGGTGCATTGACCATGTTGACCGTGTCGGAGTGGACTCGCATCAGCCCGGCGAGGACGGCGGCGGTGATCGGCTTGAGATTGAGTTCCGCGGCCGCGCCCTCGACCTCGATGGTCACGCCCGAAATTCCGTCGCTGACGAGTTGCCCACTGAGTGACCCGAGTTGTTCGGCGAGCGCCATGTACGGGCGCAGCCGGGGGGCTTCCTCGGCCGACAGCGACGGCAC
>JANYFA010000020.1 GCA_025362895.1 Sphingomonadaceae bacterium | reverse complement strand
CCCATCCCCGCAACCATGCCAGCACCCGAAATCGCGCCGTTCCCCGCGCCACCGGCAACTGCGACCAGCTCACATCGCCGACCGGCAAACCGGGTCGGAAAAACCCCGGCAGAAAGGCTCATGAATAAGACGGGCTAGACTTCCTATTCCGCTGCGATCGCATCATTGCGGGACCCAGAATACACAAGTGACGGGTCATCAAGATCCAGCAGCGGAAACTCGTCCTTCTCGCGCCAATAATCCTGCGTATGCTGCCAGTCTCGTTTATTGCCGCGCTTGGGCAGTTTATGCTGGTCGCGCAGGATGTAATTCGCGTTGAAATCGTCGGTGTCGATCCAGCTCGACAGCGGCATGTCTTTGTCTTCGGGCCGCAGCGCCGGCACCACCGCCACTGCGCCGCGTGCTTTCATGTGATCGAGCAACCGACAGACAAAACTGCTGACCATGTCCGATCGCAACGTCCAGCTGGAGCGCAGATAGCCGAAAACCCACACCATGTTTGGCACACCGGTGAACATCATACCGCGCCAGGTTACCGTGTCGTTCCACTCAAGCCGTCTGCCATCGATTGTGAAGGCGATGTCGCCCATCACGCATAGATGGAACCCTGTGGCCGCCATGACGATATCGGCGTCGACGGTGGTGCCGTCGGTCATCGTCAGCCCTGTCTCGGTGAAGGTCTCGATCTCGCCGGTCACCACCCCCGCCTTGCCGGCGCTGATCGCGGCGAACATGTCGCCGTTCGGCACGAACGCCAGCCGCTGTTTCCACGGCCGATAACTCGGGGTGAAGTGCTTCATGTCGAAACCGTCAGGCAGCAGCGACTTGACCAGCTCGAGCAGCTCGGCCTTCACCACCTCGGGCTCCTCGACGCAGCGTCTGCACATCGCATCCTGGTCGAAATTGATCTTTCGACGGGTAATCTCATGGACCCAGCTTTCGTCGATATCGAGCGCGCGCAGCATGTCGGCGGTCTCGTTGGCGTTAGGGGCCGCGAAGAAATAAGTCGGCGAGCGCTGCACCATCGTGACCTGCGCGGCGGTCTCTGCCATCACTGGGATCACGGTCGCAGCCGTAGCGCCCGAGCCAATCAACGCCACTCGCTTGCCGCTATAATCGATACTCTCGTCCCACGCCTCGGTGTGGACAATGGGTTTCTTGAAGCGCTCCATTCCGGGCCACTCGGGCATGTACCCTGTGCGGTGCTTGAAATAGCCTTGCGCCATGAACAGGAAATTGGCGGTGAAAATCTTCGCCTCGCCTGATACCAGCCGCGCCGTCACGGTCCAAGTCGACGTAAGGCTCGACCATTCCGCGGTTTCGATGTTGTGGCCAAAGCGCAGATGGGGCGCGAGGTCGTTTTCGGCGATCATTTCGCCCAGATAGGCGCGGATCTCGCCGGCCGTGGCGATCGGCGGTCCGACCCAGGGCTTGAAGCGGAAGCCGAACGTGTAAAGATCGCTGTCCGAGCGAATGCCGGGAAATTGATGCGTCAACCACGTGCCGCCAAAACTAAGTTCGCGGTCGAGTACGACGTAAGTTGTCCCAGGCCGTTCGTTCTTGAAATGCCAAGCGGCGCTCAGGCCCGAAATCCCGGCACCGACGACCACCACGTCAAAATGTTCGGTACTGACGCTCATGACAACTTCCCTCATTTCGATCAAGACCCAATATTTATAACGGCTTACAGTATTACTTCAATTGGTTCGGCGGTAAAGGGACATCAAGTGGCCTCGCCGATGGGCAAGCTATGGCGCGACTATTCGACCGTCCTTCATCACCAGCTTGACGCTGCGGACGGCAACGATGTCGCGGGTCGGATCGCCGGCAACGGCAATCAGATCAGCGAGCAAACCGGGTTTGATGCTGCCAACCTTGTCATCGATGCCAAAGATGTGCGCGTTGCCGGCGGTTGCGGCGACGGCCACCGCAGCCGCCGTCATGCCCGCGGCCTGCATAAGCTCCATCTCGCGGGCATTCGCACCATGCGCGAAGACGCCGACGTCCCCGCCCATGCAGATTGGCACCCCCGCCGCGATCGCGAGCCGGAACGAGCGGCGACTGTCGAGGACCGCGGCCGGGGCCGGTTCGGTGCCGTTCCAGCCACGATAGCGCGCGACGGCGTCGGCGGCCGCAAGGGTCGGGCACAGGGCGATATTTCGGTCACGCATCGCCGTGAAGATCGCCGGCGTGCCGCCGTAGCCGTGTTCGATACTGTCGACGCCCGCGGCAATCGCGCGTCGCATACCTTCCGCCGTGACACTGTGCGCCGCAACGTGGCGACCGGCGTCATGAGCTGCAGCGACTGCTGCTTTCAACTCCGCTTCGGACAGGGTCGGTCGGCTGCCGTCGGTTCCCTGATAATGATAATCGGCATAGACCTTGATCAAACCTGCGCCGCCGCCAATCTGGTCGCGTACGGCGCGCACGATGTCATCGACGCCGCTGACTTCCTGCGCGCCCTGCGGCACTGCCACGCCCGGTTCGAAGCCTTTGGGACCATAGGCACCTCGAGCGACAATCGCTCGCGTGGCAACAATCAGGCGGGGGCCGACCACGATGCCTTGGTCGATTGCCTGTTTGAGCCCGACGTCAGCATAGCCGGCCCCTTCGGTGCCGAGATCACGCTCGCTAGTGAAGCCCGCGAGTAGCGTCGCCCGCGCTTGGACGACTGCGCGCGCCGTTCGGAGGGCCAGCGCCTCGTGCAATACCTGCTCATCCCACGACGTCTCGTTATAGGGATGGAGGAACAGATGGCCGTGGCCCTCGATCATGCCGGGCATGAGGGTCAGGCCCGGCAGCTCGATCGTGCGCGCGTTGCCAGGAACGGACAGGTGCGGCCCAACAGCGGCGATGCGGTCGGCATCGACAAGGACTTCCCAGCCCGGATGTAACTCGGCGTTGATGCCGTCGAAAACCTGCGCCGGGCGCAAAAGGAGCGGTTCGGCTATGGCCGATGTCGTCAGCACGAGGGCTCCGACGAAAAAGGTCCACTTCATGGCGCTTCCTTACAGGCAAGCCGGACGGCAAATACTGAATTGTCAGGTTAAATTGCCTGAGGTCAAATGCTGGCCTGCCCATCGTTCCACTCACGGCAAGCTTTCCGACGCGGCGCCGGTTTGCACGAGGATTTAATTCACCGAGTCTTGGCACGTCGAAAAGAGAAGCTCGAGAGAGCCCGGATCGGCATCCGGCGGTCGCCCCTCGCGATGTGGCGAACCTGCTATCTTAAGCGCGTTCGCATGATTTGAGGGTAAGGCTTAGATCGCTATCACGCGCACGACGGGTTGAACGTCTGTCCCGGTCGGCTACACGTCGCTGCGCGCGGATGACCCGGCGGCAGGAGAGCGATGATGGCCAAACGCAAACTCGGGCCGTTCATGATCGATGGGGTTGGGCTAGGCTGTATGTCGCTCAGCTATGCCTATGGCGCACCGCCGTCCGCCGCCGAGGGAGAGGCGCTGCTCCACCGCGCGATCGACCTTGGCTACGACCACTTCGACACCGCCGCACTATACGGGCTTGGCCTGAACGAGACGCTCGTTGGGCGAGTGCTCAAGGGGCGACGTAATGCGGTCATGCTGGCGTCGAAGTGCGGGATCCGGCTGGGCGAGGGCGGCATCAAGGCGCCGCGCGTCCTCGACGGCAGCCGCGCCGGGGTAACAGCGGTCCTCGACGAAAGCCTTGCCCGGCTCGGCGTCGATCATATCGACCTGTATTATCTCCACCGCCTCGACCCCAAGACCCCCATCGAGGAGTCGGTCGGTGCGCTCGCGGACGCGGTGGCGGCGGGCAAGATCGCCAGCATCGGCTTGTCGGAGGTCAGCGCCGCGACGTTACGCCGCGCCGCGGCGGTGGCTCCCATCGCCGCGCTCCAGACCGAATATTCGTTGTGGACGCGCAACCCCGAACTGGGCGTGCTGGCAGCGTGCCATGAACTGGGGACGACCTTCGTTGCCTTCTCGCCGGTCGGGCGCGGGTTCCTGGCTGGCGGCGTTCCCGACATGGCGGCGCTCCCCGATGGTGACATCCGCAAGACGATGCCGCGCTTCCATGAGCCGAACCTGACCGCCAATCGCGCGCTGCTTGCGGCGCTGGTCGCGCTGGCCGCCGAGCTGGGTCACACTCCGGCTCAGATCTGCCTCGCCTGGCTGCTGACGCGCGATCCGCGCATCGTGACGATCCCGGGAACGGCGAGTATCCCCCATCTCGAGGAGAATTGGGCAGCGCGCGATGTCGTGCTCGATGCCGCCACAATGGCGCGGCTGGAGGCGACCATCAACCAATCGACCGTCGCCGGGCATCGCTATTCCCCGGCAATGAACGCCGCGATCGACACCGAGGACTTTGCGGCGGCATGACCGACGACGCCCCCATCATCGACGACGTCCTCGACGACGACGGGCGTCTGCGCCGCAGCTTCGTCGGCCGCGTCGTCGCGACCCTCGACGCCGGCGATGCCGCGGCGACGCGCGCGCTGGTCGATCCGCTCCACGAAGCCGATATCGCCGACCTGTTCGAGCTGATCCCCGGCGACTACCGCCAGGATCTCGCCAAGGCGCTCGGTGACAAGCTCGACGCCAGCGTCATCGCCGAGATGAACGACTGGGTCCGCGAGGAGCTGCTCGACGACCGGACCGCCAATGAAGTCGCCGCCGTCGTCTCCGAACTCGATACCGACGACGCCGTTTCGATCATCGAGGAGCTGGACGAGGACGACCGCCGCGAGGTCATGCGCGCGCTCGACCCCGACGACCGCGCCGCGATCGAGGAGGCGCTGAGCTACCCCGAGGAATCAGCCGGGCGACTGATGCAGCGCGATCTTGTCGCGGTGCCGAGCCACTGGACCGTCGCGCGGCTGATCGAATTTGTCGCCGCCGAACCCGACCTGCCGACCGATTTCTGGGAAGTGTTCGTCGTCGATGAACGCCACCATCCGGTCGGGACGATCCGCCTGTCCTGGATCCTGACCGCCGCCCGCAACGCCCTTGTCGCCGAGGTCATGCAGCGCGACCAGACGCTCATCCCGGTCGACGAGGACCAGGAGGAGGTCGCCCTCCAGTTCCAGAAATACGCGCTGATCTCCGCCGCCGTGGTTGATGCCTACGGACGGCTGGTTGGCGTCATCACCGTCGACGACATCGTCCACATCATTCAGGAAGAAGCGGGCGAGGACGCGCTGCTGCTGTCGGGCGCGGGCGACGGCGACATCAACGAGCCGATCACCGCGACCATCCGGACGCGGATGTGGTGGCTGTTCATCAACCTGTGGACGGCGATTCTGGCCGCCGGAGTCGTCGCGATCTTCCAGGACGCGATCGCCAAGCTGGTGACGCTCGCGGTGCTGATGGGCATCGTGAACGGGATGGGCGGCAACGCCGCGACGCAGACGATGGCGGTGACTGTCCGCGCGCTCGCAACCAACCAGCTGACGAGTTCGAACACCGCCCGCATGATCCGCCGCGAGCTGTTGATCGCGCTGGCGAACGGCATCGGGCTGGGGGCGCTGATGGCGTTCGGGTGTCAGCTCGTCTACCACGACTGGCCGCTGACCGGCGTGTTGTTCGCCGCAATGATCATCAATAGCGTCAACGCCGGACTGTCGGGCATCCTCATTCCCGTCGGGCTGGAAAAGGCTGGTGTCGATCCCGCGATCACCTCGACCGTGTTTGTCACGACGATGACCGACGTCATCGGCTTTTTCAGCTTTCTCGGCCTCGCCGCGCTGTTCCACCTGCATTGATCGACGACAGGCCCAGATGCTCCATTTGACCAAGGTCGCGATGGGGTGCCGCGATATCGCCGCCCTCACCGCGCGTCACGCCGAGCGTGCGGAAAGCGAGGGCGCGGCCTATTGCCTGACCCGCTACCGCCCGAAGCGCGCCGACGAAATGGGCGGCGGATCGCTGTTCTGGATCATCAAGCATACCCTCGTCGCCCGCCAGACGATCACCGGCTTCGACATGATCGAAACGGAATGGGGGACCAAGTGCCGGATCGCGCTGGCGACGACGCCGGTGGCCGTCGTCGCGACGCCGCGCCGTGCCCACCAGGGCTGGCGCTATCTGACGGTGGACGACGCCCCGCGCGACCTGACCGACGCCGACGGTGACCTCACCGTAATGCCGCCGACCATGGTCCGCGAGCTGGCGGCGTTGTGGCTGGTGTGAAGAGCGGCGATCAGGCCGAACACCAACGGCCGGCGCACCCGCTTACGAACAATGCGCCTTGCCGCTCCCCGTCGACGACACCGTGCAGCGCGCGCCGCCGGTGACGCGGATGTCGCCCGACCCCATCATCGCCAGCGTCGCGGTCTGCGTCGCATAGGCGTCGATCGCCCCCGACCCGGCGATGTTCGCGCTTAACGTCATGCATTTCAGGCCGCTGAGCTTGAGATCGCCCGACCCCCTGATCTTCGCCGTTTCCGCGCTGCAGCGCCCGGCGGCGGTGACCGATCCCGACCCGGCAATGCTGAAGTTCGTCAGGTCGGCATCGAGCGCGCCGACGCGGATCGACCCCGATCCGGCGATCGCCGCCGTGAAGTCGTGCGACTTGACCCGGTCGACGACGACATCGCCCGACCCGCCGACGTCGACCGCGCGGAGCATCGGCACGGTGACCGCGATCGTGACGCGGCCATAGTCGCGCCACGACCAGTCGAGCCCGCGCTTCGTGCCGATCTTGAGGGTGCCGCCGTCGACGCCGATTTCGAGCCGGTCGAGCGCGGCCTCGCTGCCCGATGCGCGAACACTCGCCGCAGGTCCGGTCACGACCGTGACATTGGGCGACCCGGCCAAGGCGATTCCGGAGAAGTCGCCGACGGGAAAGCGACGCTCGGCTGCCGCCGCCGGCGCAGCGGTGACGGCAATGACGGCGGCGATGACAACGAGATGGATCATCACGATCTCCTACGTGTGTTAGCCAAGCGGTACACTGCGGTTCGTTGCGTGTCCAGTGGACCGCGGGGGCATAATCGGGCACCGTCAAGCTATGGGGCTCCGTTCGCAGCACCTGATGGCCGTGGCCCGTTCCGGGCTAATTCGCTTGTCCGACTGCGAGATCGCGCTGGTCGGGCGGACGTGCGCGGCCGCGCGCCGGACGCATCTGGCGCGCGCCGCCGTGATCGTGACGTGGCTGGGTAACGGGACGCTCTATCTTGTCCTCGCCGTCGCCCTCGTCGCCGTGGCGGGACGGACATCGGCGCGGACCCTCGCGCTGGCGGCGGTGGCTGGCGCAATCAGCCACCTGATCTATCCGGCAATCAAACGATTCGCCGCCCGCCCGCGCCCGTTTGAACATCGCGCGGGGCCGGTGGCGGCGTCGACCCCGCTCGATGCCTTCAGCTTTCCCAGCGGCCACCTGATGACCTTCGCCGCGACGACGACTCCGGTGGTCATGCGCTGGCCCGAGCTATGGTTGGCCGTCCTCGGCCTGTGGCTGGTCCTCGCATGGTCGCGGGTGGCAACGGGGCATCATTATCCGAGCGACCTGCTAGGTGGGACGTTGCTGGGGGTCGCCGTCGCGCTGGGCGTGATCGGAGTTGCCGGATAACGCGCTGAATTCGCTGTCCTACAGCCGGTGTTTCGGCTGTAGGCTGCACGTGCCAGTCGTCGGCGTGCTCTTTCTCATCGTTAGCGAAGACCGTCGCTGCCACAGGACAGGCTTGCAATGCGAAGCACCGTCACAAAGCCATGGCGCAATGAAGTTTCACATTTGCCTGCCGCCGCGAAATCTTACACATCATTGGGCGCGAACTTAGCGAACTTCGGGCGCTGATACCTGGCGCGTCAGATCGTGTCGTCTATGACGACCTCGATCAGCCGCGGCCCCGGCCCGGCAAAGCCGCGCGCGAGGGCGGCGCGCAGGTCGGGCAGCGTTGCCACGCGCTCGGCCGGAACGCCCTGGGCCTCGCTCAGCGCAACGAAATCGATCGCGGGGTCGGTCAGGTCCATGCCGACATAGGTATCGGTCGCCGCGCTCGCCCCGCCCAACGCGCGGGTTCGCTGCTTTAGGATGCGGTAGCTGCGATTGTTGACGATAACAGCAACGATTCCAAGATCATAATGCGCTGCCGTCCAGAGCGCCTGGATCGCGTACATCGCGCTGCCGTCGCCGCTGAGCGCCAGCACCGGGCGGTCGCGAGCGATCTTGATGCCGATCGCTTGCGGCAGAGCGACGCCGATGCCACCGCCGCGCATCCCGAACCACGAATCGGGGCGGACGGCGGGCATCAGGTGGCGGACCGTGTTCATACCGGTCGACAGCGTCTCCTCGACGACGATGGTATCGGCGGGCAAGCTGTCGGCGATCGCCGCGAGCACGGCCAGCGGGCGGAGCGGGACACTATCGGCCTCGGCGGCGGCGCGGGCGCACATCGCCGCGCGCTTCCCCGCAAGGTCGGCGGCAACGGCATCGGCCCGTGCGACAGCCGGGGTCATGCGCGCCAGCACGGCGGCGGTCAATTCAGGCAGCGTCGCCTTCGCATTGCCGACCAAGCCGACGGTGGCGGGGAAGTTCTTCCCGACCTCCCACGGGTCGTCGTCGAAGTGGATCAAGGCCTTGCCCGGCGCCAGCGCCTCGACACCCGCCGCCTGGCTTTGGGTCAGCAGGTCGGCGCCGATGCTGATGATCAGGTCGTGGCCGTCCGTCAGCGCGCGCACCGCCGGCGTCATCCGCGCGACCGACCCGGCGTAAAGCCGATGGTCGGACGGGAAGGCCGCCGTATTGGCCATGCCTTCGAGATACACCGGCGCGCCGATCGCCTCCGCCAGCGCGGCCAGCTCGGGATGCGCGTCGGAGCGCGGCACCGCGTCCCCTGCGAAGATGAGCGGAGCCGTGGCGGCGGCGATCAGGTCGGCGGCGGCGGCGACGCTCGCGGCATCGGCGCGCACCCGCCCCCCGATCCGGGTCGGGGCCATCGGGTCGATCCCGGCCGCGTCGGCCGTCAGGATGTCGCCGGGGATCGACAGGAACACCGGCCCGGTCGGCGCCGTCAGCGCGACCTTCGCCGCGCGGTGGACGCTGCGCGGCAAATCGTCGACGCGCGCGACCTCGTGCGACCATTTGACCAATGGGCGGGCCAGCGTCGCCAGGTCGGCCCATAACAGCGGCTCGGTCAGCGCGATGCTGGTGTCCTGCTGTCCGGCCGTCACGAGGATCGGCGCCCCAGCCTTCGCCGCATTGTAAAGCATGCCCATCGCATTGCCGAGGCCAGGCGCGGCGTGGAGGTTCGCCACCGCCAGTTGCCCGCTCGCCTGGGCATAGCCATCCGCCATGCCGAGGACGACGACCTCGTTGAGGCCGAGGATGTAGCGAATGCCGGTCTCGGCGGCGAAGGCGTCGACCAGCGGCAATTCGGTCGTGCCGGGGTTGCCGAAGACGTGCGTCACCCCGTTGGCACGGAGGAGATCGAGGAAGAGAGCGGCACCGGATGTCATCGTCGAGCGTCTAGCCGGGTGCAGCGACGCCGTCGACCGTAGTCGGGGTTGAACCAATGCTGCAATGCACTATGTTTACTATGCGAGTGGCGTTTCCCCCCTTACGCCGCTGCGCTCCCTGAACTCTGGCCACGCCTTCGGGCGTGGCCCTTTTTCATTCCGCCGCCCACGATGTCGGCTGCGGCGGGGCCAAATCGAGCCTTGCGGCAAGCCCCGGAAGTGTTGCCACGAGCCCCGCAAAGGCCGCCGTCACGCGGTCGAAGCCGGCGTGCCGCACAAGCCGCGAAGGGTCCATGTAAAGGGCCCGGTCGATTTCGATCTGGACGGCGTGAACACCCTGCGCGGGGCGACCGTGGTGCGCCGTGGTATAACCACCGGCATAAGGGGCGTTGCGGGCAACGCGAAACCCGGCTTGGCCAAAGTGGCGTTCGACCGCCGCGACCAACGCCGGTGCTGCCGAAGTCCCGAAGCGGTCGCCGATCACCACCTGCGCCGCGCCGCCGTACACCGCCGCCGGACTCGGCATCGAATGGCAGTCGAGCAGCACCGCGAACCCATTAGCCTGCAGCGCCGCCCCAAGCCGATCGGCGATCGCAGCGTGGTAGGGCACATGGACATCGGCGAGCCGCGCGGCGATCTCGGCATGACGCAGGCGTCCGGGATAGATCGGCAGCCCGTAGGCGGCGATGCGCGGTATTACCCCCAGCCCGGCGGCGACGCGGTCGCTGGCCTGCGCGGGGTCGGTCGGCATGGCATCAACGACCATCGCCGGGTCGATCTCGGCGGCGTCGCGGTTGAGGTCGAGCCACGTCCGCCCCCAGCGCGCGGCAATGAGCGGAACACCATGGCCAACGGCGGCCGGGGCGACGAGGCCGTCGACGAAGGCATCTTCGGCGCGGCGGAGCTGGGCGAGCGTCAACCGGGTCACTGCGAGAAACGCCGCCGGATAATCGCGCCCCGAGTGCGGTGAGGCCAGGACGAGTGGGCCGGGCGGACTGGCAGCGGCACTGACCGTAAAGCCGGGAGCAAGGGGGCAGTCGGTCATGCCCCCCTTTATGACGCGCCAGGCGATCGTGCCAGCACTCGGCGCGTAGCTCGCACCGCAGGACGATGCGCTTTGCCCCTTGCACGACGGTATGCGCCCGGTTAGGTATGCTCTGAGTGGGCGCGTAGCTCAGTGGTAGAGCACTGTGTTGACATCGCAGGGGTCGCTGGTTCGATACCAGCCGTGCCCACCATTATCTTTCAGGCTCAGGCTCCTCAATAAATCAGCCTCCGATTTTCGTGCGGGCGTCGCGATCAGCGTCTCGCTATGTTGCGAGTCGGAGGTGAAGATGAATGAAGTCGACCCAGTCGCACCGCGTGCCCAGGTAGCCCCGGCCGAGGTTCCTGGCGTCGGCGCCTTGCTTGCGCTCGCGGTTGGCGTCGTCACCGTTGCAGCGCTTTTCCTTGCGCGGGACGTTCTGGTCCCGATCATGCTCGCGGTGCTGCTGTCGTTCATCCTTTCGCCGGTGGTCGAGCTGCTGCAACGCCTGCGCTTGCCGCGCGTCCCGGCCGTCGTGCTGGCCGTTCTCCTCGCGCTCGGCTTGTTTGGAATGCTGGCGACGGTGATCGGCACCCAGGTCGCCAGCCTCGCGACCGATGCGCCGCAATATGCGGTGACGATCGAGCACAAGGTCCGGCTGGTCCGTAACTCGACCGTTGGGCGGCTGCCGACCATGTTGCGGGCGCTCGGGATGCAACTCGACCGGGCAAGCGGCGGCCTCGCCAGCCCGGTGCGCGTGACGACCGGCCCGCGGGCGCTGCGGACCGCCCCGCCCCCGCTGCCGGTCGAG
>JANYFA010000018.1 GCA_025362895.1 Sphingomonadaceae bacterium | reverse complement strand
GCCCATCCCCGCAACCATGCCAGCACCCGAAATCGCGCCGTTCCCCGCGCCACCGGCAACTGCGACCAGCTCACATCGCCGACCGGCAAACCGGGTCGGAAAAACCCCGGCAGAAAGGCTCATGAATAAGACGGGCTAGCTTAACAAATCGGCCTGTCTTGGCTATGGAAGAATGCCTTTGCGAAGGATGAAGATGATCGATTTGTCTGCGCCGCCGACGATCCGCCTTGCCGACTATCGCCCACCGGCGTGGCTCATACCCGAAGTCGCTCTGCGCTTTGAACTCGGCGCTGGTCGAACACGCGTTCATGCGCGTCTCCTGGTCGTGCGAAATGGCTCCGGCATCGCGCCTCTCGTCCTCGACGGAGAGGACCTGACGCTCGTTTCAGTGCTCGTCGACGGTCATATTATTAATCCCAAGGTCGGTTCCGCTGGATTGAGTCTGATGATCGATGGTGATCGCGCCATCGTTGAAACGATCGTCGATATAACCCCTGAGGAAAACACGGTGCTGCTTGGCCTGTACGCCAGCGGGGGTAATCTATGTACCCAATGTGAGGCCGAGGGCTTTCGCCGGATAACCTATTTCGTTGATCGCCCAGATGTATTGTCGCGCTACTCGGTTCGACTGGAAGGCGACGCCGCGCTTTATCCGGTCCTTCTCAGCAACGGGGAGAAACGAACCAGTGGCACACTCCACGATAGCCGGCACTTTGCCGAATGGGTAGATCCGTGGCCCAAGGCGAGCTATCTTTTTGCGCTGGTAGCGGGTCGTCTCGGCTCGCTTAGCGACACTTTCGTAACTGCGTCGGGAAAAGTCGTCGATCTGGGAATCTGGGCCGACGAGGGCGACCTTTCGCGCTGTCACCATGCGATGGCGGCGCTGAAGACGGCGATGACATGGGACGAGGTCAACTACGGGCGTGAATACGATCTGAGCACTTTTAACATTGTCGCTGTGGGCGACTTCAACGCCGGGGCAATGGAGAATAAGGGTCTCAACATATTCAATTCAAAGTATATTTTCGCTGATCCCGACACTGCGACCGACGATGATTTCGACGCCGTCGCCGCGGTTGTCGCCCATGAATATTTTCATAACTGGACAGGTAACCGCGTTACCTGTCGCGATTGGTTCCAGCTTTCGCTCAAAGAGGGATTAACCGTTTTTCGCGACCAGGGCTTTACGGCCGACCAGGGGTCGCCCGCCGTCAGCCGTATCGACGATGTTCGCATGTTGCGCGGAGCGCAATTCCCGGAGGATGCCGGCCCTCTCGCTCACCCGATCCGGCCCGATACCTATATCGAGATCGGCAATTTTTATACGTCGACGGTTTACAACAAGGGCGCTGAAGTTATCCGGATGCTGGCTACTTTGTTAGGATCAAAGGACTTTCGTGCCGGCACCGATCTTTATTTCGATCGATTTGATGGTCAGGCGGTGACCACCGACGATTGGCTCGATGTCATGGCTGAGGCGTCGGGGCGCGATCTTGGATCGTTCCGCCGTTGGTATGCTCAAGCCGGGACGCCGCGCATAACGGCGGACCTAAGTCACGATGACGCAACAGCGACGGCGCGCGTGCGGTTGAAACAGACAGTGCCGCCGACCCCGGGACAGTCCGACAAGCTGCCTATGGCAATGCCCTTCCGGGTTGCGTTACTCGATCGGACGACGGGCGAGCGGCTTGGCGACGAGCAGGTGGTAACTGTAGATGATATAGGCGAGGCAGTTTTTACCGGGATTGGCGCGCCACCATTGATGTCGCTGAATAGGGGCTTCTCCGCGCCGGTGATTGTCGTCGCCGACCAGTCGCGTGCCGACCTCGCCCTGCTCGCGGCGCACGACGACGATCCGTTCGCGCGGTGGGAGGCGACGCAGCGTCTTGCCCTGCAGATCCTGTCAGGCGACGACGATCCGGCTGACCTTGTGGCGACGGTCAAGGCAACGCTTGGCGCGAGGCTTGATCCCGAATTCACCGCCGAGGCCATTCTATTGCCGACCGAAGCGGTGATCGGCGACGCGGCGCCTACGGTCGACGTCGATGCAATTCACCGGCGGCGGCAAGCGGCGCGGCGCGCGATCGCATTGAAACTCCACGATGAATTGTGGGCGACATATCACACCAACAGTAGCAATCAGCACGAGCTGACGCCGGAAGCAAAAGGCCGCCGCGCACTGCGAAACGTCGCGCTCGGGTATCTGATGATCGGTCAGGACGCTGATGCGGCCGAGGCGGCATGGGCGCAGCTGGTGACCTCGGACAATATGACGGACCGGATTGCGGCGTTGTCGGCACTCGTCAATGGCTCAACCGATCGGCGCGATGCGGCCTTATCTTGGTTTTACGACCGTCACCGGGCCGACCCCCTCGTCATCGACAAGTGGTTTAGCATCCAGGCGATATCGCTGCAGCCCGACACTTTCGAGCGCGTTGTCGCGCTACGGCAGCACCCCGACTTTAATTCCGGCAATCCGAACCGCTTACGGTCGCTGATCGGTGCGTTTGGGGTCAACCAGGTTCGCTTTCACATGATTGGCGGCGAAGCCTACCATTTCCTCGCCGATGAGGTGATCGCTATCGGTAATACGAACCCTGGAGCTGCGGCGCGGCTTGCGCTGCCGCTCGGTCGGTGGCGGCGGTTCGATTCTGTTCGTTCTGGGCTGATGCGCGCCGAACTCGAACGCATTGCGGCAGTCCCCGGCCTGTCGCGTGACGTCTTCGAAATCGTCAGTAAGAGCCTGTCCGGTTAATTGGATACTTCTTTCCGGCGCGCTGAGATGAGCAATTACCGTGACGACTCCGCGGTTGCAGCTTGTCACTGTCCTTGAACTCTACACACCGGAGTAGTGTTACACTTAAATTTCTTAGTGCGCGACCCACGCAGCAACATCTTTGGCGACCTGGTTCGCGGCGGTATTGAGAGCGATCGCCACGTCGGTCGGGTTCTGGCTCACAACGGGAGCGGTCGCATCGAAACGACGGAGGGCGAAGGGCGTTTTGCCGACACCGGTCAGGGCGGCATCGAAGCGCACGCGAACGATAGCGCTGGCTGGATTGCGAACGTCGAGGCTGAAGTCGATTAGCGTGCCCGACAACGTTCGCCCGCTCGCCGCCGTCGATTGACGCGGATCGAGGACGGGGATGCCCTTCGCGGCAATGGTATCGGCAAGAACATGCTGGAACTCGCGGTTGGGCTGTTCCGCCCATGTCGCCCCGGTTAGATATTCGACGGTGGTATCGCTCGTGAGAACGGGGATCCGCAGCGTCTGGAGCATGCCTGGGACCGCAGGGACGAGAACGAGCACCGTTGCGTTCGGATCGGTCGTCGTCGTCGCTGTCGTCAGCGGGACGGCGGTCGCCCGGAGTGCGAGAAGCGACACTGGGGCCTTGGCATTGCCACCGATCTGAACGAGCGGACCGCAGGCAGCGAGCACTCCCGCGAATGCAATCACGGCAAGGCCGGACGATCGTTGACGCATCATTTCTTGCCCTTCTTTGGCGGGGCATAGCCCGGCGCAGTGTATTCCGGAAGCTTGCGCCCGCCGATTAGGGCCCCGGCCGGGTCTTCATCGAGCTTTGCTGCTATCGCGCCAAGTTGCGCCGTCGCGTCGCGCGCCTCACGTAGCAGCTGTGCCGTCTCCGGCAGCGTTTGCGTCGTAAAAGTGTCGATGCCTGGCTGGGCGCTGGCGACAACCGCATCGAGCCTAGCGAGTGTCGCATTGGCGTGTGAGGCGGTGAGCGAAAGATCGTGGACCAGCGGCTTCGCGTCAGTCGTCAGCAGCGTGTCGGCGTGGGCGGTCAACTGGGTCACCGCCTGTGCAGCGGCGGTGGCCTGCTTCAAAGTCCCGCGCATCTCGACGAGTGTTGCGGCGATTTCGGGTCCTCGGTCGGCGAGGCTTCCGGTCAACCGACCGGTGCTGGCAAGAATATTGCCCAGCGATTTCCGGTTGGGCGGGTTGAGCAGCTCGTTGAGCGACGCCGTCAGCGCCGACACGTTGTTGAGAAGCTCGGGGGCGCTTGCGAGCAACTGGCCCAGCGCTCCAGCGCGCGGCGGAATGACGGGGACACCGAACGGTCCCGGCTCGTCGATGGGGGTCGCGCCCGCCACCGATCCGGCCAGCTGGATCTGGCTGACGCCCGTGAAACCGACGCTTTCGATCTGCGCCGTGGTGCCGTGGAGGATCGGCGTGTCCGCCTTTATCTCGATGCGAACGCGGACCGTATCGGGGGAGCGGGGAAGGAGGGCAATTTCCTTCACCTCGCCAACGGGAACTCCCTTGAACTGAACCGGCGCACCGATCGCAAGTCCGCTGATCGATTGGCGATAAAAGATGTCGTATTTGTCTTTTTCCGCACCAGAGAATTTCGCAAGATACAGGACGAAGGCGAACAACGCGAAAGTCAGCGCAAGGACAACGCCGCCAACAAGGACGTAATTGCTGCGAGTTTCCATTACGCGCTATCCCCGGCCACGTTTGCCGCCACGGTCGCTGATCGCGTGGTGGCGGAACGGTAAAATGTCGTCGCCATATTCATGATGCTCCCTGGACGACCGGCAATGCGTCGCCACTCCCGCCGGTCGTCGCGTCGTGTGGCGAGGCATCCGCCGCCGCTGCCGCTCGCCCCCGCGGCCCTGAGAAGTATTCGCGTACCCATGGGTGATCAAACGCGATTAGTTCCGGGATCGTTCCAACTTTCAGCATGACGCCGTCGCCTAGCACCGCCACGCGGTCGCAGATCGCGTAGAGCGTATCGAGATCATGCGTGACGAGAAATACCGTCAGCCCGATCGTATCCCGCATCAGCTTGATGAGATCGTCGAAGGCCGCTGCGCCGATCGGGTCAAGGCCGGCGGTCGGCTCGTCGAGGAACAGCAATTCGGGGTCGAGCGCGAGCGCGCGCGCGAGACCGGCGCGCTTACGCATCCCGCCCGACAATTCGCTGGGAAACTTCATGCCTGCAGTGTCGGGGAGGCCGACCATCGCGATCTTGTAGCTGGCGATTTCGTCCATCAGCGTCTGATCGAGGTGAAAGAATTCGCGCATCGGCGCCTCGATATTCTCGGCCACCGTGAGCGATGAGAAGAGCGCCCCGTTCTGGAACAACACCCCCCAGCGACGACGCAGATCCTTTGCCGCCTCGGCGTCCAGCGTCGCGACATTCTGGCCGAGAACTTCGATCGTGCCGCCGTCCGGAACCTGGAGACCGATAATCGATCGCATCAGAACCGACTTGCCCGTACCCGAGCCGCCGACAATGCCGATAATCTCGCCGCGCCGCACATTCAGGTTGACGTCGGTGTGCACCTGCTGTGTGCCGAAGCTGTTTTTTAGGCTTTTGACGCGAATCACGATTTCAGGCTCGGCACTCTCCTGGGTGTCGCGCCCGGGTTCTGGGGCGATGTTACTCATCAGACGTAACCGAGGGCGGTGAAGAACACCGCGAAGAACGCATCGAGGACGATGACGAGGAAGATCGACTGGACCACCGCCTGAGTTGTCCGCTCGCCGACCGACTCCGCGTTGCCGCTGACTTGCATTCCCTGAAAGCAGCCGGTGACCGCGATAATGAAGCCGAATACCGGGGCCTTGATCATGCCGATGACAAGGTCGCTGATGGGCGTGACATCCTGGATTCGTTGGACGAAACTCGTCGGCGGGATCGCGAGGCTGATCCAGCAGAACAGTCCGCCGCCGATGATCGCCATGATCGCGCCGAAGAACGATAGTAATAACAGCATGATGACCATCGCAATCACGCGCGGAAGGACAAGAACCTCGATCGACGACATGCCGATCGACCCCATCGCGTCGATTTCCTCGTTCAGCTTCATCGAACCGATCTGCGCGGCAAAAGCCGAACCCGAGCGTCCGGCGACCATGATCGCCGTGAGGAGGATACCGAGTTCGCGAATGACCGATCGTCCGATCAAATTGACGACGAACACTTCGGCCCCGAATTGTCGCAACTGAACCGCGCCCTGTTGGGCCAGCACGATGCCGACGAGAAACGACAACAGCCCGACAATGCCAAGCGCATTGGCACCGACGACCTCCATCTGATGGATCACTGCATTCCAGCGCAACGGGCGACGCTCGACAAGAGTCTGGAACAAAACGACCATCGTCTGGCCGAGAAAAGCGAGGAATTCGCCTAGCGTATTCACAGCGCCCACCACCGCAGTGCCGATCAGGTTCAAACGTTCGGTGACTCTGTTGCCCTGCGGTGGACGGCGCGCGGCTGGCTTGTCGTTTGCCGCGACCTGATCGATTAGCCGTTGCGCGTCGGGCGAGGCGGCCGCTAGCGTCGCTGATCGTTCTTCATGCTTCCAGTCGCGGAGCAGTTTATGAACCACCCATGCGCCGGTCGTATCGATCCTCTCGACGCCGCCAAGATCGATCGTCAGGTCGCGACCATCGGGGGTAATGGCGGCCAGCGCCGGAGCGACGCTGCCAATCGACGCGACCGTCAGCGCACCGCCAAGGCGTATCGTCCGCGCGCCCTCGGCGGCCTCGTCGATCTGCAGAGTGGCGGCGGTCATTGCGTCCGATCGTTGAGGGAATGAAACAGTCTCGGCAAGGGCAAAACGGCGCGGAGCAACTTTGGTTGCGTTTGCCGATATTCTGATGCCCGTCGCTATGCCTCCGGGACACCGGTTGCGTCGCGCCGGGCAACGCGCGATGAGCCAGCGATGCGTTTTGCTGTCTACGACATGGACCTGACAATCACGGCGCAGCCGACCTACACACGCTGGCTGATCTTTTGGGCGCGCGCGGAAGCTCCGTGGCGGCTGGCGCTTCTGCCGGTGGCGGGCGTGGCGGGGGTAGCCTACCGGCTGGGACTGGTGTCGCGCGTCCGCCTCAAGGAGATCGCGCAACGTCTGCTGATGGGCAACGCCGCGCCGCGCGACCGGGTCGCCGCCCGCGCGGCGGCGTTTGCTGTGCGCATTCCGCTGCGCCCCGGCGCGCTGGTCCAGATCGCCGCCGACCGCGCGGCGGGGCTGAACATCGTCATCGCGACGGCCAGCTTCGTCTTTTATGCCGAAGCGATTGCCGCGCGGGTCGGGGTGACGAAAACGATTGCGACGGGGTCGGTGTGGGATGGCGACTGGCTGCGCGCGCGGATCGCCGGCGAGAATTGCTACGACATGGCGAAGGCGGCGATGGTTATGGCGCGGCTGGGCAAAGCGACGATCGTCGCCGCTTATTCGGACCATGTCTCCGACGCGCCGCTGTTCGCGCTCGCGACGGCCCCGGTCGCGGTCAATCCGTCGCGCGGGCTGCGGCAGCTGGCGACGGCACGGGGGTGGCGGGTTGTCGACTGGGGGTGAGATCGGCGGGTCCTCAACGACGACCGATCGTGGCCTCCCGAGCACAGATCCTGAGCATCGGGTCGACCAGTCATGTCGACGTCGCGCGGGTCCAGATTTCCGCAGGTGAGGCTCAAACTTTGGCAGACAGTCGGCGCTGCTGAATACCTCCGGTTACGACTGATAACGACCCGCCCATATTCATCTCCGCGAGGATCGTGTTCCAACCCCCAGATTACGACCGTGCGGCCAAGCATCCCGCGTTCATCGCATCTGACTTCGCGGCTCACGGACGCGCGCCGCGCGAGGTGCTCGGCCAACCTTAAAGGCAGCGCACCGGCTTGAAATTGCGTCCAGGCAACAGCATATAGGTGACGCGCGCTGCACCGGGTACGTCGACGTCCAATGCAAGACCTTTGGTCGTCATCCGGCCATGGAGCATGACCTCCGGGGCGTGGCCGCCGTCCTCGTCGACATGCTGCGGACCGCCCGTTGCTACCTCGCGCGCGCCGCCGACGCTGAACCGGTCGCCCGCATGCCGCACTACCGGCCCGGCCAATGTCGTTGTCGCGCAGTCCTCCTGGAGCGTACCACCATGTGCGGTGAGCATCAGCGTGACACGATCGCCGCTCCATACGCCGACCAAGGGGCGAGAAACCGGAGCAGCAGTGACGGCGACACCCGATAATATTGCGG
Source organism: Sphingomonadaceae bacterium (assembly GCA_025362895.1). Taxonomy (GTDB): domain Bacteria; phylum Pseudomonadota; class Alphaproteobacteria; order Sphingomonadales; family Sphingomonadaceae; genus Polymorphobacter_B. The sequence goes on along the minus strand of JANYFA010000018.1, from coordinate 35,629 downwards.
CCATCAGCGAAAATCGTTTTAACACTATAGTATTATACAACGAAAACGGGGGGCGCGCTAGCACCCCCCGTTCGTCGTTACAGTCGTTGAGGTCAGGCCGAGGCGAAACCCGAGCGGCGGCGGCGTGCGGCGACGCCGACAAAGCCGAAGCCGCCGATCATCAGCGCCCACGTCGCCGGCTCAGGGACTGTCGCAACCCCGAGCTGAGCGACATACGTCCCCCAGCGTCCGAAGCCGCTGCCACTCGGGTGACCGCCAGCCGCATTGTTATATTCACGAGCGAACTCGCCGATCAGCCAGAAACGCTGATCGTTGGTCGGATCGATGGTGACGGTGCTGTAGTCGCCCCAACGTTGGCGACCAACGGATGCCTGTCCGAAAGCGGAACCATTGTGGTACTCATCAACGAGGCTGGCCTTGACGAGGATCTCGCCGCTGGTCGCGGCAAGCGTGCCGTCGGCGTTGGTGTTGAACGACCGAGCAAAGAGCGATGCACGGCCAGCGACACCCGTGGTGACATCACCCGAACGGTTGTAGCCGACAACGACCTGTCCCGACGCGTTGACTGCCAGCGAGCCTTCCCAATAATCGAAGACATTGCTTGCGCCGCCGCCGATATCGGTCTGCGACAGCACGGCGCCCGTCGCCGTGTTCATGACGGTGACACGCACCACCGCATGGTCGCTCCCGATTTCCTGCACCGTCGTGGCGAAGTAAGTCCGGCCATTGACGTCGAAGGCGCTCGTGCCCGTTCGCTCGTCGCCCGTGGCAAGGATGCGAGCATTTGCACCGAGTACCGGCTGGCGCCCCGGATTTGGCGATTCGAAGCTGACGCCGCCCGTCTGGATTTGCGACGCCGTTTGGGTCCCAATTGGAGCACCCGCATTCGTCACCTGATAGACGACGTTGTCATAAGCATAGAGGCTCGATGCCACGACAGTCGCCGTGCTGCTGCCGCCCTGGCGGTTGACACCCTGGATAGCAAAACCGTTGTCGGTCACGCCATCAAGCGGGGTGTTGATCTGCTTTAGGCTGGTTAGGATTGGCCCAGCCGCAGCAAACACCTGATCCTTGTTGAGGATATTGAGTGTCGTGCCACGGAAGCTATTGGCATCACCGGCGGATGACGGGGCGAAATTGTTCGTCCCGATCAAGATCGAATTACCGGAAACGGCGAGTGTCGGAAAGTCGGCGGTCGCGCCGAAACCGAGACCGGTATAGCCCGTGAAGGTTGCAGCTTTCCACACGCCGAGCGCGTCGGACGTGGCGGAAACCGCGACCTGCAAGTTGGCATTGTTCGAGCCGAACCCAACGGCGAGCCAGCGGTTCTGCTGCGCGTCAAACTGAATGCGCGGGTCTCCGCCGGTCGCGGTCCCACCTGCGGCCTGCCAGAAAGTGCTATCGGTAACGCGCGGTGCGGCAAGCAGTCCCGTCGCCTTATTGTAGACCGAGAAGCTGCCGTTGATCAGCTCGACATACTGCGTCCGACCGACGGCGCCCATCGTGTCAGGCGGGATCAACCCGATGCCAAGCGCGCGCGTGCTATAGTCCGACGCACCCTCGAAACTGGAGACCACCGACGTCGGGGCGCTCGGCGTGAAGAATAGGGGGGCAGATGAGCTACCGTTGCCGACATGAATGTCGGTTGGCGGATTGACGAAGCCTTCTTCGAATTCGGTGAACTGCGGCTTCGCTTCACGCGCCGTCGCCGCCATCGACGTCATCAACGTTGCAACCGAGGCTGCGACCAAGAAAACCGACTTCATCACTGTTCCCCACCACGAGAGGGCACCACGACATGCGGCTCCCTTATCATGCCTTGTGACAGCTTGCCGCACGATAACAAGTGCCGAAAAATCACTATCCCGCAAAAATATGGTGTCCAAAACATTAATTTGCTTAAGTATTTTGCTTATTACCCGGGGTGCGACTTTTTGTATGTTGACGGGATTGAGCAGCGTGGGAGAACTGGAGCGTCGCCAGATAACCGGCGATCGAATAGGGGAAATTTATGACGTTGCGTTCCTGCCGCGAAACTGCGGTTTCGGTTGGTGCCCTTGCACTTGCCACGTTGCTGACGTCGACGGCAACATCGGCTGCAAGCATTTCGGGCGTCACCAATGGCCTGTCCTGGACCGCAACGAGCACCATCATCGGCCAAGGGTCGACGGCGACGATCACGGGAGGCGGCAACCCGCTCAACCTCGGCCTTGACCCCAAGTATCGCAGCACCGTTGGTTTGTTGATCGACGAAGGCGCTGCCGGTCGCTTCGTCTGCTCGGGCAGCCTCTCGGCCGATCGCAAGTCAATCATCACCGCCGCGCATTGCGTGACCAACGGACACAACCAGCAGCCGGTCAGTGTCACGGCTTATTTCTACAACCCAGTGACCCCTGATGCCGCCGAAACGCCAATCTACTCGAATGGCGCGCCGAATGTGACTAAGGTTGCTATCAGCGCCGTTCGCTTCAACCCACAATACACCGGTGAAGTGATCGACGATCATGACATCGCAAAGCTGACGCTTGCGGCACCGGCGCCTGCATTCGCTACCGGTTATGCATTCTATAACGGCACTGACTTGACCGGCGTCGACTACAACATCGCCGGTTACGGCGTCCGCTCGGACGTCGGCGGCTCGCTTGGCAACACGCCGCCGCACAACCTTGGCACCGGTCGTTTGCGTCAGGGCGATAACCGCTATGACTTCCGCTTCGGCGATGCCGATTTCCAAGGGCTGTTCGATGGCGGTCCGGGCAACACCGGCTTCTTTGGTACGGCCGAAACGACCAACACGGTCATCTCGGACTTTGACGATGGGACTAATGCACACGATGGATCGTGTGGGCTGGCGCAGGCGGTCGGCCTCGCTGTTAGCGCAAAATATTGCAACACCGGTCGCGGCGCGACCGAAGTGAGCTCGGCAGGTGGCGACTCGGGTGGTCCGCAGTTCGTCAATGGCCAGCTGGCTTCGGTGACCTCGTTCGGCCTGACCTTCGGCAACCAGTTCCAACCGGGCGACCTCGACAACAAGCTCAACGACACGTTCGGTGAGTTCAACGGCTTCGTGCCGATCTACAACAACCTCGACTTCCTCAACAGCGTCCCCGAGCCGGCCTCGTGGATGATGATGATCGCGGGATTTGGTCTCGTTGGTGCCGTCGTGCGCCGCCGACGCGAAGGTGCCGTCGTCGCCTGAACGGTAGTCTGACTGCAGACTGAAAGGGCCGCAGCTTTCGCTGCGGCTCTTTTTCGTTCGGTCGTCAGGCTTCGGCTAGGCTGCGAGTTTTCTTAAGACGTAGGGCAGGATCCCACCGGCATAAAAATAGTCGAGTTCCTGCGCGGTATCGATCCGGCAGCGTGTTTCGAAGCTGCCCGCCGTGCCGTCGCTACGCTTGAATGCAACCGTGATGTTCTGGCGCGGCTTCAAATCGGCCATGCCGACGATCGTGAACGTTTCGTCCCCGCTCAGCCCGAGCGTCTTGCGATCGACGCCGTCGGCGAACTGGAGCGGGATCACTCCCATGCCGACGAGGTTCGAACGGTGAATGCGCTCGAACGATCCAGCGATGACGGCGCGCACGCCGAGCAAGGCCGTTCCCTTCGCCGCCCAATCGCGCGACGAGCCGGTGCCGTATTCCTTGCCGGCAATGATCACCAGCGGCGTGCCGGTACAGCGATACTGCTCCGCAGCGTCGAAGATAGCGACCGGTTCGGCAATGTTTGCCATCCGCGTCACGCCGCCCTCGACGCCCGGGACCATCTCGTTCTTGATCCGGATGTTGGCGAAGGTTCCGCGCATCATCACCTCGTGATTGCCGCGCCGCGCGCCATAGCTGTTGAACTCGGCGCGGCTGACCTGGCGCTCGTTGAGGAACCGCCCTGCGGGTGACGCCTCCTTGATGTTACCTGCGGGAGAAATGTGATCGGTCGTGACGCTATCGGCGAAGATCGCGAGCGGGCGCGCATCGATAATGTCGGCGACGACGTTCGGCGTCATCGTCATACCGTCGAAATAGGGTGGGTTGGCGACATAGGTCGACGACGGGTTCCAGCGGTAGGTCGCGCCACCTTCGATCTTGATCGCTTGCCAATGTTCGTCACCAGTGAAGACGTCGGCATAGCGATTGCGAAACATGTCGGCGGTTACGTTCGCCATGACCATGTCGCTAACCTCCTGATTGGTCGGCCAGATGTCTTTCAGGAACACGTTGCTGCCGTCGGTCGCCTGGCCGATCGGGTCGGTCACCATGTCGTTCCGCATCGTGCCCATCAGCGCGTAGGCGACGACGAGTGGTGGCGATGCGAGATAATTGGCGCGGACGTCGGGCGACACGCGACCTTCGAAATTGCGATTACCGCTGAGGACGCTCGCCGCGACGAGATCGTGGTCGGCGATCGCCGCGCTGATCGACTCAGGCAACGGGCCCGAATTACCGATGCACGTCGTGCAGCCATAACCGACGAGATTGAAGCCAAGATAGTCGAGGTCATCCTGCAGCTTCGATTCGGCAAAATAGTCCGTCACGACCTTCGACCCCGGCGCAAGGCTGGTCTTGACCCACGGCTTGGTCTTGAGACCGAGGGCGCGAGCCTTGCGCGCGACGAGGCCGGCCGCGACGAGGACGTTGGGGTTCGACGTATTGGTGCAGCTGGTGATCGCCGCGATGACGACGTCGCCGTGACCAAGATCGTAGTCGGCACCAGCGACGGGAACACGCTTATGAGCGTCACCGCCGGATTTCTTGTAGCCGCTGGCCAGCTCGGTCTCGAACGCCTCATCGGCCTGGCCGAGCAGCACGCGGTCCTGCGGACGCTTCGGCCCGGCGAGCGACGGTTGGACCGTGCCAAGGTCGAGGTGAAGGGTATCGGTGAAGACAGGGTCGGGCGCGGTCGCGTCGCGCCACATTCCCTGCGCTTTGCAGTATGCCTCGACCAGCTCGATCTGGTGGGGCTCGCGACCCGACAGCTTGAGGTAGTTTAATGTTGCCTGATCGACCGGGAAGAAGCCGCACGTTGCGCCGTATTCGGGGGCCATGTTGGCGATCGTCGCGCGGTCGGCGAGGGTCAGCGCGTCGAGGCCGGGGCCGTAGAATTCGACGAAGCGCCCGACGACGCCCTTGGCGCGGAGCATCTGCGTGACGGTGAGGACGAGGTCGGTCGCGGTGATGCCCTCGCTCATCGTGCCTTCGAGCTTGAGGCCGACGACCTCGGGGATCAGCATGCTGACCGGCTGGCCGAGCATCGCCGCCTCGGCCTCGATCCCGCCGACGCCCCAACCGAGGACGCCGAGGCCGTTGACCATCGTCGTGTGGCTGTCGGTGCCTACCAGCGTATCGGGATAGGCGACGATCGCGCCGTCGGTCCCTTCGCTCGTCCAGACGGTCTTCGCCAGATACTCGAGGTTGACCTGGTGGCAGATCCCGGTGCCCGGCGGCACGACGCGGAAGCCTTTGAGTGCCGACGATCCCCAGCGTAGGAATTCGTAGCGTTCGATGTTGCGCTTGTATTCGAGCGCCATGTTGTCGGTGAACGCCTGCGGGGTGCCGAACTCGTCGACCATGACGCTGTGGTCGATGACGAGATCGACCGGGATCTGTGGGTTAATCTTCGCCGGATCGCCGCCAAGTTTGGTCATCGCGTCGCGCATCGCAGCGAGGTCGACGACGCAGGGCACCCCGGTAAAGTCCTGCATCAGGACTCGTGCCGGACGATAGGCGATCTCGCGATCGGAACGGCGGTCGCTCGCCCATTGAACCATCGCGGTAAGGTCGTTGCGGGTTACGGTGACGCCATCCTCGAAACGCAACAGGTTCTCGAACAATACTTTCATCGAGAAGGGCAGGCGGCTGATGTCGCCCAGCGCCTCTGCGGCAGCAGGGAGACTATAATAGGCGTAATCCTTGCCATCGACCGTCAATGTCCGGCGGGTGTTCAGACTATCCTGGCCAACGGCGGTCACGGGCAACTCCTAGGTCGATTGTGCGGTGCGTCGTAGCGCAACTGCGGCGGATGGCAAAGGTTTGCCTGCCGCGCGCTATCGCGGTGCTCGCGGTTGCGGTACGGGAATGTCCTCGCTTGAGGGATGTGCCGATGCCGACCAATGCTGTTTGCCGCGCCGACAAGGTTCGCGCCCGTGCCGCACGCGCCGATCTGCTGCCATTCCTGCGCGCCTGGCTGGCGGCACCGCTACGCGTCGCCGCCATCGCACCGTCGGGGCCGGCGCTGGCACGGGCAATTACGGCGGAGCTATGCGCCACCTCGATGCCGGTGATCGAGTTCGGTCCAGGCACCGGAGTCTTTACTCAGGCAATCCTCGACGCAGGAGTGACCCCCGACAAGCTGGTCATGATCGAGTTTGGGGCCGATTTCGCGGCAATGATGCGGCTTCGCTTTCCGATGGTGCGCCTGATCGAGCGAAGCGCCGGGGATCTCGCCGATGTCACCCTGTTCGGGCGCGGACAGGCGGGAGCGGTTATCAGCGGTCTGCCGATCCTATCGATGCCAAAGCCCGTCGTTCGTGCTATCCTGACGACGGCGTTCAGCGAGTTGCGCCCGGGCAGCGCGATGTTTCAGTTCACTTACGGCTACCGCTGCCCGATCGCCGATTCGATCCTTGAGGAATTCGGATTGATCGCGCGTCGCACGGCGACGGTACTCGTTAATGCCCCGCCAGCGAGCGTCTACAAGATCGAACGTCGCTAGCCGGGCTGTAGCCTTGAGTTGGCATCTTATATTCGCTGATGTAATATTTCAGCGCGCGCCACTTACTATTACCGTCACCGCGCGGCGGTTCTGGGCATAGGCCGCGTCATCGCTGCCATCGGCAACCGGCCGCTCCTTGCCGTAGCTGATCGTCTGGAGGCGCGACGTGATCACGCCTTGTGCGGCGAGGAAATTCTTGGCCGCGCTGGCTCGCCGATCACCGAGCGCGAGATTATATTCGCGCGTTCCACGTTCGTCGGTATGACCTTCGACGGTGACCCTGACCCCCGGATAGCGCGCAAGCCACTCCGCCTGCTTGCCCAGAATTGCCTTCGCCGTGTCATCGACATCATAGCTGTCATAGGCAAACAAAACGGTGTCAGAGCCGCTCGTCGCGCGAAAGTCGGCGAGCGAACCCGGCACTGCGCGGGTCCCGACAGTGCCCGAATCGCTCCCGGCAGGGGTAGTTGTGGACGACGTTCCGCCTCCCAGCGGGGTGCCGATCGGCGGGGGGGCGGGAGGAAGAATTTTTTTCTTCGTCGAACAAGCCCCGACACCAACAAGAATGGCGATCATCGCAACTGCGGCGGCGCGTTTTGGCATTGGAGTGTCCTTTCGCATGGTCGGTGATCGTTTAGCCGAAGCTCGTTACGGCAACAACGGCGACCACGCCGGATCGGACGCATCGAGAGGCGTTTTTATTGTGCGCTCATTGGTTCCTGACAGGTCGATCGAATGAAGGTCGACCTTACCTGTCCGCCCGGCGGCAGTACGGAAAAACAGGACGACACGCCCGTTCGGAGACCACGTTGGGCCTTCGTCCTGATAGGCGTTGGTCAGCAGTCGCTCACCCGAGCCGTCGGGTCGCATGACGCCGATGCGGAACTTGCCGGTCGTCAGCCGGGTGAAGGCAATGAGGTCGCCGCGCGGCGACCATACCGGGGTTCCGGCGCGCCCTTCGCCGAAGCTGATTCGCTGCTGACCTGATCCGTCAGCGTTCATCGTGTAGATTTGCTGGCCGCCGCCGCGATCCGATTCGAAGACGATCCTGCTGCCGTCGGGGGAATAGCTGGGCGACGTGTTGATGCCGGGACCGTGGGTCAGTCGCGTCACGCTGCGGTTGGCGATATCCATTCGATAGATGTCGGTCGTGCCGTTTTGGCTGATCGAATAAACGAGCCGCGCCCCGTCGGGTGAAAAGCGCGGGGAAAAACTCATATTGGCGCCTTCGCCGATCGCCTCCTGCCGCCCGGTCCCGATCGTGTACAGCCAAACCCGGGGACGATTTTCCGCGAATGACATATACGTCAGCGTCTGCTGGTTCGGCGCAAAGCGTGGCGTGAGGACAAGGTTCTGACCGTTTGTGAGGAAGCGGTGGTTCGCGCCGTCCTGATCCATCACGGCAAGACGCTTGATTCGCGTCGTCTTCGGCCCGGTTTCGGAGACGTAGACGATCCGGCTGTCGAAATAGCCGGTCTCGCCGGTCAGTCGCGCATAGACGAGGTCGGCACATTTGTGCGCCGCACGCCGCCAGTTCGCCGCCGTCGTGACGAAACCCTGCCGCGCGAGTTCCTCGCTCGATGCGACGTCATAGGCGTAGCAGCCGACGGTGACTCCACCGTCGGGGTTCGCCGTGACATTACCAGTAACCAGTGCCTGCGCGGGGCTCGCGCGCCATGCGTCGAAACGCGGGGCGGTCACGTCGGCCGGCACGACTACGACGACTGCGTCGACCGGGCGGAACAGGCCCGACGATCCAAGGTCGGCGGCAATGATGGCAGCGACCTGATTGCCAAGGGCCGAGGTCGTTCCTGCCGCCGTCGCCGCGTCGGCGGTCGCGGGGAAGGTGGGGACCGCAACGGGCAACGGTGAGGCGGTGCCGCTGTTGATATCGACGCGGATCACGGCGGCCGCAGGAGCGGTAGCCAGGAGCACAAGCAGTTGGAACAGGATACGCATAGTCTCTCTCTAACCCATGTGAGGTGTGGGGCGAAGGCGCGTCAGAAATTCGCTGGGTCGAAATTAATCTCGACCTGGGCCCATTGGTCATATTGGGCGGCGGGCAGCTTGAGTGGCGCACATCGCAGTACCGCGCGCATCGCCGCCTCGGCGAACGCCCGCGCGTAGGCCGCATTGGCTCCCGTCACCCCGGTCTGGCTGACAAGACCAGGTCGCCCCGCGATCGACCCGTCGCGGCTTATCGCAATGTGGAGCAGCGCCGTGATCTTGCCCGCAGCTGCGCTACCTACCGGCGGCGTAAAGCACGGCGTCACCTGCGCCCGGATCGCTGCAGCAATGCCGGCAGCGATCCGAGGGTCGCCGCGCGCCGGCAACGTGGCTGCTTTGGGCAGCGCGGCATCGAGCGATTTGCCGAGGGCGGTTGTGTCGAGCGACTTCGCTTTTGGCACGGCGGCATCAAGAGATTTTGACAAGGCTTTGGTATCGAGCGGTTTGGCCCTCGGTGCCGCCTTGGCGAGCAGAGAGGACAGCGCGTCGGTATCAAGCGGCTTAGGCTTCGGTTTTTCGGGTTTGGCTTTCTCAGCTATTGGCTTTTCCGGCTTCGGCTCGTCTGATTTCGCCGCTACGTCGATTGCTTTGAGCAGGGGGGGCGTTTCGAGCTTAGACGGCGGTGCGGGTTCGGAGGCTGGCGAAGGGTCGGGCGCTGGCGCTGGCGGCGGCGTCGGGGTCGCCCGAGCAGCGGCGCGCGCTTCAGCGGCGGTGACGATTTCAACGGGTGCTCCCTCGTCGGGCGGCGGCGGCGGCGTCACCGACCGTAGCGCAAGCGAAAGTCCTGCAAATAAAAGGACGTGCGCGGCCGCAACGATCGCGACCACCCGCCGCTCGCCGGACGCTGCCGGAAGCGCCACCGCCATATCAGTGCCGCTTGGCGCGAACTGCCGGGGCGGAGACTAGAGCGACTTTGCGGAAGCCCGCCGCCGATACTTCGCCGACGACGGTCATCACGCGACCGTAATCGAGGCTGCGGTCGGCGCGGACGAATACTCGCACTTTGTCGCCCTTTGCCCCACGGAGCTCCGTTAGTCGGGCCGTTAGCGCATCGTCGGTCACTGCCGCGTCGTCGATGAAGATGCCACCCGTGCGATTCAGCGACACCTGCACTGGCGTATCGTCGGCCTTCAGCGCCGCCGCCCGGCTATCGGGCAGATCGACGGGGACGCCCGTCACCAGCAACGGGGCGGTAACCATGAAGATGATCAGCAACACGAGCATGACGTCGACCATCGGCGTGACGTTAATCTCCGCCATCGGCAGGCGGCGACCACGCCGGGCTGGGGTCATCATCGCCACTTATCGCTCCATCCCATCCAGCTGGCGCGAAAGCAGAGCATGAAATTCCTCGCCAAACGCCCCGAGCCGCGCTTCAAGCCGCCCGAGGCCGTGAAGCAGCCGGTTGTAGCCGATTACCGCCGGTATCGCCGCGAACAACCCGAGCGCGGTGGCAAACAGCGCCTCGGCGATTCCTGGCGCGACGACTCCGAGCGACGTGTTCTGTGACGACGCGATCGCACCGAATGCCCGCATGATGCCCCACACCGTCCCGAACAACCCGACGAACGGCGCGACAGACCCGATCGTCGCCAGAATATTGAGGCGTTCGCCGAGCGCATCGATTTCGCGCGCGACCGCGACACCCATTACGGATGTCAGCCGCGCGCGGACCCCGTCGCGATCGACAGCCGCTCCGGCGCGACGGTTGAGGATGCTCCGCCGCCATTCGTCCATCCCGGCAACGAACAGTCGCGCCGACGGATGTGCAGCTCTCTTCGCCGGATCGTACAATGTGTCGACGCTGTCTGCTTTCCAGAACCACGCCTCGAATGCTTTCGCATGGGCATTGATCACTTTCAGCTGACGCCCCCGGTCGATGATGATCGCCCATGAGGCAACCGAAGCGGCGACAAGCCCGAGCATGACGAGTTTGACGACGATGTCGGCCGCGAGGAACAGCGCCAGTGGTGACATGTCGATCGTGGTTTTGGCGAGTAAGGTCGGCATTATGCGGCATTCGCCTCCGTCATCAGGGCGGAGAAACGCACCGACCAGTCGCGTGGTTGCCGCTTCGGTCGTCCGTTCATCGCGAGCCAGGCCGCCGTCACCCGCCCCCGGGTCAGTGGCTGATCGCCGCGCCAGACGTCCTGTCCGATCACCGTCGCAGCAGCACGGACCTGCACGACGTGGCTCCGCACGGTCAGGATATCGTCGAGCTTCGCGGGGGCGAGGTACGTGACGTGCATTTCGTGCACCGAATAATAGCCGTGACCCGCGTCGAGCATCGCCTGCGCTTCTATGCCCAAAGCCCGCAGCATCTCGGTTCGCGCTCGCTCCATGTAACGCAAATAGTTCGCATGATAGACGATGTGGGTCAGATCAGTGTCCTCGAAATAGACGCGCACCGGGAAATGATGCGTTCCGGACGCGAACTGGCCGAGGGCGGGGACGATCATGCCCCAGCCCTGTAGGCGAGGCAGCAGCGCGGGGAAAGGCCACGAGCCGGACGTTGTCGTCGCGACAACATCGCTATCGAGCTGCCCGCCGCCCTTGGCGGTGTGTTACAGAAAAACTTCTTTGCCCCCTCTGGTCGTCGGGAGTAGACACGGGCATTGACTTGATCCGGAATTAATTAATGGCGACCGCGCCCCAAGCCGATATCGACGCGCCCATATCCGACCGCGCCAAGACTCATGCGGAAACGATGGTCATCCGCTTTGCTGGCGACAGCGGCGACGGTATGCAGCTCACCGGCGGGCAATTTACCCTGTCGACCGCGCTTGCCGGTGAGGACTTCGCGACGTTCCCCGACTTCCCCGCCGAAATCCGCGCGCCGCAGGGGACCACTTTTGGCGTCAGCGCGTTCCAGATCAACTTCGGCGCAAACGGTATCGAGACCGCCGGTGACGAACCCGACGTGCTCGTCGCGATGAATCCAGCCGCGCTGAAGGTCAATGTCGGCGATCTTCGTCCCGGCGGGCTGGTCATCATCGATAGCGGTGAGTTCTCGGCGCGCAACCTCGCCAAGGCGGGCTATGCCTCCAACCCGCTGGAGGACGGCAGCCTCGCCAAGTGGCAGGTGATGGCTTTCGACATCAGCCGTCAAACGCTCGAAGCGGTCAAGCCGTTCGGGCTGGGCAACAAAGAAGCTTTGCGCTGCAAGAACATGTGGACCCTCGGCCTTGCGCTGTGGATGTTCGACCGCAGCCGCGCGCCCTTGATCGATTGGCTCAAGGGCAAGTTCAGCAAAAATCCGCTACTCGCCGAAGCCAACGCCGCCGCGCTCAATGCCGGGCACGCTTACGGTGAAACGGCGGAGTTGGACGGGCCGCTCAAGCAGTTCGCCGTCGATGCAACCGAGGCCGCGCCCGGTTTCTACCGCACCGTCACTGGCGGGGAGTCGCTGGCCCTCGGGCTGGTCGCAGGGGCCAAATTGGCCAACCTGCCGATGTTCTTTGGTTCGTACCCGATCACCCCGGCATCCCCGATCCTCCACGCGCTTGCCCGGCTCAAGGAGTTCGGCGTCACCACTTTTCAGGCCGAGGACGAGATCGCGGCGATCTGCTCGGCAATCGGCGCGAGCTATGCCGGTCAGCTTGGCGTGACCTCGTCCAGCGGCCCGGGCATCGCGCTCAAGGGCGAGGCGATGGGCCTCGCGATCATCACCGAACTGCCGCTTGTGATCGTCAACTCACAGCGCGGCGGGCCATCGACCGGGCTGCCGACCAAGACGGAACAGAGCGACTTGTACCAAGCCGTCTACGGCCGCAACGGCGACGCGCCGCTGGTTGTGCTGGCGACGCGCTCACCGAGCGATTGCTTCGAGGTGGCCATCGAGGCGTGCCGCATCGCGGTCCAGTTCATGACGCCGGTCATGGTCCTGACCGACGGCTATATCGCCAACGCCGCCGAGCCGTGGCGCGTCCCAGACATGGCGGCGTTTGCGCCCTTCCCGGTCAGGTTCCACACCGATGTCCCGACGTCCGGGCACATCAACCCCTACGCCCGCGACCCCGAAACCCTGAGCCGCATCTGGATCAAGCCTGGCACCCCCGGCCTGACCCATCGCATCGGCGGCATCGAAAAGGGCGTGAAGACTGGCAACATCAACTACGAAGCCGCCAACCACCAGGAAATGACCGACATCCGGCGGACCAAGGTGGCGAACGTCGCGCGGGCAATCCCCTTCCAGACGGTCGATCAGGGTCCCGAGCGCGGGCGTCTGGCGGTCGTCGGCTGGGGCTCGACCTACGGCCCGATCCGCAAGGCGGTCCAGCGCGCGCGGGCGAAGGGGGCCGACGTCGCCCATATCCACATCCGCCATATCTGGCCGCTGCCGACGAACCTCGGCGACTTGCTGCGCGGGTACGATAAGGTGATCGTGCCCGAGATGAACACCGGTCAGCTGAAGACGGTGCTCCGCGACCAATATCTTGTCGACGCGCAGCCGCTAAGCAAAGTCAGCGGCCAGCCGTTCAAGATCGCGGAGATCGAGGCGGCGATCGAGACGGCTTTGGGGTAATGTTTCACGACCTTACTCCTTCTTCCTCTGCTCGCGTCACGCCGGCTCTAGTTTTGAAAGCCATTCCATGAACGCACCTGCCCGCATTACCGTCCCCGCCGACTGGGCGACCGACCAGGAGGTGCGCTGGTGCCCCGGGTGCGGCGACTATGCGATCCTGAAGGCGGTCCAGCGGACGATGCCGGAGATCGGGACGCCGCCCGAAAAGACGGTGTTCGTCAGCGGCATCGGCTGCTCGTCACGGTTTCCCTATTACATGGAAACCTACGGTTTTCATACGATCCACGGACGAGCTCCGGCGGTGGCGACGGGGGTCAAGCTCGCCAATCCCGAGCTCGACGTCTGGATCATCACCGGCGACGGCGACGGTCTGAGCATCGGCGGCAACCACATGTTCCACCTGTTACGGCGCAACCTCGATGTTCAGGTGCTGTTGTTCAACAACGAGATCTATGGCCTGACCAAAGGCCAGTATTCGCCGACTTCGCGTGTCGGAACGCGGTCGCCGTCGACGCCGTTCGGTTCGGTCGATCGTCCCGCCAGCCCGTGCAGCTTCGCATTGGGGGCGGGGGCACGGTTCATCGCCCGAACGGTGGATACCGCGCAAAAGGCGATGCCCGATATCCTCAAGCGCGCCCACGCGCACAAGGGGACGAGCTTCGTCGAAATTTTCCAGAACTGCATTGTCTACAATGATGCGGTGTTCGACGCCTTCACCGACAAGAAGGCCGCCCCGGATCACCAGCTTCATTGCGTCCATGGTCAACCTCTGCTGTTTGCGGGGGGGACCAAAGGACTCGCGTTCGACGCGGCGACCATGACGGTATCCGTTGTCGACTTGGTCGAGGGTGAGACGGCGGTCGTCATGGTCCACGACGAGACCAACCGCATCATGGCACAGCTTTTGATCGATATGCCATTCGGTCCGTTCCCAATGGCTCTCGGCGTGATCTGGTGCTCCCCCGCGCCGACATTCGATGCTGCTGTCGTCGAACAGAATTCGGTCGTTGCCGCCGGCAAGCCTGCCGACCTCGATGCGTTGCTCCGCAAGGGACAGAGCTGGGAGATTGCCTCCAAGGACTTTCATGCAGTCTAACGGGGGACGCGGCGTGCTCCCGGCGTAGCGGGGGTAATGCTGCACATTGTCGAAACTCCCGCGACATTGATCGTGCGTGTCGCTGCAGGGGACGTGCGTGCGTTCACTACGCTGGTCGGTCAGCTCCACGGCTCGGGTTTGCGGATCGCGACGCGCGTCGCTGGCGACCGCGCCGAAGCCGAGGACGCGCTTCAAGGAGCGCTGACCCGATTATGGACAGAGGCCGGGCGCTTCGACCCGGCCAAGGGGTCGGTCGGCGGTTGGTTCCGCCGGATCGTTGTCAACCAATGCCTCGACCGGCGGCGGCGACTGAAGCTCGTCGCGCCGATCGAGGCAGCAGCAAACGTCGCGAGCGATTTCCCCGACCCGTTCGCAAGCGCATCCGCCAATGCCCGCGCCCGCCGCGTCGATGCGGCGATGGCGATGCTCGGGCCTCGCCAGCGCGCGGCGATTACCCTGTTTCACGGAGAAGGCGCGAGCATGGCCGAAGTCGCCGCCGCCCTCGATACCACCCCGAAGGCCGTCGAGGGATTGCTGGCGCGAGCGCGTAGTGAATTGAGCCGCCTGCTCGCCAGTGACCGGCCCGAAACGAGAGACGAATGACCGGATTCTATTTTTACGCCCGCGCCGCCGAGATCATTGCCGCTTATGGCGGCGACCCGGCGCGCTGGCCCGACGATGAGCGCGCAAATGCGCTTGCGGCAGTTTCGATCAACCCCGAGCTTCGCACGGCACAGTCGGCGGCTGCTGAACTCGATGCTGACGTCATGGCCTGGTCGCAGACCCCGGTCGCGCCCGGTAACGCGATTGCGGCGGCAACAGCGGCGATGCGCGTTCCTCGCACCTATCTGCGCTGGGCAAGTGGCACCGGTCTGGCGGCAGCGATCGCGGCAAGCCTGATCGTGCTGGCCCCGGTGCACCGGACGGGACCCGTGGCGCCAGTCGCGGTCGCAGCGCGGATCGTGGTCAGCGACGAGTCGACCGCTTTTACCCAAGTTTTTACGCCCACCCCTGACGAGGAGCAGGTTCTATGAAACTCGCTACCGCCTTTGCCGCGCTTTTAATGATCACCGCCCTCCCGGTTGCCGCGCAAATGCCGCCGCCGGGCGAAATGACGCCCGATGGTCCCGGACGGAACCCCGACGTTGCCGGACGGATGCGGAGTGAACCGGGACGGATGCCCGGAAATTCCATGTTCGCCGGGATGACCGACGCCGGCAAGGCGATCATGCGGACGGCAATGCGAGATGCCGATCCTCGAACCGATCGCGCGGCGACCGATGCGGCGCGTGACCGGATGCTGACGGTGCTCGATGCCGATCGCCTCGACCCTAGCGCGCTCAAGCGGGCGATGGACGACGAGCGAGAAGCCGCCAGCGTTGCCAAGGCACGCCACCAGTCGGCAATGATCGTCGGCTTTCAGCAGCTTTCGCTCGCCGACCGCCGCGCCTTCGTCGTCAACGCGCGCGCCGTACGCAACGTGATGAAGGACCGCATCGCATTTCGTGACCGGCGCGATCCGCGTGGCCCCGGCGCCATGCCACCACCGCAGTAGCGCTATAGCCGAAAGCCCGTCTGGTCGGCGATCCGCTCCCAGATGGCTGCCGCCAGTCGTGCCGCTATTGGCCCCGGCGAGCCACCTCGGACCGCAACTCCGTTGATCTCCACCACTGGCAGGACGGGGACCGTGGTTGAGGTGATGAGCGCTTCGGCAGCGGCTTGCGCTTCAGCGACAGTGAAGTTTCGCTCCTCGATGGCGATTTGCCGCTCGCGTGCGGCTGTGATCACCGCTGCGCGCATTACCCCCGGCAAGACGCGGGGGGACAGGGGCGGGGTAACCACTGTGCCGTCGCCGGTCACGATCCACGCATTGGTCGATGCACCCTCGGCGACGCTGCCATCGGCACCTATGAGCCACGCTTCGAACGCGCCCGTGCGCCGCGCGCCCTGTTTGGCAAGGACGTTGGCAAGCAACCCGGTTGTCTTGATGTCGCAGCGACCCCAGCGGGTATCGTCGGTAGTCACGACGCTGACCCCCATCGCCTGTTGTGCGATCCGCTGAGAAAAGTCGAACGGCCGGACCGTCATGACCAGCGTTGGTCGCATTGCCGCTGCAAAGGCGTGATCGCGCTTCGCGGTGCCGCGCGTAACCTGAATGTACAGCAGCGCTTCGGTCGCGCGGTTGGCGGCGATCAGGCGGCGGGCGACGAGTGCCAGCGCCGCATCGCTCATCGATGCCGCGATACCCAGTTCGCCAAGATTACGCGCCAGTCGGACGATATGGCCCGACCAGTCCAGTAGCCGTCCGTTCAATACCGCGACCACCTCGTATACGCTGTCGGCAAATTGCAGCCCGCGATCCTAGACGCCGACCGCGGCGACGGCGAGCGGGATGAAACGACCATAGATGTAGGCAAGACGCGGCATTTGGCGCTTTCACGATTTCACGCGTTCGGCGTTAAGCCGCAGACGCAGAGGAGTCACGATGGGTACGCAGATTGTCTGGTTCAGAAACGACCTCCGCCTGAGCGATCAGGCGGCCGTACGCGCGGCGGCCGCGGCGGGGCCGGTCGTCGCGCTGTTCATTCTCGACGATGCCGCGCCCGGTGAGTGGGCGGTCGGCGCGGCGCAGCGGTGGTGGCTGCATTATAGCCTGACTGCGCTCGCCGCCGATCTCACGCGGATCGGCGGGCGGCTCGTGCTGCGACGAGGGAGTACGGCCGACGTCGTCGCCGATGTAGCCGCTGTGACCGGCGCGACCGCAGTTCACGCGCTCCATCATTATGAGCCGTGGGCTAAGTCGCAGCAGGCTGCCGTCGCGCGCGCTATCGACCTGATCCTGCACGATGGCGCGTATCTGACCGCGCCGGGAACTGTGACCACGGGGAGCGGCGGGCAATATCGCATCTTCACCCCCTTTTGGAATGCGCTGCTGCGGACAATGCCACCGGGTGACCCGTACCCCGCACCGATGATCCGCTTCGCGTCTCCGCCAACGGGGGACGATCTTTCCGACTGGAACCTGTTGCCGACCGATCCCGACTGGTCGGGCGGGTTCGACGTGTGGACGCCGGGGGAAGCGGGGGCGCATGCGGCGCTGACCGAGTTCGCGGCGAAGGTCGCCGACTATGATGTTGGGCGCAACCTGCCGGGCAGGGCGCTGACCAGCCGCCTGTCGCCGCACCTCCACCACGGTGAGATCAGCCCAGCGCAGGTCTGGGCGGTTCTCGATGGCGCGGCGGGGGGGGACGCGCTCCCGTATCTACGCGAGATCGGCTGGCGCGATTTTGCCGCGAATTTGGTAAGCCAATTTGCCGATTTCGCCGAGGAACCCAATCGTCCGGCGTTTGCTCGCTTCCCATTCCGCAATGCGCCGGCCGACCTTGCAGCATGGCAGCGTGGGCAAACCGGATATCCGATCGTTGACGCCGGAATGCGCCAATTATGGGCGACGGGGTGGATGCACAACCGGGTCCGGATGATCGTCGCGTCATTCCTAGTAAAACATCTGCTGATCGACTGGCGCGCGGGCGAACGCTGGTTCTGGAACACGCTTGTCGACGCTGATCTCGGCAACAATGCGCTCGGATGGCAGTGGGTGATGGGGTCGGGCGTCGATTCGTCGCCGTTTATTCGTATTTTTGCGCCGGTTGGCCAAAGCCGGAAATTCGACGCCGCCGGCGTCTATCTCCGCCGCTGGCTACCGGAACTGGAAAAGCTGCCCGACGACGCGATCCACGCGCCGTGGGAGGCCGCGCCAATGGTCCTTGCCGCCGCCGGGGTGCGCTTGGGCAAAGACTATCCCGCCCCGATTGTCGATCACGCCGCCGCGCGGGCGCGGGCGCTCGAGTCCTATGCTGCGATCCGCTGAACGTCGTCGTCGAACAGCCAGCGCGCGCATTGGGCGGCGAGGCACGCCCCGGCCAGTTGGGCGGCGATAAAGCCAGGCGCGTCGACCGGCCGAATGCCTGCGAAGCTGCCGGTTAGCGCCCGCGCCAGCGTAATCGCCGGGTTGGCGAAACTGGTCGAGGCGGTAAACCAATAGCCTGCCGTGATGACCGGCGCGACGATCGCCGGTACCCAACCGGGCCGGTGCCGCACCCCGCGGAGAATTGCGATAATGAGCGCGAACGTCGCGACGCCCTCGCTCAGCCATTGCCCTGGGCCGGTGCGAACCTTCACCCCCCACTGCCAAAGTGGCAGGTCGAACATCGCATGGGCGAGGAGCACGCCGAGCAGCCCACCGCCGAGTTGCGCCGCAACATAGACAATACCGTCGCGGCGCAGCAGATCGCCGCGCAGCACCGCGACCAGCGTAACGGCTGGGTTGAGATGCGCCCCCGACACTGGACCGAGAACGCTGACCAGCATCAGCAACATCGCCGCCGTCGCCAGTGTATTGCCTAGGAGCGCAACCGCGACATTTCCCCCCGCCAGTCGCTCGGCCATGATTCCGGAACCGATGACACAGGCGAACAGCAGCATCGAGCCGAGCGTCTCGGCAAACGCGCGGCGGGATAGCAGGATCATCGGGGGGGCACGACGTCGCCGTCTTCCTTGACGAAGTCTGCCGTCAGCGTCGGCAGCAAGTCGAGCACCGCCTCCGACGGACGACACAGGCGGGTCCCGCGCGGCGTCTCGACCAGCGGACGGTTGTTCAGGATCGGCTGCGCCAGCATCGCATCGACCAGCGCATCATCCGTCATCGCCGGATCACCGAGGCCGAGAGCCGCGAACGGCGTTCCCTTCTCACGGAGCAGCTCGCGCGGCGTAAGCCCGGCAGCGGCGATAAGCGCCACGAGTTTTTGGCGCGACGGCGGGTGCTTCAGATAGTCGACGACCACTGGCTCGACCCCGGCGGCTTGGATCATCGCCAGCACGTTCCGCGACGTGCCACAGGCCGGATTGTGCCAAATGATGACAGTCATGTGCGCGACAGGGTCCGTTGGATATTTGTCTCGACCGCGCACGGCACCCCGCCGCAGCAATTCTCGGTGAGATAATCGACCAGCGTGGTCATCGCGCCGAAGTCGGCAGTGTAGAGCAAGTGTCGTCCGTCGCGTCGGCCGGCAATAAGCCCTGCGCCGACCAGTTGCGCGAGATGAAACGACAGCGCCGATGGCTGCAGCCCAAGCATATCGGCCAGTGCACCGGCTGCGATACCGACCGAGCCAGCCTGCACCAATACACGGAACGCGGCGAGGCGATGCGTCTGCGCCAATGCGCCAAGGGCGGTGATGATAGCGGTGTCGCTCATGTTTCAATGATTGTTGAAACGATGGGCAGCGTCAAGCGGGGCGTAGTACAGCGCGGTGCTTTACCGACTAGGATCGGAGCGCCTCGATCGGGCTGAGCTTCGCCGCGCGGGTGGCGGGATACCAGCCGAAAAAGATGCCGATGGATGCCGATACCGCGAACGCGGTCACCACGGCGCTGACGGTCACGCTCGTGTCGAAGCCGATCGCTCCCGATGCGGCGGTCGCGAGTCCCGTGCCGAGCCCCACGCCGATGCCGCAGCCGAGAAGCGACAGCATCAACGCCTCAAGCAGAAATTGGAGGCGAACTGCCGCGCGGCTCGCGCCGATCGCCATGCGGATGCCGATCTCGCGCGTCCGTTCGGTCACGCTGACGAGCATGATGTTCATGATCCCGATTCCGCCGACGATCAGGCTGATCGACCCGATTGCCGCAAGGAGCAGCGAGATCGCCGCTGTCGTCGATGACAAGGTGTCGGTCACGGCGGTGAGATTATTGACCGTAAAATCGTCAGGCGCACCGGGCTCGAGGTGATGGACGCGGCGCAGGACGGCGGCGATCCGCTCGCTGGCGGGGGCGAGGTTGTCGGCGTCGTCGATCCCGACCGAGATCGACCGGATCGAGCGCCGGAAGGCGTTACCCTGGAGTTGGCGCAGCGCCGTCGTCAACGGCACGATAATGACATCGTCGCGGTCGACGCCGCCGAAACCCTGTCCGCGCGTCGCCATGATGCCGATAACGGTGAAGCTCGTTCCCTTGACACGGACGCTCGCCCCCATCGGGTCGTTGGCGCCGAACAACTTGTCGGCCGCCGTGTGGCCGAGGATCGCGACACGCCCGGCGGCGCGGTCCTCCATCTCGCTGAACGCCCGCCCGGTGTCGGGGCGCCAGTCGTTGACGATGAAGTAGGCGGGCGTCGTCCCGACCACCGTCGTCGCCCAGTTCGCGGCACCGGCGACCGCCTGGACGGGTATCTGCGTCGTCGGCGCGGCGGCGACGACGCTTTTGAGATGGGCGATCGCGTCGACGTCGTCGAGCCGCAGGGTTGCGCCGGTTCCGGCCCCGGAAGCGAAACCGCCCTGCTTGCTCGACCCCGCCGTAATGATCAGCAGGTTGGATCCAAGCCCCGAGATTGCGCTCGACACCTGCTTCTGCACCCCGCCGCCGATCGCGAGCATCAGGATAACTGCGGCAACACCGATGATCATGCCCAACATCGTCAGTGCCGACCGCAACCGGTTGGCGATCAGCGCCGACCACGCCTCAGCCAGCATCGCGTCGATCACGCCGCTACCTCCGCGTGCCCGTACAACGCCGCCTCGGTTGGTGGGCCGTCGTAGAAGACGCGCCCATCCTGGATTCGGACGACGCGGTCGGTCGCGCGCGCAACTTCCGGGTCATGGGTGACGATGACCACGGTGACGCGCTGTTCGCGGTTGAGCGACTTGAACAGTCCGAGCACCTCGGCCCCGGTCTTCGTGTCGAGCGCGCCGGTCGGTTCGTCGGCGAGGAGGAGCTTCGGCGCGTTGGCGAGCGCTCGGGCAACGGCCACGCGCTGCTGTTGTCCGCCCGACAGCTGCGCCGGGCGCGACCGCTGCTTGTCGGCAAGCCCGACCTTGGCGAGCAGTGCCTGCGCCTTGGCCTCGCGCTCGGCCTTGCCCAAACCCGAATAGACCAATGGCAGCGCGACATTGCCCAGCGCCGACAGGCGCGGCAGCAGGTTAAAGCTCTGGAAGATGAAACCAATCCCGCTGTTCCGCATCCGCGCCAGCGCGCGTTCCGACAAGCTCGCGGTGTCGGTTCCCTCGAAACGATAGATGCCCGTCGTCGGCGAATCGAGGCACCCGATGATGTTCATCAGCGTCGACTTGCCCGATCCGCTCGGCCCCATGATCGCCATCAGCTCGCCGTGGGCGACCGTCATCGACACGCCGTGAAGGGCACGGAAGGTGCCGGCCTCCCCGACGTAATCCTTGACCACATCGGACAGCGCCAGAACCGGGGCGGGAATCGGGGCAAGGATCGGGTTGCCGGTCACTTTTTTGCCGGCTGACCGCTCCCTGGCGGACCGAGGACGAGGCCCTTCTTGCCGTCCTTGCCCGCTTCGGCGGTGATGACGTGATCGCCCGCGTGAACCTCGCCGCCGGTAACGATCGAGTTGTCGGCGTCGGAGGCGCCGATGCGGATGCGGCGCGGCTCCGGCGTGCTGCCAACGAGGACGAACACCGTCAGCGTCGCCATGTCGCCGGCGCGTCGCTTGGCGGGCTTGTAATCGGCTGGCTTGTAGCTGAGCGCGGCGTTGGGGATGAGAAGGGCATCCTGGTGGTCGGAAACGAGGAACGATGCGTTCGCCGTCATGCCCGGCAGCAGGGCGCCGTCGGGGTTCGCGACACCGACAATGACCGTATAGGTAACGACGTTCTGCTGCGTCGTCGGGTTGAGCCGGACCTGACGGACCGTCCCGGTGAATGTTCGCCCGGTGAAGGCATCGACCGTGAAGCTAACCGTCTGGCCGATGCGGACCTTGGCGACGTCGGCCTCGGCGACCGCCGCTTCGATCTGCATCGCGGTCAGGTCGCGCGCAATAGTGAACAGCGTCGGCGTGCTGAACGACGCCGCGACGGTCTGGCCAAGATCGACCTGGCGGCTGATGACGACCCCCGATACCGGCGAGTGAATGATCGTATAGCCGAGGTTGGTGCGATCCTGCTTGATCTGCGCGCGCGCGGCGGCGACCTGCGCGGTGGCGCTCGCGGCGGTTTGCTGCGTCGTCTCGTAATCCTGGCGGCTGATGTAATTCTGCTTGAACAACTCGGCCGAGCGGGCGGCGTTGGCGCGGGTCAATGCCAACGACGACGTGACGTTGGCAAGGGTCGCTTCACTCGCTGCCAGCCGCGCCGCATAGACCGAGGGGTCGAGCTCGCACAGGACCTGCCCGACCGCCACCCGGCTGTTATAATCGACGTTCAACTTCGCGACCGTCCCCGACACCTGAGTGCCGACGCTGACGACGCGGACGGGGTTGATGATGCCGTTGGCGGTGATGGATTCACGCAATGCGCCGGTGCCGATGACTTGTGTCGTGTACGCGGCAGCCGGGTCGGGACGATGGGTCGCCTGCCAGCCGAACCACGCGGCGGCGAGGAGCCCGAGGACGAGCAGGATGATCCAGCGGCGGCGTGTCATCGTCGTTTCCTCTCGGCCGTCACCGCCGTGCCCTCATGCTATCGACAGCGTCGCCGATCTGGCCGACCGCGCGAGCGAGCCGGGCCTGCGCATCCCGAACTCCGAAGTCGGCGCTGACGAGTTGCTGCCGCGCGCTGGCGAGCGCCGACTGGGCATTCAGCAGGTCGGTGAAGGTGCCGACACCGGCCTTGAACCGGCCTTGGGCGATGTCGGCGCTTGCCGTTGCGCTGTTGATCAGCTCGCGCGCCGTCGCCAGCACGGCAATGGCGGTGCGAAGTGCGGTCGCCTGGGTGTAAACGTCCAGCCCCGCTTGCTGGCGGGATTGCTCGAGCAACGCCGTCTGGCGATCGGCTTCGGCGCGCGCCGAGGCGACGCGGTACGTCCGGTCGAAGCCGTTGAACAGCGGGACCGACAAGGTCAGGCCCACTGTCGCGCGGTTGCTGTCGGTTGCGCTATTGGCATAGCCGAGGCTGTCCTGAACGCTGACGCCAACCGAGGGGCGCGTATCCGATCGCGTGGCACGGACGTTGGCGAGAGCGGCGTCGCGATTGGCGCGCGCGGTTGTGAGATCGGGACGAAGACGCTCGGCATCGGCGATCAACGTCCCGACGTCGCGCGTCAGGCTATCGGCGGTGTCGAGTGAAGGTGTCGGGGCGAGCGTGAGCACCGTTGGCGGCGGCTGACCGATCGCGACCGCAAGCTGTCCCGCTGCCGTGCGCGCGTTGCCCCGCGCCTGCGCCAGCGTTAGTTCCGCCTGCGCCAATGACGTTCGCGCCTGGAGCGCATCGGCGGGGGTCGACACTCCGGCCCGCCGCTTGGCATCGGCAAGGTCGAACGACGAACGGTTGAAGGCTACCGTTGCTCGCGCCGCCGTTACCGCGCCAAGGCTGGCGGACAGGCTGTTGTACGCGGTGATCGTCGTCAGTGCGACGGTCTGCGCGGTATCGGCGACCTGTGACAGCGTTGCGCGTTGCTGAGCCAGTGTCGTATCGATCCGCGCGACGCGACCGCCGAAGTCGAAAAGCAGATAGTTGAGCGCGAGGCTTGCCGACGAACCGAGCTCGGTCGAGCCCGACGACGTAAATCGCTGGCTGGTGCGATAGTCGGTTCGACCGAGCGTCGGGCCGACCGTCGCGGACAGGGTGGGTAACTCGCTCGCCCGCGCGATGCCGACGTTGGCAGCGGCGGCGCGGCTCGCGGCGAATGCGACCGCCGTGGCCGGATTAGCGCACAACGCAAGGTCGACAAGATCGGGGAGCGTGAGCGGGGTCGATGGCGGCAGAGGACATGGCGCGGGCGGTGCGGGGAACAGGTGACGCGGATCTTCGCTCGCTGCGACCGAAGCCGCAATCGTTAATGTAATGATAAATAACGTAAAACCCGCCCGCATTGAGAAAGGCATTAAACCGAAACGAAAAGGTCTCAAAACGGAATCGCCGCGCCGTCCCACGCATAGAAACCCCCGCTTTCGGAAGGGGTGAGCCGGTCAATCACCGCGAGCAGGGCCGCCGCAGCGTCAGCGGGAGTAAACAGCTTGCCGGCGGCGACGCCGCGCTGGAAAGGGGCGGACAGGCGGGTGGCGACGGTTCCTGGGTGAAGGGCGGCGACGACGCTCAGAGGTGCCCGGCGCGCGTGTTCGATCGCAGCCGTGCGGAGAAACTGGTTGAGCGCCGCCTTGCTGGCGCGGTAGCCGTACCAGCCGCCAAGCCGGTTGTCGCCGATCGACCCGACCCGCGCCGATAATGCGACGAATGCCGTCTTGCGATCGGTGCGAAGCTTGGGGAGGAAGGCTTGCGCCACCAGTGCCGGGCCGATCGCGTTGACTGCAAGGGAGCGCATGAGGCGAGCGGAGTCGAGGTCGCGCAGGCTTTTCTCCGGGCCAGCGCTCGCGTCGTGAAGCATCCCAGTCGCGACGATGACGAGATCGAGCGGCGCGTCGATACGTGTGGCAGCGGCGGCGATCGAGGCTGGGTCGGTCAGATCGAGGTCGGCGCGGGCGAGGGCGGTGACGTCGCCGCGCGGCGCAAGTAAATCGACGAGCGCCCCGCCGACGCCGCCGCCGGCACCGATAACGACGGCTCGAAGGTCGGGAGCGAAGGAGGTCAGGAGAGAAACACTCACTAAATTGTCATCCCCGTGTCGGCGGGGATGACAGGAGACACGCAAATCCGCCTCGCACCACCGGGATCAATCCTTCTCCAGCGTGCATTGCAACGGATGCTGGTTCGCCTTGGCGAAGTCCATCACCTGCGTGACCTTGGTTTCGGCGACTTCATAGGTGAAGATGCCGCAGATGCCGACGCCGCGCTGATGGACGTGCAGCATCACCTGCGTCGCCTGCTCGATCGTCATGCGAAAGAATCGTTGGAGCGTCAGCACGACGAATTCCATCGGCGTGTAGTCGTCATTCAGCAGCAAGACTTTATAAAGCCCCGGCTTCGCAGTCTTCGGTCGTGTTTTGGTCGCAACGCCCGTCCCGCCGCGGCGCTCGCGGTCGTCGTCGTCGGGGCCGGCGCGAGGGGGTTGGATCATGAGCGTAATATACGAGCGCGAGGTAGGCCGGTTCAAGGGGGGCGATGACGCACCAGATGATCCCGGCGCACCAATCACCACGGCATTAAACGGCAGCGGGCGGAGGATTGCTCCCCCGCCCGCGCTTCGTGCAGTCCGTGATCGGCTTACTGGCCGGGCGTCATCATCGACTTGACCTTATCGGTCGCCATCGTCGCGCGCGCCTGCATCGGCTCGAACACTTCGCCCATCAGCTTGACGACAGCTTCCGACAGCTTCGACATTTCGGCAACCGCAGCGTCGAACTGCGTCTTGGCGAAGTCGTTCTGAAGCTGCATCAGCTCGTTAGGTGTCTTGACGGTCGTCATCGCGCGCGCGGCGGCGGTAACTTCCTCGAAGGACTTGCGGCTGAAGTCCGAAACCTGCTTGGCGATCGCTTCGATCCCGGCGGCGGCGGTCTTCGACGACGCGAGCATCGCCTCGACGTTGCCCTTGGCCATCGACGACATTTCATCGACCGACTTCATGCCGCTCTCAAGGGCTTCGCGCGACTTGGTTGCGACCTGCTCCATGGTCGCCTTGCCGGACGCCATCGCGTTCTCGGTGTGGCTGGCCATCGACGTCTTCATTGCTTCGGCGCCGTTCTTCATGGCGTCGGCAGCGGTGGTATAGGCTTCGGTCATCTTGGTTTCCTTCTGGGTGATATCCGGCACGAGCGTGGCGGAGCGGGGCGAGGCGGCGGCGGTAATAGACGAAGAAAGCGTGGGGGTCGTGGCGGCAGCTGCCGTTGCGGGCAATGCTACCGCAGCAACAGGTTGAGCTGGTGCGGCTAACGGCGACGCCACAGGCGGGACGACAACCTGCGGCATGACAACTGGCTGCACTGCGACCGGCGGGGCGGCTACTGGCGGGGCGGCGACCGGAGTCGCTATAACCCGCGGTCGGGCGACCGGCTTTGTTACGACGGGCACGACCACGACCGGCGATGAGGGCGGTGCGACCTTCGCCACCGGCGCAACGATAACAGGTGCAGCGCCACGTGTCGTGCGCTTCGCCGCAGTCGCCGACTTGTTCTTGTTGCCTGTCGCAGCCATGCGATTCTTCCTTTATGCTGCACTGCACAATAAACACGCAGCGGCCGTTCCGCAAGTGGTTTTCGCGAATTTTCATCGCAAGAATTCACGATCCGCGCCGCGCTGCTGCGGGAACGCTACTGTTCGGTCGATTTCGAGCGGTTTTGTGTCGATCGGCTCTGGGCCTGCCGGCAGGCGCTTACCCGCGTAGCAACAGATCGCGCGCTGCGGTGACCTCTGCTGCATGGACGGCAGTGCCTCCGCGATCGGGGTGGACCTGTGCGATCACGCGACGCCATGCGGCGTGGATCGTGTCGGCATCGGCGGATGGCCCGACGCCGAGGATGGACCGCGCTGCGGCGAGCTTTGCGCCATCGGTGGGCGACGATCCACGCGGCGCCGACGCATACCACCAATAAACGCCGCCCCCGGCGACGGCGAGAGCGGCCATTACCTGCCCGGTTTCGAGGAGCCGTACTGCCACGATTCCCGCTCCGCCCACCACGCCGAAACGCCGAAGGCTCGGCATCAAGATGCCCTCCTTGTGGAGCCACCAGCCAAGGCCGACCACGAGAAGGACGGCGATGATCACGCCGCCGCCTGTCCCGCCGCCGCCTGTCCCGCCGCCGCCTGCCCCGTCATCGCTCCCGCCGGCACGTTCAGCGCGGTGATCATCGCGCGCAACTCGGCGCGCGCAGCGACATGGCTCAGGCTGAAGCTCTCTAGCGCCTCGACGTCGAGCAATGTCAGTCCGCGCGGGAATAGCTCGCGGTAGATGACGCGCTCCGACAGGCCGGGGACGACGCGAAAGCCGACCCGCTTGCTCAGCTCGCCGAGGGCATCGCCGACCCGGCGCATATTGCGCGCTTCAAGACTCGACAGACGGTTTCGCAGCACGACCCAGTCGACCGTGCCGCCGTCGGTCTTGCCGCGTGCCTTGCGCGCGTCCCATACCATTTCGGCGAAGAAGCTGGGGCGGCGAACCTTGTATGTCTCGGGATCGACCTGCCCGATCAGATCGAAATCGACGAAGCTGTCGTTCATCGGCGTGATCAGCGTATCGGCTCGCGCCAGTGCCGCGCGGGCGAGCGCCGAATCACGCCCCGGCGTATCGACGACGATTACATCGAGCGCCGTCCAATCGTCGAGGCGCGCGGTCAGGGCCGCAACATCGCCGTCGCCGTCCGCTATCACCGCCACTTCGGGCTGGACCAGCACAAGGCTCCGCCGCGTCGCGAACGCCGCCCGGTTTTCGAGGTAGCGCGCAACCGTCCGCTGACGATGGTCGAGATCGATCACGCCGACCCGCGCACCGTCGTGAGCGAGTGCGACGGCGATGTGGACCGCCGTCGTCGATTTGCCCGAGCCGCCCTTCTCGTTGCCCAGAACGATCAGATGTGCTTGCTGCCCCGTCATTCGATCCTTCCCGATGCCCGCGCGGCTGTCCCGTATCGCCTCGCGCAAGTCAAACCCGCTAACGCACTCGCCGGAGCCGCTCGTTGACCCTTTCCATCGTCCGTTCCGTTTCCGCCCTCCGCGTCGCGATCGCCGCCTTCCGCCCGGGACGGGTCGCACTCGTGCCCACGATGGGCGCGCTCCACGCCGGCCATCTCGCGCTCGTCGCGGCGGCGCGCGGGGCGGGGGCAACCCACGTCGTGGCGAGCATTTTCGTAAATCCGACGCAGTTCGGCCCGAGCGAGGACTTCGATCGCTACCCGCGTGACGAGGCCGCCGATGCCGCCGCGCTCGCTGCCGCCGGGGTCGATCTGCTGTTCGCCCCCGCTGTCGCCGCGATGTACCCCGGCGGTCATGCGACGACAGTGCGCGTCGCCGGGCTCGGCGACGTCCTCGACGGTGCGGCGCGGCCCGGGCATTTTGACGGCGTCGCGACGGTGGTGACAAAGCTGTTGCTCGCCGCCGCCCCCAACCTCGCCGTATTCGGCGAAAAGGACTGGCAGCAGCTTGCCGTCATCCGTCGTCTCGTCGCCGACCTCGCGCTGCCGGTCGAGATCATCGGTGCGCCGATCGTCCGCGATGCCGACGGCCTGGCGCTGTCGTCGCGCAACGCCTTCCTGACGCCAGGCGAACGGATCCGGGCGGTCACTTTGCCGCAGGCGCTCGAAACGGCGTGCGATGCGCTGCGTGAGGGCGGGGAAGTCGTAACCACGCTTGCCGCGGCGGCGGCGGCACTGGTGACGGCGGGGTTCGCTCAACCCGACTATGTCGAGCTGGTCGACGCCGATCTTCGTCCGTTGACGGCGATTTCTGCTCCGGCGCGTCTGCTTGCGGCGGCGCGGATCGGGGCGACACGGCTTATCGACAATATTGCCCTGTAAAGAGAGACCCTCGCGACTAGACCCGCCCGTCGCCTCGCCGTGGGGCACGTCACACTAGACGTGCCGAAACGGTGACTCTTCGTCGAGCGCGGCAATGCCCTCGACGACCGCTTCGCGCTCGACGCGAAGGTAGTCGGCGACGGCGCGGCGGAAGCCGGGGTCGGGGATAAAATGCGCCGAATAGGTCGGTGTCGGACGATAGCCGCGCGCCAGCTTGTGACTTCCCTGCGCTCCCGCTTCGACCCGGGCGCGGCCATTCTTGATAGCCCAATCAATAGCTTGATAGTAGCACAGCTCGAAGTGAAGGAAGGGAACGTCTTCGCTGCATCCCCAATAGCGCCCGTACAGGCACTCATCGCCGATCAGGTTAAGCGCCCCGGCGATGATGCGGCCGCCCCGCTGGGCAACGGCGAGCAGAACGCGATCGCCCAACCGTTCCCCCAACAGCGTGAAGAACTTGCGCGTCAGATACGGCCGCCCCCACTTGCGGCTGCTGGTGTCCTGATAGAATTCCCAGAATGCGTCCCAGTGGCGTTCGGTGATCGCCGCTCCGGTGAGCAGGTCGACCTCGACCCCGCTGCTCAGCGCGCCCTCGCGCTCCTTCCTGATTGCCTTGCGCTTGCGTGACGACAGGTCCGCCAGAAAATCGTCGAACGTCTTGTAATCGTTATTGACCCAATGAAACTGCTGGTCGATCCGAACCAGCCAGCCGGCGGCTTCGAAAGTCGGCACCTGTTCGGGCGTGATGAAGGTCGCGTGCGCCGACGACAGCTTGTTCTGCACCGTCAGCGCCTCCGCCGCGCCGAGCAGGGCGGCGCCAAGCGTGGGATCGCGCAACAATAAGCGCGCTCCCGTCGCCGGGGTGAACGGGACGCAGCTCTGCAGCTTAGGGTAATAGCGCCCGCCCGCCCGCGCCCACGCATCGGCCCAGCCATGATCGAAGACATATTCGCCCTGGCTGTGCGATTTCAGATAGTTCGGCATGATCGCCGCCGGCTGCCCGTCGTTGTCGTCGACCACGAGGTGGACCGGCTGCCATCCGGTTCCTGGCGTCGC
This sequence comes from Sphingomonadaceae bacterium, assembly GCA_025362895.1. GTDB lineage: Bacteria > Pseudomonadota > Alphaproteobacteria > Sphingomonadales > Sphingomonadaceae > Polymorphobacter_B. The sequence continues at coordinate 5,878 of JANYFA010000018.1, read as the reverse complement.
GCTGCCCGAATCCTCCAACGCGGTGAAAAAGGCGTGGGCAAGGAAGGGGTTGCCCGGCTCGGCGCACGCATCCCACGCTGCGGCATCGATTTCGTGAGCGTTAGCCACGATGCGGGCGGTGATCGGGCGGGCCATGGGCCAGTCCTAACGCGCCGCGCCGCCGGGTGGGAGCCTAATCACGCACCGCGACAATCGCGTCGATCTCCACGGCGACGCCCAACGGCAAGGCCGCAACCCCGACCGCGCTGCGGGCATGGCGGCCAAGTTCGCCGAAGACCGCGACCATCAGGTCCGACGCGCCGTTGGCCACCTTTGGCTGGTCGGTGAAGTCGGGCACGCTGGCGACGAACACCCCCAGTTTGACGATGCGCTCGACGCGGTCGAGGTCGCCGAGCACCGCTTTCATCTGGGTGATCAGCCCGACGCCGCAGCGTTCGGCGATGGCGGCCCCCTCCTTCGTCGTCAAGTCGTCGCCAAGGCGACCGCGCATCAGATTGCCATCCTTGTCGAACGGGATTTGTCCCGAAATGTGGAGCAGCCCGCCATGGACGACGCCAGGGACATAGTTCGCGGCCGGAGCGGCGGCGTGGGGCAGGGCAATGCCAAGGTCGTTGAGACGGGCTTCAGGGGTCATGGGGTCACTCCAAGGGCGGCTTGCAGGGCGGGCAGGGCGGTGAACCAGTCGTCGATCCGCGCATCGGCGTCGGGCGCCGCGGGGATCAGCGCGTGGAGGCGCGGGTCGGCGACCATGTGAAGTCGATAGACCGACGGCGCGACACGCTTCACCGACGTGTGGTGTGGGGGCAGGTCGTCGATGAAGGCGCCAGCGCTCGCGCCATATTCGTCCATCAGCGCTTTCACCGGAGCGCCCTTGGGGCCGTTGTTGCAGACGACACGATAGGGCATCCCGTGCCGCGCCAGCTCGGCGGTGCGGACCGGACTGTGTCGGTCGTCGACATTGGTCAGGATGACGATGTCACAACGTTCCGCCAGCGCCGCCAGGGCCGTGGCCGCTCCCGGTGCCGGAGTTTGCGTGACCATGTGGGTGTCGAAGAAGCCGTTGAGGAGTGGCATGAAGCCGGTCGGCTCGATACTGGTACCGTCGGCGCGGCGAATATTGCCGGACAGGGCAAAGGTATCGAGGTGGAGCGACAGGTCGTGCTCGGCCGTTAAATAGTCGCCGAACGGGCCGACGAAGTGGAGCAGGACTTCGTCGCAGTCGCAGATGACCAGCGGGCGCGTCATTCGCTTGGCCCCATCAGTGTTTCGTGTGCCCTGACCAGCGCCGCGGGCGCGACCGCGAGGGCGCGGGCGGTGGCGATCAGACTGGCCTCGTGCGCGGCAAGGAAGCCGAGCACCGCCGTCAGAACCTCGGATGATCCGGCGTGCGCCCGGAGCGTGGCGACGTCGATCCCGGTCAGGTCGAGGAAGCGTGGCCCAAGATCCGTGTCCCCCGCAACGTGCGCGAGGGCGCGCAGGGCGAGGGTTTCGGCGGCGGCGGTGGCGGGAAGGGCGGGCATCGGATGGTCCCTACCGGGCAAGGACGGGAGTCGTCGAGACGATTCTCACTCCTCACCGGCGTGAACCTTAATGGTTCAGTAAGAGTTGGCAACTACGATAGCGCCGTGAAGCGTGTAAGCGCCAATGTTCTGCAGACGGGCCGCGCCGCTCGAAATCCGCCAGTCATCGGCGTCATCGCTGCGTTGGGCGATTACACGGTGCTCGCCCCGGTTCTTGCCGCCGAAGGGCGAACCGTCATGCTCGACGAACGCAGCGCGATCTCGGCACTGCGCGACGAGTCGATCGACCTCCTGATCGTTGCCCCGCGGCACGACTGGTGGGCGGAATGCGCGACGATCGCTGATCTTCAGGCCGAGGCGACGCGCGCCGAGGCGACCGTTCTGGCGATGGTTCCGTGCGGCGATGCGGTCGCGCTCGCCCTCGCGTTCGACAGCGGCGTCGCCGACTGCGTCGCTTATCCGTTCGATGCGTCCGAGGTTGCGGTTCGCGTGCAGGCGCTGATGCGCCGCAAGGCCATCGCCGACCGCCGCCGCGTCGCCGCCGACGAGGTCCGCCGCCTCGCGCTGACCGACCCGCTGACGGGGCTGTGGAACCGCCACTTCTTCGATACCGATCTGGCCGCACAGATCGAGCGAGCGACGGCATCGGGACGACGGCTATCGCTGCTGATGATCGATATCGACCGGTTCAAGCCAATCAACGACCGCCACGGGCACGCCGTCGGCGACAAGGTTTTGCGGACCGTGTCGGCCCGGCTGGGCAGCGGGATTCGCACTGGCGATACGCTGGCGCGCTTTGGCGGCGACGAACTCGTGCTGGTCATGCCCGATACCGGGATCGAAGTTGCATCACTCGCCGGCGAGCGGTTGCGCGGACTGGTTGCGACGGCGCCCGATCTACCCTTGGGCGTCACCGTCAGCATCGGTGTCGCCGAGCTCCGTTTCGACGAGCCCGCCCTCAGCCTGCTCGCCCGCGCCGACAAGGCACTTTACGCGGCGAAGCTCGGTGGCCGCGATCAGGTCGCGGCGGCGTCCTGATCGACGCCACATGTCGCGAAGGTCACGCCGACGGTGGTCGGCGCGGAGCCGTTATTTGATCTTGGCTTCCTTGAACTCGACGTGCTTGCGCGCGACGGGATCGTACTTCTTGAACAGCAGCTTCTCGGTCTGCGTGCGCGGGTTCTTCTTGGTCGTGTAGAAGTACCCTGTGTCGGCGGTGCTGACGAGTTTGATCTTGATGGTGGTCGGCTTGGCCATGACGGGTCCTGTAATGATGGCGTCCAGCCGGGGGCCGTCGCAACAGACCGCGCCTTATGATGGCCAACCGCGGTTAAGTCAAGACTTTCGTCCCCGCCGGACCCCGGGTGGAATGCGCCCACGCGGGCCGGGCCCGGCGCGGCTTTGCCCCGCGCGCCGCCCGGTGCGGACGCGGTCGGGGCGCGGCATCTCGCCTTCCCCCAGCGGCAGTTCGAAGCGCAGGCTCCCGGTGATCGGGTTCGCCTCGGCGAGCCGCAGGTCGAGCGTCTGCCCGGCGGCGTAGCGGGTACCGCTGGCGCTGCCCTCGAGCGTCCGCGCCTCCTCGTTGAAGACGAAGTACTCGGCCCCGAGCGTCGACACCGGGACCAGCCCGTCGCCGCCGACGCCGTCGACCGTGGCGAAGAAGCCGAACTTGGCGACGCCGGTGATCCGCGTCGGCATCGTCTCACCGACCCTGGTCGACAGATAGGCGGCGACGTAGCGATCGACGGTCTCGCGCTCGGCCTCCATCGCGCGGCGTTCGGTCATGCTGATATGCTCGGCGGTGCGCGGCATGAGGGCGCCCTCGGCATCGCTCAGCCCGTCGTCGCCCAGCTTGTACGCGCGGACGAGGGCGCGATGAACCATCAGGTCGGCGTAGCGGCGGATCGGCGAGGTGAAGTGGCCGTAGCTGCGGAGCGCGAGGCCAAAGTGACCGAGGTTGACCGGCGAGTAATAGGCCTGCGTCTGCGTCCGCAGCACCTGCTCGCTGACCTGCTGCGCGAACGGTTCGCCCTTCACCTTCGCCAGCAGCGTGTTGAACGTCTTCGGCGCAACGACCTGCCCGAGCGCGAAGAGGATGCCGAAGGTCTCGAGATAGTCCTTGAGCGCGACGAGCTTCTCGCGCGGCGGGGCTTCGTGGACGCGGTACATGCACACGGTGCGCTTGGCTTCCAGCGCCTGCGCGGCGGCGACGTTGGCGGCGATCATGAAGTCCTCGATCAGCCGGTGGGCGTCGAGCCGCTCGCGCGTGACGATCGCGGTGATCGTGCCGGTCGGGTCGAGTTCGACGCGGCGTTCGGGCAGGTCGAGGTCGAGCGGCGACCGGGCCTCGCGGGCCTTGGTCAGCGCCCCCCAAGCCCCCCACAGCGGCCGCAGCGTCGCTAGATGTTCGCCCGTTCCCGCGTCGATCGTCGCCTGCGCGTCCTCATAGGCAATGTTCGTCGTGCAGCGGATGGCGGCGCGGGTGAAGCGATGGCCGCGCACGCCGCCGTCGGGACCGATGGCGAGGTGACACGCGAGCACCGCGCGGTCCTCCCTCTCGATGAGCGAACAGGCGTCGGCGGAGAGCACCTCGGGGAGCATCGGGACGACGCGGTCGGGGAAGTACACGCTGTTCCCCCGCTCGCGCGCCGCGCGGTCGAGCGCCGAGCCTTCGCGCACGTAGAACGACACGTCGGCGATGGCGACGATCGCGTCCCAGCCGCCGGGGTTGCCGGGATCGGCACTCGGCGCGGCCCATACCGCGTCGTCGTGGTCGCGGGCGTCGGCGGGGTCGATCGTCAGGATGGGCAGATGGCGCAGGTCCTCGCGCTCTCCGAGCGGCTGGTGCGCCGCTTTCTCGGCTTGCTCGGTCGCCGCCTCGCTGAAGCGGCACGGCAGACCCTTGGCGTGGATCGCGATCAGCGAGAAGCTGCGCGGGGCGAACGGGTCGCCAAGGACCTCGATCACCCGCGCGGTCAGGTGCGGTCCGCGTCCGGCGGGCTCGGCCAGCACGAGGTCGCCGACCTCCGCCGCGCCGCGGTCGGTGACGCGGAAGTCGATCCGCGACCGCTTGTCGACGGGGACGAGGCGGTAGGTTCCCACCCCACCACTGCCGCCGTCCTGGCGCAGGATGCCGAGGACGAACTCCTCAGTCTTGGCCAGCTTCTTCATCGGAAAGGCGCTGTATCCGCCCCCCGTCTCCTCGATCCGCGCCAGCACCCGGTCGCCCAGCCCGAGCGCGCCGCGCTTGCTTCCCTCGACGACGCGGACGCGCGGCGGCGGGGTACTGCGGTCCCACGTGTCGGGGACGGCGAACACCCCCTCACTGACCTCGACGACCCGCAAGACGGTGACCCTGGGCAGCCCGCCGCCCTTGTGGACGGTGCGCTTCGCCCCGGCGTCGAGCTGCCCCGCGTCGGCCATGTCGCGGAGGAGACCCTTCAGCGCGATCTTGTCCTGCGCGTGGAGGCCGAACGCCTTGGCGATCTCGCGCTTGCCGGCCGACGACTTCGACTGCGTGATGAAATCCAGAATCTGCTCGCGCGTCGGCAAGCCGGGGGAAACTTTGGGCATGGCCGCAAGCCTAGAGGCTCACGTCGCCGCCGTCACCTGTTCCTGCCGCCGCTTCAGGATCACCCCAGCGCGCCAGTAATGGAAGATCGCCCACGGAGTCAGCGCGACGACCGCCACCAGCGCCCAGCGCAAGGAGTCCGCCTTGCCGACATACGGAACGAGGGCGTCACTGAGCGCACCGATCGAAGTCGGCCCAAGGCCAAGGCCGATCAGGTTGATGGCCAGCAACGTGATCGCCGCCCACAACGCGCGCATCCTGAGGGGTGCCAATCCCTGCAACATCGCGAAGGTCGGGCCGAGATAGGAATTGGCGAACAGCGTGGTGCAGGCATAAGCGGCGATCGCGATCGCCGGACTGTCCGTCGTGAAAAACAGCACGGTGAACGGCAAAGCGGCGCATTTGAGCAATCCGACCATCCAGCTTTGTGCATGAATGCCCCAGCGCTTCGCTGCCCAATCTGCCACGCGCCCGCCTCCGACGCCCGAGACCGTGCCCAGCACCGCCGCAATCGGCGCAATGATCAAGGCGACCTGCCCGACCGAAAACCCGAGCGAGCGTTGCAGGTAACTCGGCCCCCAATAGGTCGTCGCATAACCGATCAGCGAGGTCAGCGTCACCGCCAGCACCAGATGTCGCGCCGCCGCATCACGCCACATATCGCCGAATGCCGACCAGATGCCTGGCACCTCGCCCGGATGTCGGGCCGCATCTACCGCGCGCGCGGCATCCGACAAGCCCCGTCGTGGTTCGACCATGAACAGCCGCACGACCAGCGCCAGCACGA
>JANYFA010000008.1 GCA_025362895.1 Sphingomonadaceae bacterium | reverse complement strand
GCGACCCACGCCGCCGAAGGGATCCACGGCGTCCATATCTGGCAGACACGACTGCGCTTCATGGGGCGGATCGCCCCGACAGGATTTTAGATGGCCATCGCCACATCGAAAGACGCGGCCCCGCCGTCGCGGCAATTCTCGCGGCTCAAGCTCCTGTGGCGGTTTGCGCGACAATATCCGGCGCAGTTGGCGGCGGCGCTGATCGCGCTGTTCGTCGCGGCCGCCGGCAACCTCGTCATCCCCAAGGGCTTCGGGCGAATCGTCGATCGCGGCTTCCACGTCGGCAGCGATCCGGCGTTGATCGCGCCGTACTTCTGGCAACTGCTCGCGGTCGTCGTCGCGCTTGGCCTCGCCACCGCCATCCGCTTTTACTATGTCAGCTGGATCGGGGAGCGCGTCGTCGCCGACCTGCGGCGCTCGGTGCAACGCCATCTGCTGACGCTCGACCCTGCCTTCTTCGAGGAAAACCGCCCGTCGGAGATCGCCAGCCGCCTGACATCGGATACCGCCGTTATCGAGCAGGTGGTGTCGAGTTCGGCGTCGATCGCTCTCCGCAACCTGTTCACCGGGGTCGGTGCCATTGTCCTGATGGCGCAGCAGAGCCTCAAGCTCACCGGCTTTATCATCCTCGTCATTCCCGTCGCAATCGTCCCGGTCATCGTCATCGGCCGCCGCGTGCGAACCTTGTCGCGGTCGAGCCAGGACCGCATTGCCGGGGTCGGCGCGATCGTCGCGGAGGTGCTCGGCGCGATCAAGGTCGTCCAGGCGTTCACGCAGGAAGCTCGTGAAGCCGCGCGCTTCGGCGATGCCGTCGAGGCGACCTTCACCGCCGCCAAGCGCCGGATTCTGGCGCGCGCGGTAATGACGGCGATCATCATCACGCTGTTGTTCGGCGCGATCGTCGTGATCCTGTGGGAAGGCGCGATCGACGTGATCGGCGGGCGGATGACGGCGGGAACGATCACCCAGTTCGTCCTGTATGCCGCCTTCGCGGCCGGCGCCTTCGGATCGCTGACCGAAGTTTACGGAGATTTCATGCGCGCGGCGGGCGCGAGCGGGCGGCTCGAGGAGCTACTGGCCGCGCGCCCCGGGATCGCCGCGCCGCCGAACGCGGTGCCGATGCCCCTCCCCGCGAACGGCGCGCTCGCGCTCGACCACGTCACCTTCCATTATCCGACCAAGCCCGACGCGCCCGCCGTGATCGACTTCAGCCTCGACATCGCGCCCGGCGAAACCGTCGCCGTGGTCGGCCCGTCGGGGGCCGGCAAATCCACCCTGTTTGCGTTGATCCAGCGGTTTTACGACCCCGAGTCGGGAACGATTCGGATCGATGGCGTGGCGCTAACCGCTGCCGATCCGGTCGATATTCGCCGCCGCATCGCCGTCGTCCCGCAGGAAACCGTGGTGTTCGCCACCAGCGCCTACGAGAATATCCTCTACGGCCGCCCCGATGCGACCGAGGCCGAGGTGTGGGCCGCCGCCGACGCCGCCAACGCGACCGACTTCCTCCGCGCCCTCCCCGACGGCATCCACACCTTCCTCGGCGAGGCAGGATCGCGCCTGTCGGGCGGGCAGCGCCAGCGGATGGCGATCGCGCGCGCGGTGCTACGCGACGCCCCGCTCCTCCTTCTTGACGAAGCGACGAGCGCTCTCGACGCCGAATCCGAGCGCCTCGTCCAGAACGCGCTCGAGGCCCTAATGAAGGGCCGCACGACGCTGGTCATCGCCCATCGCCTCGCCACCGTCCGCAGCGCCGACCGTATCGTCGTCATGGACGGCGGGCGAATCGTCGCCCAGGGCAAACACGACGCGCTGATCGCCGAGGGCGGGCTGTACGCGAAACTCGCGCGGCTGCAGTTCGAGGACGCGGCTTAGGCGCTAAGCTCGCCTGGTCGTTAGGCCAGATCGGCGCCGAAACAGGTTCTCAAAACGCGCAACCTAGTCCCGTCTCGACCAGCTTAGCGACGAGCGCGGGATCGGAGTCGCCCAATCGCCGGGCGAGGCGGCCGATCGTAAGTTTCTCGCCGTCGTTCGATTTCACGACGCGGTTGAGTTCGCTCATCTGCGCCAGCGTCAGGCGCGCGGCGAGGCGGTTGCCCATGCACCGCGCTTGCGTGCCGGGCACGCCCGCGGCTTCGAGGCGGGCGATGATCCGTTCGGCCGGAGTGGCGCAGGCAACCACGGTGAGCGCGGCGGTCAGCGCAATGACTGTGCGCGCCCTCACGCCGTCGCACCCCCGTGCCGCGTCGCTGGCAGTCGCCACCACGGGACGTGCGGGTGGAGGTGGTGCTCGTGGTGATAGCCGCCGAAGTTGAAGCACGTCAGCACCGACACCAGCGGTCCGAAGCCCGAGCTGCGCGCGTTATGGCGGTCCGGAAAGGCGTCGCTGGCGTGGCGGTGCGGCAGGAACGTGCCGAAGTAAAAAAGCTGCACCAGCGCGAGTAGCGCCGGGATCGCCCAGAAGACGAGAATGTTCGGCAGCGCCGCACCGCACAGCTGATAGATCGACAGCACGACGACGATCCGCACGATTTGCCAGTGTGAGTAATAACGGCGGAAGAAAGCGATCAACCACGGCCCCGGGCGAGTCGGATTGGCGGCGTCGAAATCGGGATCTGCGGCAGTGCCGACGTGACGATGATGCGCGAAATGGTTCGGCAACATCCGGTCATAGTCGAGCCCGGCGTAGAGCATAAGCGCGGTCCGCCCGACGGCCCGGTTGATCGCCGGGCGTCCGCGCGCGAACGAGCCGTGCATACAGTCGTGGGCGATGATGAACATGCCTGTTGACAGCCACGCCTGAAGCGCGACCAGCGGCACGGCAAGCGGCCACGTCACGCTCGTCAGATGGAAGGTGAAGATACCGCCAAAATGCACCGCGAGCCACGCTGCGGCGATCGCGCCAGCGGCGGCGACGCCGGTCGTGTCGGCGGCCGGAATTGCAACGGGGGCGTCGGCGGGCAGCGTTTCGGTTGGCACGATCTAAAGTCTCCCGTCGCTGTTGTCCTGCGGCGAAACAGCGGGGATGCAAACCCCCCTGCGACGTTTTATAGAAATGAACATGAACCTCAATGTACCAACTTCGGGCGGCATCGCCTTGGCCCTCGCCGCGCTCGCCACGATGGAGGGGGTCGCCTATGTCGCCCACCGCTGGGTGATGCACGGGTTCATGTGGGGACTCCACCGCTCGCATCACGAACCGCGCGACAGCGTCCTCGAGGCGAACGACTGGTTCGCCGTAATGGGGGCGGCCCCGGCGATCGCGTTGATCTTCGCTGGCACCGTCCTCGGCTTCGGCAGCGCGCTGTTGTGGGTCGGCATCGGCGTGACGGTCTACGGCGTGATCTATTTCGGTTTCCACGACATCATCGTCCACCGCCGGGTGCCGGTGTCGTGGGTGCCGCGCGGGCGTTACATGAAGCGCATCGTCCAGGCGCACCGCCTGCACCACGTCGTCGAAACCAAGGCGGGGACGGTGTCGTTCGGCTTCGTCTATGCGCCGCCGGTTCGCGAACTGCTCGCCAAGCTCGAGGCGAACGGCGGCGGGCGGATCAGGACGTCGGCCGGGTCCAAAGTCCAGCGCGAGATGGCGCCATCGCCCAACGCCGACGCCGCGTAATCGCCGCCGGCAGCGCCCGCGCGATCGCCGCGAATTTCTCGCGCCCGCTGGTCATCACCCGGCGGTCGAGCGCAGCAGCTCCTTCGGCGCGAACCCGGTGTCCGATGCCGCCGTAGATATCCGCCGCCGCCAGCACCGCCCATGCCGACCGCCACAACAGCTTCGGCGTTCCATAGCGCGACGACGCGGCATAATGCTCGGCCTCGTCCACAAGCCGGGCGACGACGCTCGCGAGTGCGGCCCGGTTGGCGGGAGCGGCATAGGTCGCCAGGGTCAGCCCCGCCTCCCCCAGCCACGCCTCCGGCAAATAACATCGCGCGTTCGCGGCATCCTCGATCACGTCGCGGGCGATATTATCAAGCTGGAACGCAAGGCCGAGATCGCACGCCCGGTCGAGCGTCGCCTCGTCGTCGGGGGGGACGCCCATGACAATCGCCATCATCACGCCGACGCACCCGGCGACGTGGTAGCAATAGGTGAGTGTGTCATCGAACGTCACGAACCGGCGCTCCTCGACGTCGGAGCGGAACCCCTCGATCAGGTCGAGGGGAAAGCGCGCGGGCATCGCCGTTTCGGCGGCAACGCGGGCGAGCGCGGCGAAGGCGATGGTTGCGGGGTCGACCGTTTCTTCTCCCCCGCCGTCAGAAAGCCTGCTCACCGAATGTGCCAGCGCCGCCCGCGTCCCCGCCTCCAGCGCCGTCAGCCGTTCGGTCGCCGTCTCGACGCTGGCAACGCGCCTGAAGCCGTCGACCTGACCGTCGATCACGTCGTCGGCATAGCGGCACCAGGCGTACAGCAGCGTCGCGCGGTCGCGAGTGACGGGGTCGAACAGCCGCGACGCCAACGCAAAACTTTTCGACCCGCGGGCGATGGCCGCCCGGCTCGCCGCGACAAGAGCATCGGTCATGGCGCGCCCGTCACAGGCGCGTCACCTGGATATCACTCCGCCGCCATCGCGACCGAATTATGCCCGATACCCACCGCGCTCATGTCGGCGATCATGAGCTTCGCGGTCGCCTTGGCCGAACCGACGACGCCGGGGATGCCCGCGCCGGGATGCGTGCCGGCCCCGACGAAGTACAGGTTCTTCAACACGTCGTCGCGGTTGTGCGTGCGGAAGAACGCGCTTTGCCACAGCACGGGTTCGAGGCTGAAGGCGCTGCCGAGATGGGCGTTCAACTCGACGGCAAAGTCCTGGGGGGTGAAAGTCCGCATCGTCACGAGGTCGTTCCGCAGGCCGGGGATCATCGTCGCCTCGAGCGTGTCCAGGATGCGATCGGCGTACAGCTTGCCCTCCACCGCCCAGTCGCCCTTGTACTTGCCCATGTGCGGGACGGGCGAGAGGACATAGAAGGCGCTGCACCCCGGCGGCGCCATCGACGGATCGGTCGCGGTCGGGTGGTGGAGATACAGCGAGAAATCGTCGGCGACGACGCCGTTCTTGTAGATATCGTCGAGCAGCTCACGGTAGCGATCGCCGAACACGATCGTGTGGTGGCGGATATCGGGATGCTCGCGCTTTAGCCCGAAATAGATGACGAACAGCGACGGTGAGAAGCTCTTCCACTTCATCATCCCCGCCGCCTGCCGTCCGCGCGGATGATCGGCGAGCAGATCGCGATAGGTGTGGACGATGTCGCCGTTCGACGCCACCGCATCGAAGGTCCCGGACCAGCCGTCGGCGGTGGTGACGCCGGTAACGGTCGCCCCCTCGGCGCGGATCGCCTTGACCCCGTTGCCCATCATCACGGTGCCGCCAAGGTCCTCGAACAGCTTGACCATGCCTTTGACCAGTGCGCCGGTGCCACCGCGCGGAAACCACACGCCCCACTTCTTTTCGAGCGCGTGGATCAGCGCATAGATCGCGCTCGTCTTGAACGGATTGCCGCCGACCAGCAGCGAGTGGAAGCTGAACGCCTCGCGCAGCTGCGGGTCCTCGATGTAACGGCTGACCATCGAATAGACCGAGCGGAACGCCTCGTAGCGCATCAGCTGCGGCGCCGCCTTCATCATCGTGCCAAAGTCGAGGAACGCCTCGTGGCCAAGTTTTTCATAGCCTTCGCGGAAGACGTTCTCGCTATACTCAAGGAAGCGCTTGTAACCGGCGACGTCCTTCGGGTTCTTGGCCTTGATCTGCGCGAACAGCGTGTCGTCGTCGTTCGAATAATCGAAGACATAGCCGTTTTCCCACATCAGCCGGTAGAACGGCGTGACGGGCATCAGCTCGACATAGTCCGACAGCTTGCGCCCGCTCAGCGCCCACAGCTCCTCGAGGCACGATGGATCGGTGATGACGGTCGGCCCGGCATCGAAGACGAAGCCCTCGTCTTCGAAAACATACGCCCGCCCGCCGGGCTTGTCGCGCTGTTCGATCAGCGTCGTCGCAATTCCCGCCGACTGGAGGCGGATGGCGAGGGCCAGCCCGCCGAACCCACTGCCGATTACCGCTGCGGTCTTTGCCGTCGTCATCCTGTTTCCTTCAAGGCTCATGCGCTCACGAGCGCAGCACGACGCCGAGCGCGCGCGAGAGGGGCACCGGCGGACGCCCGACCATGGTTCGGACCATATCCCACCACGTCGACTGACCGGCGTAGAACCGCCGCACGAGGTCGGCGTCAAGCCGGTAGAAGCGTTGCAACACCCGCCACCGTTCCGCCGGGGCCGCAGCATCGAACAGCATCCTGTTGAGAAAGCGATAGAATCGCCGGTCCGCCCACGTCTTTTCGCTGTGGTGTCGCAGGGCGGCATAAACGCGCGGCGCATCGAGCGACGGCAACCCGGCGATCAGGTCGGCGACCCGCACCGCGTCGGGAAAGCTGTACCCAGTGATCGGGTTGAACAACGCGGCGCGCAGGCCGACGGCGGCGACCGGCGGCGCGGCGTCCCAGAACGCGGCGATGTCGCCGTTCAGTGCTATCGGCAGAATCCCCGTCTCCTCGCGAATGACGCGCGCGACGGTCCACCCCTGGGCCGCGATATAGTCCAGCACGCGCGCACGCAGTACGTCAGGGGCCAGGTCGCGCCCGTCGCTGTAATAGGTATCCTCGACCAGCACCGTGCGCGGTCCGAACGGCAAGGTGTAGACGAAGCGGTAGCCGTCGAGCTGCGGCACCGTCGCGTCCATGATGATCGGGCCGTCGAGACCATGGCCAGCGGTCAGTTCGACCTCCAGCCCCAGGAATTTCTGCGCGCGCAGGTCGAGCGGGGGCTTCTGTCCGCTTGGCGCCCCCTGCCCGCGCCCATCGATCACCGCCGTCGCGGTCAGCGTCCGTTGATCGGCCAGCGTCACCTGCGTCGCCTCGAGCGCCACGATCTCCGCGTCGGTCAGCACCGTGACGCCCGCCGCCGCAACCGCCGCCGCCAGCGTGGCCGACGTCGCCGTCCGATACCCCGAGTCGAGCGTCCGGACATGATCGGGGAAGCGGATCGAGTAGCGGTCCCACCGATGCGCCATCAGCGGCGCGGTCCACGCGGCCTGTTCGGGCGTCACGTCGGCGACGAACGACGACCAGCTATGGTTGCCGCCGACACTCGCCCCCGCCTCGACGATGGCGACCCGCAGCTCGGGCCGCAGCGCCGCGAGCCGCAGCGCGATCAGCCCGTTGGCCAGCCCGCCGCCGGCAAGGATCAGGTCGAATTCCATCGGCGGCAGGCATAACCCGGATACGCGGGCGTGGACAGGGCGGCGCATTCGCGCGCCTCACGCCATCGCCGATAAACCCGCGCGGCCGGACGGACCGCGCGGGAGGCGACTTCAAAGTGGATCAGTCACCATCGTCGTCGTAATAAGCGCGCTGGCGACGCCATTCGGCGAGGCGGTGCTGATACTCGCGCTGCCGCTCATATTGTTCATGCGCTTGATGCTGATACCGCCGCTGCTGCTCCAGCCGGGCGCGCTCATAGGGGTCGTAGCCGTAGCGGCCATCCTCGTCATACCCGGCGCGCTCATGCCATCCGTACCCCGAATAGCCGTTGCCGCCATATTGGTTCGCGTAGCCGTAGTTCGGGGCCGCATAGCCGTAATAGGCCGGGGCGTTATACCCCGAATATCCGCCATAGCCTGAGCCGATCGAAAACGAGAAACTGCTCTGGGCCGATGCGGCGACGGGGGCCAGTGCGGCCAATGCCGCCGCACCGCAGATCAGCAAAGTCGACTTGATGGTCATCTAACGCTCCTCTCGCTAACGATAAGCTGTGCTACTTGCCGCGCTGTGGCCGTTGTCTGAATGCGTTCGTTATCCGGCGTTCACGGCGGGGAGGGTGAAAGCCCCCCCAACCAGCGACGCCGCGTCGCTTCGCGCCGCGTCGGCGATGCGCTACACAGCGCGCGATGGACCTCGCCCGCTCTCTAGCCGCCGGTGCCGCGCTGATGACGCTGATCGTCGCGGTGCGCTATTTTGCGATGAGCGGGGTCTTCGCGGCGCTGACCTTGCGCCGCCACCCCAAGGCTGGCCCCGCCGCCGACAAGCGCCCGGCGCAAGTTCGCCGCGAAATCCTATATTCGCTGCTGGCGGCGGCGATCTACGGCGTCCCCGCTGGGATCGTCGGGGCGCTGTGGCAGGCGCGCGGGTGGACCGCGATCTACGACGGCGCGCCGCACGGCTTTGGCGGCTGGCTGGCCTTACCGGTCAGCGCCTTCGTTTTCCTGTTCGCCCACGACACTTATTTCTATTGGAGCCACCGCTGGATGCACCGCCCGGCGGTGTTCGCCCGCGTCCATGCCGTCCACCACGCCAGTCGCCCGCCGACCGCCTGGGCCGCCATGAGCTTCCACTGGACCGAAGCCGCGTCGGGCGCGGTCGTTATCCCATTACTCGCGTTCGTCATCCCCATCCACCTCGCCGCGCTGATGGTCGTCCTCACGGTCATGACGTGGAACGGCGTCACCAATCACATGGGATGGGAGATCTACCCGCGATCGTGGGTCGCGGGCTGGTGGGGCAGGGTGATGATCACCGCGTCGCACCACCACCTCCACCACCGGCACTACCGCTGCAACTACGGCCTGTACTTCCGCTTCTGGGACCAGGTGTGCGGGACCGACAAGGGGTGGGCGAGCGAGCTTCTTCCCGACCACGCAGCGGTGTTGACGCATTGACCCCCGCCTCCATCGGAGTACAACCACCTTGTCCCCGGGGGGCCGGTGTTATCGGCTGAGAGGCAGCTGACGGCTGCGACCCGCCGAACCTGATCCGGTTGACCCCGGCGGAGGGAGGGCGTTCGCGGCTCAACCCGCGCGCACTCCCCGTAATGGAGTATGCGCGCATGGCCGACATCAATTCCCCCATCGAAATGCCCGTTACCACCGGCCCGCTGCCGGGGTCGCGCAAGATCTTCGTTCCCGGCCAGCTGTTCCCCGACCTGCGCGTCGCCATGCGCGAGGTGGTGCTCGAGGAATCGGCGAACGAACCCCCCGTCCGCATCTACGACCCGAGCGGCCCGTACACCGACGCCGCCGCCGTCATCGACGTTTACGCCGGCCTGCCCGAACTCCGCCGCGCGTGGATCGAGGGGCGCGGCGATGTCGAGCGCTACCTCGGGCGCGAAGTCCGCCCCGAGGACAACGGCCTGACCGGGCGCGCCACCCTCGACGCCCGCGCCAATACCGAGGCGTTCCCCCACGTCCAGCGCTCCCCCTTGCGCGCGCGGGCCGGGGCGAACGTCACCCAGATCGCCTACGCCCGGCGCGGCATCATCACCCCCGAGATGGAATATGTCGCCATCCGCGAGAATATCGGCCGCGCGAACATCGCCCAGGTCCGTGACGGCGAGAGCTTCGGGGCCGACATTCCCGACTATGTCACCGCCGAATTCGTCCGCAGCGAGATCGCCCGCGGCCGCGCGATCATCCCGGCGAACATCAACCACCCCGAGGCCGAGCCGATGGCAATCGGGCGCAACTTCCTCGTCAAGATCAACGCCAACATCGGCAACTCCGCCGTCGCGAGCAGCGTCGCGGAGGAGGTCGAGAAGCTGGTCTGGGCGACGCGCTGGGGGGCCGACACCGTCATGGACCTGTCGACCGGGCGCAACATCCACACCACGCGCGAATGGATCATTCGCAACTCGCCGGTCCCGATCGGCACGGTGCCGATCTACCAGGCGCTCGAAAAGGTCGGCGGCGTCGCCGAGGACCTGACGTGGGAAATCTATCGCGACACGCTGATCGAACAGGCCGAGCAGGGCGTCGATTACTTCACGATCCACGCCGGCGTCCGCCTCGCGTACATCCACCTGACCGCCGCCCGCGTTACCGGCATCGTCAGCCGCGGCGGGTCGATCCACGCCAAATGGTGCCTTGCGCACCACAAGGAGAATTTCACCTACACCCATTTCGACGAGATCTGCGAGATCGCGCGCGCCTATGACATTTCCTTCTCGCTCGGCGACGGCCTCCGCCCCGGCAGCATCGCCGACGCCAACGACCGCGCGCAGTTCGCCGAACTCGAAACGCTGGGCGAGCTGACGCAGCGGGCGTGGGCGAAGGACTGCCAGGTGATGATCGAGGGGCCCGGCCACGTCCCCATGCACAAGATCAAGGTCAACATGGAGAAGCAGCTGGCGGAATGCGGCGAGGCCCCGTTCTACACGCTGGGGCCGCTGACGACCGACATCGCCCCGGGGTATGACCATATCACCAGCGGCATCGGCGCGGCGATGATCGGGTGGTTCGGCTGCGCGATGCTGTGCTATGTTACGCCCAAGGAACACCTCGGCCTGCCCGACCGCGACGACGTCAAGGTCGGCGTCATCACCTACAAGATCGCCGCCCACGCCGCCGATCTGGCGAAGGGCCACCCGGCGGCGAAGCTGCGCGACGACGCGCTCAGCCGCAGCCGCTTCGACTTCCGCTGGCGCGACCAGTTCAACCTCAGCCTCGACCCCGAAACCGCCCTCAAATACCACGATGAGACCCTCCCGGCGGAGGGCGCCAAGACTGCGCACTTCTGCAGCATGTGCGGCCCGAAGTTCTGCAGCATGAAGATCACCCGCGAAGTCCGCGACTATGCGGCCGGCATGAACACGGGCGACATGGTCGCGGCGGGCGACGCTGCCGTCGACGCGGGGATGGCGGAGATGAGCGCGAAGTTCCGGGCGGAGGGAGGCGAGATTTATCTGCCGGCGGTATGAACTGAGATTAAGCGCATGCCGAGCGGAGAAGATTTAGCACGTTTTTTTAAGCGTCAGAATACTAAATACGCACGATGCCTGAACCCTGGTCTCAAGTGCACAGATAAGGCCATACGAGCGCATTCAATACAGAATGCTCGCGTATTTGACTTAATGAGCCATGACAATCACGTCTTGATGATGGTGAATCGCTTTAGCGGTTCGGGGCCCGAGATTGAGCTAAAATCGATCGGTCGAAACAACGCTTCTACTTTTATGCGGTTTTGTGCAAGACATGATGCTGATATATTTCGGACCCTTGATACATCGGTGTTTGATCCAACGAACGAAGAGCATCTCTTTTTACTAGCCTACCGATCAATTTCTCGCGAGCTTTTTGTGTGCATGGAAGGTACCACAAAAATTCAGGCTGCTTACATGGAAAGAGTGTCTCGTGGTCTGGATAGCACAACAGAGCCTAGCCCGTCTTATTCATGAGCCTTTCTGCCGGGGTTTTTCCGACCCGGTTTGCCGGTCGGCGATGTGAGCTGGTCGCAGTTGCCGGTGGCGCGGGGAACGGCGCGATTTCGGGTGCTGGCATGGTTGCGGGGATGGGC